>JARFPK010000034.1 GCA_029167045.1 Candidatus Methanocrinis natronophilus
TCACGACGGTAGATAAGTTGGTTGTGGGCGTCGCTGTGAACAATATATGATGGTGATCTTCAGCAGGTTCCTGTGCGAGTATTTCTATTCCAAGTTCGTCCGACAAACTCCAAATGATCTGCTTTAGCCTCTCACGAATCGCTTCGTCATAGAGTGCTTTCCTTCGGTACTTGATGACTACCACTAAGTGATAGTGAAGTGAGTACACAGAATGTGCAGATCGGTTGAGCTTGTATTTCATTGGATTTACCAGAATGTGTACATCCCATCATTCCATTAAATAGTTATCGGTTAGCAGAAACAAAGGGAAGGACTCCGCTTTCATCCCCACCCTGAAGGATGGGGACTTCCCGATTCGTCCTTTCCGATACTACAAGTTAAATATATAGATAAAGCAAAAGATTTCTTGCATTATCCCTCGGCGACGGGGAGATGGAGGGTCAGCATCTGTAGGGGTGGAGGTTCGGTATCCGGAGGGCCGTAGAGATCCTCGAGAACCCTTCACACCTCCCCGATATTATCCTCGATATCCCCCTCCATCTCCAGATACGCCTCCCTCAGCTTCTCCATCTCCTCGGCGGTCGCCTCCCAGTAACCCCTCTTCTCCGCCTCCAAGAGCCGCTGTGCCACCTCGACGGCGGCGAACCTGTTGTTCTCCAGGAGCCTCTCGCGGACTTCATCGTCGAAGATGTACCTATCGGCGATGGAAGACCAGATCCAGCCCTCGACGGCGTGGGCGGTGGCGGCCAACCCCAGGACGTTCTCTACCCTCTCTGCCACCTGCTGGGCTCCGTGGACCTCGTGCTTCAGCATTCCGTCGATCCACCTGGGGTTGAGGAGCCTCGTCCTGACCCCTCGGGTCACCGCGTCCTTTGCATCCTCCGTCACTATCGCCTCGCCGGTGGTGTCGGAGATGAGCATCTCAGGGCTTCTCCCTCGCGCGATCCGGACGGCGCTGGAGAGACCTCCGAAGTACTCGAAGTAGTGGTCTAGGTCGACGATCTCCCGGTCGGTGGTGTCCCTCACCTGAGATACCAGGTCGACCCTGGCAAGGTTCGACCTGTAAGCCCCTTCCCATCTTGCAGCGTGGAGATTTTTAGCATAAAGGAAGCTCATCGACTGGACGTAGACCTCTGCCAGCTCTTCTTCGGTCTTCCAGACCGAGTCCTCGACGAGGGGGAGCATCCTCGTCCCGTACTCGCCGGCCCGAGGGCCGAATATCCGTCCGTTGGCGATCCTTGCCAGGGCCTTCTCGTCTAGGTCAGACCCGCCTTCTTCCCCGACCCCGGCTTCTCCGGATAAGAGCCTCTCGCGGTTCTCCAGGGAGTGTTTCCTGACGTAGTTCATATCTTTTGGCTCGTCGAGCTTTGCCACCAGGTTGAAGGCGTCGTCGAGGAGCTCCACCACGTTCGGGAACATGTCTCTGAAGAAGCCGCATATATTCACCAGAGAGTCGATCCGGGGGCGGCCCAGCTCCTCCAGCGGGACGATGGAGAGCCTGGGGGAGAAGGTCCCGGCTGCCCTCTCGACCCTGACGCCCAGATAGTGGAGGATCTGCCCCACCGACTCGCCCCCGGTCTTCGTAGTCTCGAAGCCCCAGAGGATCACCCCCGCCGTCTCAGGGTAGACCCCGTTCTTCTCGAGGTAATTGGAGAGGGTATTCTCGGCGATCTTTGCCCCCCTCTCCAAGGCGGAAGGGGTAGGTATCTTCGTCGGATCGAACTGGGTGAGGTTCCTTCCAGTGGGGAGGATCTCCGGAGACCTCACCACGTCGCCTCCGTCCCCCTGCTCTATGAACTCGCCGTCGAGCCCCCGGAGGAAGTTGGTCACCTCGGAGCCGTTCTGCGAGTACCTCTCCGCGAGATCGAGGCCGAATCTGAGGGTCTTCAATAGATCCGACTTCGCCCCCCTCGATAGGCTGCTCCCGGCGGCCGCCGCCTCCGGTGAGAGGTCGAAGGCGACGTCCACGATCCTTCCAGCCTCATCGTCGATCTCCGCCAGATCCCGAATGAAGCCTGACCCGTCCTTTATAGCGAGGTCGTAGTCGATCCCCCGGGCCTCGGCCAGAATCCTGCTCAGGGACTTAAGATCCTCCCGGTCGTATCTGAGGACGAAGACGAGAAACTTCTTCATGGCCTCGGGGCCGTACCCCTCCCCCAGGACGTGGAGGCCGTCGGGGATTATCCTCCGTCTCATCTCGCGGAGGCGGCCGTGGAGCGCCTCGACGTCGTCGCCGTCAAGGTAAAGCTCCCTCGCCTTGGCTGATATCATCTCCCGGACTCTTCGGCACCTTCCCGGATCCTGGACCGACGCCTCGGATAGCTCGTCGATGAGGTCCTGGAGCTCTTGATAACCCTCGTAGAGGCCGGAGGTGGTGTAGGGGGGTGAGTTGTAGCCTATCGTCGTCCCGTAGAGCCTCCGTTTGGCTATCACCACCTCGGAGGTGTTGACGACGTGATAGAAGTAAAGGTGGGGCATATCGCCGATGAGAAGGTCGGGGAAGCATGAGGAGCTCATCCCCACCTCCTTTCCCTTTACGAACTCGGCGAGGCCGTGGGTCCCCACGTGGGCGACGGCGTCGGCCTGCCAGACATCCTCCAGCCACCGGTAAAAGGCGACATACTGGTGGTGGGGGGGCTTCGTCTTGTCGTGGGTCGCCGCTGGACCGTCCTGATCCCCCAGAGGGGGTCGGGCGGGCTGGAGGGCGACCAGTACGTTCCCCAGCTCGACGGCGGGGATGAGGATATCCCCGCCCCAGACCATCACGTCTCCGGGGGGGCTGCCCCAGGACCCGATAATATCCGACCTCATCGAATCCGGGAGGGTAGAGAAGATCCCGGCGTAATCTTCCGCTCCCATGGAGGGAGAGGTTCTGAAGGTCAGACCCTTCTGAAGCCACGTCCCGGAGTTGACGATGGCCCGGTCCGAGAAGATCTGGTGGAGGGGCTCATCGGGGAGGTCGACCCTGTACCCCGCCTCCTTCATCCTGATAAGGAGCCTTTCTGTGCTCTTGAAGACGTCCAGGTAAGAGGCGCTTCCCAGGTTCGCCTCCCCCGGTGGGTAGTTGTAGACTATCAGAACCACCCTCTTTTCGCTGTTGGGTAACTGGCGGAGCCGGACCCACCCCCGGATCCTGGCGGTGATCCTGGCGATCCGGTCGTCGATGGCGATCACCTCCTGGGCGGCGATGCCGGCGAGATCGAAGCTCTGGACGCCGCAGGCGGGTATCGGCTCGATGGACCCGTCGAGCTCCGGCCAGACGACGGCCATGATCACCTCGGGGGGTGATAGCCCCGTCGGAGACTCCATCCACTTCTCCACCTCCCGGCTGTACATAGGGGCCGGGGTGAAGAAGGGGACGTTCAGTTCTCTGAGGAGCTCTCGAGTCATCCGGTGGTCTCCTCCCAGGGGCCCTCCGTTCAGCCGGAACCAGGTGAGGTTCACCAGGGCGTCGATGACGGGTTTGCCGTCATAAAAGAAGAGGGACCTCATGGCCCGGAGGTTGTGGATCCCGTCGGAGTAGATGGGGATGAGGTTGTAGCCTCCTAGACGGTCCATCAGGGCTTTCAGAGTAGACTGGCACTGGTCGAAGTGTAGGTTTCCGTAGAGGAGGATACCCACCGTAGGCCTTCTCTCATCGAAGCCGGACCTGGCAAGGTAGGATCCGAGGTCGTCGAACCTCCCTAAGACGGGATGGTATATACCGTACTGGGGCTCCTCTTTCGGCTCCCCGGCCTTGGGGAGGTCGCAGCCCATATGCTCCCTGAGGAAATGGAGGAGGAGATTTCTGCAGTTATCGGAGCCACCGTACCTCCAGTACCTAGCGATCTTGACGTAGCTGGCCGTGTCCCTCATCTGCCCCACCGGGAGGACCTTCCCGGCGGCGGATATGAGACCCTCCACCCTCTGGACCCGCCTCCAGACCTCCTCGGGGTCCCTCACCTCCCCGGGCTTCATCCTCTCCGCCACCCTCGACCCCGAAAAGGAGCCGAGCCTCGTTATCCTCATCATCCGGGAGAAGGGGCTGGTGAGGTTCACCACGGCGTTCTTCTCATCTTTGAGGGCGGTGTAGACGAGGTCGCTCGCTCTCCCTTCTCCCCTAATATCTACGAAGACGGCGTCCGACCTCTTCAGGTCATCCTCCAGGAGGAGATCGTCCACCACCTCCTCGTCTATCTCCCTGGGGTAGTAGATCTTCAGGTCGAGGTCGAGGCCGAACTCGGCCTTTAGATCCCGGGCCGCCATGGCGAGGGAGGAGGCCGGTACCGTCGATATGAAGGTGACCTTCATGGAGGGCCTCCAGATCTCAGGCGGGCGGGGGGTAGACGAAGGCACCCCTCTCCTCCAGGTCGTAGTCGAGCCCCTGGAACTGGGTCAGGTATCGCTGGTGGATCGCCTGAGGGTCGAGGTCCTCGAAGAGGTCCGGATAGAACCACTTGGCCATGTAGGCTACCCCCATGAAATGCCTGCAGCTGCTCCCCGGAAGGTAGGTCCAGAAGGGGGAAGCCATGGCGTAGACCCTCCCTTCCTTCACAGCTTTGACGCCGGCAAGCTCCGGCCGGCCTAGGATCTCGGAGGTGGCATCGGTGAAGCTCGATATATCGTCTGAGGCTATGGCGTCGTAATCCCGGTCCCAGACGAGCCTTATTATGACGTCGGGGTCGGATACCATCACCGCTTCGGAGTCTACCTCCCTCACCGGCCTTCCTCCGGCGAAGATGTGGACCCCTCCCGCCATCTCCACGGCGCCCATGTCGAGGATCGAGTTGGTATTGGAGGGTTTCCACTCGGTATAGACCTTCGGCCGCCCTTCATCCGGGATCGATCCCGTCCTGGCGGCTATCCCCTGCAAGACCCCCTCGTAGAACCGGATGAACTCCTCGGCCTCCTCCTCCCTCTCGAAGATCTTCCCCAGGGCCCTCATCTCGTCGGGGTAGGTCTCGGGGATGTTGCAGTTCAAAGAGATGACGGGAACCCCGGATCCCCTCATCCTCCCCAGGAGCTCCTCCAGGGAGTTTCCTCCAGGTCCTGGACCGGGGTGGGCGATGATCAGGTCAGGCTGGAGCTCCAGGATCTTCTCCACGTCCGCCTCGTAGAAGTGGCCTATGGAGGGAACGCTCGCAAACTCGGCGAAGTACGCCTCCATGTTCGCCCCCTCGGGGATCCCGACGATCGTCTTTGTAGGAACCCGCAGGGACCTCAGGCTCTCTATATGCTGGCTCGCCGTGCAGACGACCCTCTCCACGGGCCTGTAGATCGTCACCTCTTTCCCGCTGAAGTCGACGACGGTCCTGGGATACTCTTCGTGGATCCTCTTTATCAGATCCAGCTCTTCATCGGTTAAATCTCCTCGTTCGAGGGATCCCTTCGCCGCCTCCAACTCCCCGGCGGAGACGATCATATCCCCGTCCAGGTCGCCGGGGACCGATCCCTCCCCCGCGGCAGAGACCCCCATCATCAACAGGCAGACGCATAACGTCATAGTCCTATAAATATAGCTCAAGTTCTTCATATAATCCCTCACATCTGCATGAAATCGTTATATGATATTACTGGCAAACATCCCATTAGTTATAATCTTAACTGTAATTGTGTTATATAAAATTTTGTAGATTCTTCATTGCAAAGGATTTCATCATGGAACGGAGAACGACGGACAGGCCTTCGGAAGAGATAGCATTCGAACGAAATCGGACGATGAGTGGTTGCGGGTTGAGAGATCCTCAACGTTTTATAACTTCGGGACCTAAACTCCGGGGCAATTAATAACGATGGCCCCAATGATAGCGAAAAAACTGGATGCCTAGTTAATAAAATTATAACTATGTATCAGGCATAATTAGGCTTAATGTTGTCCTATTTAGCCCGCATGGTTATTAAACATGCGGAGTTTAGGTCGGGATGGCGGAGGGTAGCGAATACCCCGACCTTTATGTCGGGGATGAACTGAACCCTCGACGCTCTTGAAGTAATAACTTCGATTCTGTGGCTCTTTCACGCCCCCAGCATCTTTGACATCTTCTCCTTCCAAGCCGCCACCTCGTCTGCGGTCACCACGTCGATCGCCCCGCCCTGGAACTCGCCGCCGACGTCGCCCATCCTATCCTCCATCCAGCCTTCGATCTCAAGGTATAGCGACTTCAGGGCGTCGAGAACCTCGGGATCGGCCTTCCATAGGCCCCTCTGCTCCGCCTCCAGGAGCCTGCGGCCCATCTCCTCCATCGCCCAGGGGTTGTTCTCCTGGAAGAACTGACGGTTCTCCTCGTCCATGATGAAGGTCCGGGCGATATCATCGAAGATCCAGTCGTCGACCTCAGAGGTCGTAGCCTCCCAGCCGTAGACCCGGCCCACTCGCTTCGAGATGTCCCCGGCCCCCTTGTAACCGTGCCTCTTCATCCCCTCGATCCAGTTGGGGTTGAGAAGCTTCGTCCTGACCACACGTCTTACCTCGTCGGCCAGGTCCCGAACCTCCACGTGTTCCGGCTCCCTGGTATCGCCGTAGTAGGCCTTCACGTCCTTTCCGGAGATGTGCCTCGCCGCCGCAGTCATGCCGCCATGGGTTCCGAAGTAGCTGCAGCATCCGAAGAGGTCGTACTCGTCGCTGACGACCTTGTTGTAGGTCACGTCCACAGACTTGAGGGTGTTTACAAACTGCTGATGCGACTCTTTGCCAGGGACGCCCTTCCCGTAGGCGTAGCCGTTCCAGTAGACGAAGATGTCCGAGAGGTCTTTCTCGTCCTTCCAGGAGCTGGCGTAGACGGCCATGTTTGTTCCCGACTGGTATGTTCCGGGCTTGCTCGCGAAGATCCGCAGCGTAGCCTCTCGCCAGTCCTTCGCCGTACCGTTCTCCAGGTTCTCGAGAGTGTGCTTGCGCACAAAGTTCATCTCCAACGGCTCATCGAGCTCCGCCACCGCCTGCACCGCCTCGTCGATCGTCTCGATGGAGTTTGGGAAGTTGTCCCGGGTGATACCCGATACGCGGATGGTCAGATCGATCCTGGGTCGGCCAAGCTGCTCCAGAGGTAAAACCTTGAAGCCCTTCAGCCGACCGTTCGACTGCCAGACCGGCTCCGTTCCCAACAGAAATAACATCTGAGCCATGTCCTCTCCGTCGGCCCACATGATATCGCTGCACATCCAGTAAAAGGCGATATTCTCTGGATGGCAGCCTTCCTCCTCCAGGTGCTTGGCGATGACAGCTTGACCTAGCTTCCCTCCCACCTTCCAGGCGATTTTGGTGGGAACGCGGTAGGGGTCGAGGGAGTAGAAGTTCCTCCCCGTGGGCAGAACGTCGTCCCGCCCCCGGGTGATCAGGCCGCTGGGACCGGCTTCGACGTAGCCACCGTCCATGCCGTTCAGGAGAGCCTCGATCTCCAGAGAGGCCTCTATCCGGGCCTGGAGGGCTAGGACCTTCTCCCGTATCGCCTCCAGCCTCAGCTCATAACCTGAAACGGAAAGGCCCAGAACTTCATCAAGTCGTGCTCCGTCCCCCTCCAGATAGATCTTGATGAGCCTCTTGCAGAGCTTCGACGTAGCCACCGTCCATGCCGTTCAGGAGAGCCTCGATCTCCAGAGAGGCCTCTATCCGGGCCTGGAGGTCCAGGACCTTCTCCCGTATCGCCTCCAGCCTCAGCTCATAACCTGAAACGGAAAGGCCCAGAACTTCATCAAGTCGTGCTCCGTCCCCCTCCAGATAGATCTTGATGAGCCTCTTGCAGAGGCCGTCGATCGTCTCCAGAAGCTGGCCGTGAGACCTGCCGTATCGCTCGTTTACGGCACCCTGGTCGGCGAGAAGCTCCTCCATGGAGAGGCCCATCATATCAGCTACCGTCCCTCTTAAGGGGACCCCGCTTCCCTCAAACCGCATCACTGAGTTGATGAACTCAACCCGCCTTTCTCCTTCAGGAAGCCGACCGAATATATGCATCCCCGAATCGATTTGTGTATTTCTGACCCGGCTCAGCTCGTTGTGAGCCCGGGTCACTATCTCTTCGAGGGGCATATCCTCTGCAAGCTTCATCCCTTTGTCGAGGTTGGAGGCTTTGATGGCGTCGACCAACAGATGTCGCAGCTCGTGGGATCGTCCGTGGTCATGCTTTGCCGTCTCGTACTCGCCGAGAAGCCGGTCCACCTCCAGAAGTTCATCATAAAGCCCGCCTTGAGTCATCACCGTCTGCATATGATCCACCAGAACGGCGTAGCTTCGCCTTTTTGCGATCGTCCCCTCGGGGGGGTTGTCGGCGTTGTAGATGTACAGATGAGGGATCGTCCCGATGCAGATATCCGGATAGCAGTTCCTTGAGAGGCCAACCCCTTTGCCTGGAAGAAACTCGAGGTTTCCGTGGGTTCCCACGTGGATCAGAACATCAGCACCGAAGGTCTCCTCCAGGTATCGGTATGTGGCCATGTACTGGTGGGTGGGCGGAACGTCCGGGTCGTGGAGGATTTTGCAGACCTGGCCGTCACATCTCGTGCCTGCACAGCCCCTCTTCGGCTGGACTGCAACGACGCTGTTGCCATAATCTACGCCGGTGACGACGATCTTTCCGTCGTAGACCATGGCGGCGGGGATGCCGTCCTTCTCCTCTCCGGGAGGGTTTCCCCAGGCCTCGCATACCCGATCTTTTACCTGGGGAGTGAGGTTGACAAACCAGCTCTCATACTCCTCCTTCGTCTGATATGCCAGGACGCCTCCCTTGGCGACGATCTCCTCGATGGGGGTCCAGCGAAACTCAGAGATGGCCTTCCTTTCCATTATCGTATCTATCAGCTCTTTACCTGTCTCGGGGTTTTCTTCCAGGGAATAGCCCGCATCCACCATCCTCTTCATGATGAGGGCCACGCTCTCGATAGTGTCGAGATGGGCTCCACCGCCTACGGCCGCCTCCACAGAGGCGCAGGGGTTGTTGTGGAAGATGAAGGCCACCTTTCGCTCATAGACCGGCTTCTTGGCCAGAGCTATCCACTTCCTGACCCTTCCAGCTAGTTTTTCGCAGCGATCTGGTATCGGCGTTCTCTCTTCGTATTCACCTCGACTCGATCCTGCGCCTATGATGATCGGTTCAATCATCCCCTCGAACTCCGGCATGGCCACGGACCAGCCGATGTCGTTTGAAAGGCCGATGCCGGTTTCCCACTCTTCCAGGCTCATGTGGTAGGATAGGATCGGCTCAAAGACAGGAACGTTCAACCTCTTCAACAGTGAGATCCCCGTTTGGTTGCTCTTCGCCTCCCCTATGCTTTTTACATCCTGACCAAGGAAGAAAGGGACGGTCTTCACCATGGCGTCTATGCGGGGTTTGTCATCTTCGAGGAAGTAATCTGAGACCACCTCGGCCATGCTCCTGGTCCCGAGCTCCACATCCCGGACTGAGTAGCAGAATACCGGGATGACGTTCATTCCTTGCTCCTCTAGCTCTCTGATCAGATCATCTTCAACGTCTACCAGGTCGTTTGCCCAGGAGAAACGAGAGAAGAGGAGGCCAACTGTAGGTCGTTCATCAGGTTTGTACCACTCCAGATACTGGCCGATGCTCTCGAAGGCGCGGGGTGCCCTCGGATGATACGCTCCTTCCCAGGGCAGAGGACGAGGAGGATCAAAAGCGTTATCCACGTAGAGCAGCTCTTTGCAGAGGTAGAGGAACATGTTAAAGACGTTCCCTTCTCCACCGTAAGTGAGGTAAGCGTTCGCCGTGACCACCACCTGGGCCGGAGCGGTGGAGAGAAGCCAGTAAGATGGATCATAACCCAGGCAGACGATGGGAATCCTTTCTCCCATATCTTTCAACTGAGGGTCGATCTCATCCCAGATCGCATCTCCCCCTCTGTGAATGAATATCAGGTCCGACTCTTCGCAGGACTTCAGGGCATCTTCCAGCCGGCCGGGCTGATCGTCGAGGCGCTGTGTGGAGTAGAGTGCCAGCTCGAATCCCAGGCGTTTGGTCGCCTTAGCAATTATAGGTAGGTAAGATTTTCCTACTATGCAGGTTATTTTCATATTATAACACCCAAGCTAAGCCTCATGAAAAGTGCGGATATACAAACACTCCATGCTCGTCAAGGTCGTAATTCAACCCCTGGAATCTGGTCAGGTACTCCTGATGAACTGCTTGTGGATCTAGATCCTCGAAGATATCAGGTTGCAAGAATTTTGCAATATGTGCTAGAGAAACGAACCAACATGGTCTGCTGGTGATCTCCGTAGTAAGTAGAAGAACCCTCTGATCCTTTATCGCAGTTACATCGGCCAATTCAGGAGTGCTGGTTATCCTCTTCCATTCCTCTTCCATCTTCGAGGGGTCGTCGACATTATAGCCTCCAGGAGAGCTCCACTGGAAGATCGCCTCGGGATCAGCGACAATAAGCCACTCAGGATCTATCTCTGGATACATCCCACCAGTACCGCCTCTTAGATCGGCGGCCACATTTATGCCACCGGCCCTGTGACACAACATGTGCACAATGGAACCTTCAGAGCCCGGCTTGTATATGCTGTACATCGGATATACTCTTGGCTTTTCTCCTTCGGATAGCGTACTGAGCCGATTATCGATCAGGTTTAGATGCCCTATCATGAATTCAGCGAACTCCACAGCTGAATCCCTTTCATCCAAGATGTATCCGAGGGCTATCATTTCTTGGATGGAGAAATCAGGATATGTAAACCCCATTCTCACAACAGGGATATCAAATCCTTGGAGCTTATCTTCAAGAAGCTCTGGATCTGGCCATCTGACATCTGCGATGACAAGATCGGGATTGAGGCTGACTATCGCCTCAATATCGGGATTTGACCAGGTTCCTACTTGAGGACGCTGGCTGAGGTGGGGAAAAATCGCCTTATTCTTATCTTCAGAAAACCCGCTACCGACGCCTACTACCTTATCTGCAGAATTGACTATCCTTATCGCTTCTCCACCAGATATCGCTAATACCACTATCCTTTCCACCGGTTTGTGCACAGTAACTACTTTGGCTTCCTCGTGGATGCTGAATGTATTGAGAGTCAGACTACTCTCATCTCCACTGATTATCCTCTCTATATGAGCGATGTCGTCCTCATCGATTTTGCCGTCGCGGTTGGCATCCGCCAGCTGTGTGGCTTCGTATCTTCCATCGATAATCCCCCTGACGTATTCTATGTCTGCTTCGTCGATTGTCCCATCCATATTTGCGTTTCCGAAGATACCCAGGGGATACTCAGCTGCAATTGCTGGTGTGACTGCCATCGATAGGCATGACATCATAACCAATATCAAAGCCACTCGTCCCATAATTATACACCTATAACTTATATAATCATATTTGATTTAGGATTCATATGATTATATCTCAATATATAACTATATCGTAAAACCAAAGCACATATATTCTTACATAAAAAAAAATCTGTTGTGTGAGTTATCTGCAGATCTAAACCTAATCAATCAATCAGTGCCTACTGGTATTTTGTAATCGCACCCATAAAGAGCAACAACTTCCATCCTTATCTCAAAAGGATTGCTGAAATGTAGATCTGGATCTGGACTGACGTCAGCGTAACTTTAAAGCATCTAGAAGCTCGGAATCTAGGATCGACAGTGACCACTTGTTTCCACAAAACAAGAAGCAAAGGTGCATGGAAAGACCACAACGAAAGGAGCTCACCATCCTTTCTTGTGACTATGATTCAGACAGCTTCGGCGTTCAGAGACTTGATCGGCACGACGTAAGGTCTGTCCAGGTCCCTCATCACCGCCGCCTCAACTCCGAAGATTGTTCTGATATTCTCCTCCGTAAGAAGGGAGAAGGGATCGCCCACGGCGTGAACCCTCCCGCCCTTCAGCATCACCAGGACATCGGAGTATCGTGCCGCCAGGTTCAGGTCGTGGATCGCCATCACCGCGGAGATATCGGTCTTCTTGACGATCGACCTGACCGTATCCAGGGCTTCAAGCTGGTGCTTCACATCCAGGTTCGACGTCGGCTCGTCCAAGAGGAGGACCTTCGGCTCCTGGCATAAAGCTCGGGCGATGAGAACTCTCTGCTTCTGGCCCCCGGAAAGCTCGGAGAAGTCCTTTAGGGCGAACTCCTCGACGTGGAGGAGCTTCATCATCTCAACAACCCGGTCGATGTCCTGAACTTTAACCCTCCATCCCATATGGGGTCTCCTCCCCATCAAGATGGTGTCGAAGACGGTGGTGGTGAGGGCTCTGGTCGTGGACTGGGGGACATACCCTAAGTACTTGGCCACCTCATGACGGCTGAGGCTTTGGAGGTCGATCCCGCCATCGAGGAGAATAGTCCCCTTTGGCTTCAAGATGCGGTCGATGCATTTTATCAGGGTCGTCTTGCCGGAGCCGTTGGGGCCTACGAGGCTTAAGATTTCCGAGTCGCCGACTGTCAGGTTCAGGTCTTCGAGGATGCTGCGGCTGCCGTAGCTGAAGCTTAGATCTTTGATAGTTATCTTTACCAATAATCCTTCCTCCTTCTCAGGAATAGATAGATGAAGAACGGGACTCCCAGGAACGCTGTCATGATCCCTACCGGGAGGATGACGGGAGCGAATATCGTCCTGGCGACGGTGTCGGCAGCCAGGAGCAGTAGGGCCCCCACGAGCCCCGAAGCCGGGATGAGGAACCGATGGTCCCCACCCACCATCATCCTGGTGATGTGGGGGGCGACGAGGCCTATGAACCCGATCGTCCCGGTAAAGCAGATGACGCTGGCGGTGATGAGAGATGCCAGCATCATGCAGAAGACCCTGACGAACTCGACGCTGACGCCTAAGCTCTTCGCAGTCTCGTCTCCTGCCCCCAGGGCGTTGATATCCCAAGAGTAGTACATCAGGATGAGGGTGCAGACGACGGTCACAGTAGCTATTATCCCCACCTTGTCCCAGGAGGATCTGCCGAGGCTTCCCATCATCCAGAATACCACCTCGTGGACCTGCTCGGATTTTCCGATGTACTGCAGGAAGGAGGTCATAGCGCTGAATAAATACATGATGGCTATCCCCGCCAGGATCATAGTCTCCGAGGTAATCCCCTTGTATCTTGCGAGGCCGTAGACGGTCATCGATGCCAGCATGGTGAAGACGAAAGCGTTTCCGACGATGAGCCACTGGCCGCCTACGAACCCCGCCCCCATGATGATGGCCAGGGATGCCCCAAAACTGGCGGCAGAGGCGATCCCCAAGGTGAAGGGGCTCGCCAGGGGGTTCCTCAATATCCCCTGCATCGCGGCCCCGGCGACGGCGAGCCCCATACCGGCGAAGATAGCCATCAATACCCGATGGAGCCGGAGCTTCCAGACGATGGTATCGATGAAGTTCGTCGTCTCGAAGGTCCCGGGAAAGAACCGGGCCAGGATAGCCGTATAGACCTCGACCGGCGTTATGTTGGCGGAACCGAGGGTGGCCGCCACCCCCGCCAGGGCCACGATCCCAACCAGAGATGCGAAGATCAAGAGGATCTTGCGGCCGACGAACTGGCTGTACTCCTCCTTGATGCTGGAGGCTTCTATCACTCCGTCTTCTGACATCGTTTCAACTTTGCTCATAAATATGACCAGATTTGAGCTTAATTGGTCATATTAATATCTCAGGGTACACGTATACGCCCCGGAAATCCAGCCCCTGGAACCTGCTGAGGTACTCCCGATGGACGGCCGCAGGATCGAGGTCAGCGAAGAGCTCTGGATGGAAAAGCTTCGCCAGGTATGCGATCCCTATGAAATGGCGGGCCCCGCCGAGGATGTCGTTGGAGAGGATATAGACTCGATCGTTCTCGACCGCATCGAGGGTTCCCCAACCGGGCCGGGAAACGACCTCCTCCCTCAGTCCCTCCAATTGAGAGGGGTCATCCTCGCCGTAGCCACCAAAGTTCCTGCTACCGGCCCCGCAGAGCTTGACGATGATCTCGGGGTTCCTCTCGATGACGCTCTCAGGATCTATGTCAGTGTAGGATAGGGCGAGATCTCCGAAGATGTTATTCCCCCCCGCCATCACCAGCTTATCGTGGTAGCCCGCCCCCTGGGTCGCAGTCCTGAAATCGCCCCAGCTTTCGAAATAGATGGCAGGCTTATCGGTTTCATCAAGCACGGAGACAATGGCCTCGATGGGGCCGATAGCTCCTCTATAGAACTCGAGGAACTCCTCTGCTTCCTCTTCGCGGTCCAGGATATGCCCCAAGATCCTCACCTCCTCCTCGTAGCTTTCGGGGATGTAGCAATCTACCCTGATCACCACCAGGTTCGGATCTGCGGCCTTAAGGATATCCTGGATCTCGTCGACCGAGGATTTCATGAAGGTCCCATAGACGAAGACAGCGTCGGGGTGTAGCTCCAGGACCGCCTCGATGTCTGGAGTCCATACTGAGCCGACCCCAGGAAGCCGGGATAGCTCCGGGAAGTAGGCCGGATTTTCCAGGGTAAACCTGCCGACTCCGATGATCTTATCCTGGGCTTTCAAGGATCTTACCGTTTCGACGGTCTCGCTGTTGAACACCACGATCCTTTCAAGGGGCTTATAGATCGTTACTTCCTGTCCTGATGAATCGACTATTATGCGAGGATAGGCGTCATTATCCGAGGATGACGCTATGGCAGATACTCCTATCACGATAGGTAGGATGAATAGAATTACCAATGAGTTTAACTTCATCATATCACCCATATTAACGGATACGGGAAGCTGAATCAATCTAATTGGATATAATCTTTTTGACCATTTATAACATTAGATAATAACTATTTAATTGGAATGGCTAAATAGTTATATAATCATCATAAGATTTATTATCTATGGGGCTTTAATGGTGAAATAATGGCTAAGAGGTTTTGATATGATAGCAAAGTGGTTTTGCGCTATCTTAGCGCTGATTTTGCTGACCTCATCCCTAGCGTCAGCTGCATCCCAGACTTCGAGCCTCGTCCCTGAGGGTGAAGGATACCCTAGAACCATAACTGACTCTGCGGGAAGGACCGTTACGATTGAGATGCCTGTCAACAGGATCATAGTCCTCAACAGTGACGCAGCCGAAGCGGTCGAGGTTCTTGGAGCCGGAAGCAAGATAGTCGGTGTTACCGACATAATCTTGAGAGATTCCGAACGCTTCCCGAACCTCGGTGACCGTGAGCTCATCGGATCGTGGAGAGAGTTCGATTATGAGAAGATAGGCTCCCTTTCCATGGGCGACTCCGATAGCATCGTCCCCGACATAGTCGTTATCGGTTACGTCTACCCAGACCGTCCTCAGGGCGTTTTCGCTGTCGAAGAGAGCCTTTCGTCATTCGAAAATATCACCCCGATCGGGCTTGACTTCTTCAGACAGGAGACGCTCCTAGACGAAATCAAGAAGCTGGGTGTAGTGCTCGGAAGGGAGAAAGAGGCCGAGGCTGTCTCGCATTGGATCGGTAGTAAGGAGGGAGCGGTCAAGGCCTCTGTGGAGGGTCTCGACAGGCCCCGAGTCTACATCGAATCGAGCTCAGTTCAGGGGCTAGGATCTCTCAGCTCATACGGAAATGGTTCTGCCTCCAACGACCTCTGCCGGATCGCAGGCGGCAGCAATATCGCAGGAGACCTTACGGAATATCCAAAGGTAGAATGGGAGTGGATAGTATCAGAAAACCCCGACGTGATAATAAAGATAAAATCGACGTCCAGTCTGGGATGGAGCGATACAGCCGATCTCCGGGCAGAGGTGGACGAGATCAAGGCGAGGCCCGGAGCGGATGAAGTATCAGCGGCGAAGAGCGGTCGAGTCTATGTATGCTACTGGCCGATGCATTTTGGGCTTAACAGCGTAGTAGGCCTGACATACTGGGCGAAGATCTTCCATCCTGATATAGAGCTGGATCCAGCCGTCGTTCATGAGGAGTATATGAGCTTATTGGGCCAGGATTATCCCAAAGACAGGCTCTTCGTCTATCCGGATATCTGATCGGGTCCTTGTGAAGGTCTCTACTGTCTCTGCTAACTCCGGTCCCACGATTAGTCGGAGCTACCAGTGGGAGCCCTTAGGCGGTGGAAGCTCGTTATAATATGTCGGTAGCGACTTCCACAACCTTATATTATATTGTAAGACTGCACCGCGAGAATTTCATATCTATCAGATTTAAATTCTATTATCTTGTTACAAAGTAGAAACATATATGTAATGGTGTAACTTGGTGTCACTCGTCAATAAATGGGAGATACCAAATGCATCACCTAAAGAGACGGACGATCCCCTTCACCACCATCGTCGGGCAGGACGACATGAAGCTCGCCCTCATCCTGAACGCTGTAAACCCCCGGATAGGAGGCGTTCTTATAAGGGGCGATAAAGGGACGGCAAAGTCGACGGCGGTCCGGGCCCTGGCAGATCTTCTAGATGAGATCTACGTCGCCGAAGGCTGCCCCTTCAACTGCAACCCTTCCGATGCCGAGGATATGTGCGCCCTCTGTTTCGAGCGGCTCCAGGCCGGGGAGATGAAGTCAGCCGTTAGGAGGGCACCCGTCGTCGATCTACCCCTGGGAGCGACGGAGGACAGGGTCGTGGGATCTCTTGACGTCGAGAGGGCGATCAAAGAGGGGATCAAAGCCCTGGAGCCGGGGATTATGGCGGCGGCCAACCGAGGCATCCTCTATATCGACGAGGTGAACCTCCTCGACGACCACGTCGCCGACGTCCTCCTCGACTCCGCCGCCATGGGCGTAAATATCGTAGAGCGTGAAGGCATTTCCGTCGCCCACCCGGCCAAGTTCATCTTGGTGGGGACGATGAACCCTGAAGAGGGGGAGCTCCGCCCCCAGCTCCTGGACAGGTTCGGCCTCCAGGTGAACGTGGCCGGGATCGACGACGTCGAAATGAGGATGGAGATCGCCAAGAGAGCCGAGAGGTTCGAGGCCGACCCCAACGGTTTCGCCCAGGAGTTCGAGACTTCCCAGGAGGAGCTGAGAAAGCGGATCGTCGAGGCAAAGAAGATTCTAAGAGATGTTACCATGGACGACGACCTCCTGAGAACCGTGGCCTCAACCTGCGTCGACCTGGGTGTCAAGACCCATCGGGCGGAGATCGTGATATCCAGGACAGCCAAGACGATAGCGTCCTTCGAGGGTAGGGCCGAGGTGAACCAAGAGGACGTGAGAAGAGCTATGGAGCTGGCCCTCGCCCACAGGATGAGGAGCAGGCCCTTTGAGCCGCCGACGCTCAACAAAGAGAGGCTGGAAAAGTCGATGGAGAAGCATCAGGATCAGCAAAAGAAGAAACCTCAAAAACAGGATAGGCGAGATGATCAACCCCATGAGAAGCCTCAAGAACAGGACTGCGACGTTTGTGAAGGAGGTTCTGAAGGACGGGAGAAGATATTCGATATCGGTAACCCGATCGACGTCCGCCAGATCGACGTGCCTCGGCGAAGGGACAGAACACCGCGCAGGAAGACCAGCGGCAGGAGGATGAACACCTTAGTCCATTCTGGATCGGGTAGATACATCCGTCATAGGATGCCTCAAGAGGGGAGAGACATCGCCATCGATGCCACCATTAGAGCTGCTGCACCCTATCAGATCTCAAGAGAGGGGAGTAACGCCATCAAAGTTCATGGCCAGGACATCAGGGAGAAGGAGAGGGTGAGGAAGACCTCGGCTGTAGTTGTCTTCGTAGTGGATGCCAGCGGATCCATGGGCGCTGTCAGGAGGATGGAGAGCGCCAAGGGCGCCGTCCTCTCGATGCTGATGGACTCTTACCAGAAGAGGGATAAGATCGGCTTGGTAGCCTTCAAGGGAAAGGACGCGGAGCTGCTGCTGCCTCCCTGCACCAGCGTCGACCAGGCTCTAAGCAGACTCAGTGAGCTCCCGACGGGCGGCAGGACCCCCTTATCTGCGGGCCTATCCAAAGGATTGCAGCTCCTGCAGACCGAGATAACGAAGGACATAGAGGCTAAACCTATGATGGTCCTGATCTCCGACGGCAGGGCTAACGTCTCCCTTGGGGGGATCATCCGAGACGAGATCAAGGAGATTTCGGAGAGGACGAAAGAGGCCGGAGTCCACACCATCGTGATCGATACCGAGGTGGTGGAGTCGTCCTTCATGGATATGAGGCTCGGGTACTGCAGAGATGTAGCCGATGTGACTGGGGGACGATACTACCCCATATCGGGGCTAAGTTCCGAGGCCCTTTACGGGATAGTGGAGGAGGAGAAGAGGAGCCTATTCGAGAAGAACGCTTGAATGGTGGGCGGATATATAGAAGAGAATCAAACTAAGGGGCCATTTTGATCTTCTAACGGAGATGCCCCTTCTCATAAAATCAGATCGAGTTAGAATAAGAATAGGGTCTCGTTCATAGAAGCCACGGCTATGGGCGTCCCACCCCGGGTTCCCACTAGTGTGATTGATGGCACGTCTGTTCGTCTAAGCCTTTCTTTGCTCTCCCCTTTTTAACCACGCCCGCCTACACCATCTTTATGTCAACATAAATCCCGGCGCCCTTTTCCAGGGCTTCGAGCCCTGCCTTCAGCGGATTGTTCTTGAACCTCAGCATATCCGCCAAGCTCAAGTCCCCCGTCGCTATGACACATCGCTTTCTGATCCGATCCTCTGGGGTATCGTTTCCCACAACGCCGGCTATGTAACTTCTGCTTCAGTTGTAGATATCCTGGGCGTCGCGGGTGAAAGATCCTAGGTCTCTGTATACGTTCCCGATCATATCCAACCGACCTCTTAGATGTACCATCTTGCACATTCTATCAAATAATTTTTATACAGTTCTGGCCTTTATCTAGATGCTGGCCCGCTTCAAGACCAGATAGCATCCGGCGGAAAAAACACCGAAGAACCCCACCATGACCAGAAACGAAGTCCACGGAAAAGGTTGCTCCAGGACGGCGGCCCTGATGCAGAGGCTCGAATGGGTGAGGGGGAAGGCGTAAAGGGCGAACCTCAGGGCTTCAGGGACCTGGCTCAACGAGAAGAAGGTCCCTCCCAGGAAGGTCATAGGGAGGAGAATGAGGCTGCTGAAGGTTCCCATGTCTTCGTGGGACTTGGATATGAGGGCCGCGAGGACCCCAAGGAAGGAGAACATTAGGCAGGTGATGATAAGGCTTGCGAGGAAGAGGGGCGACAAGGCGAAGGCTGGCGATATCAGAACCGCAAGGATCATAAAAGCGGCGGAGCTGGCAAGCCCCCGGACCGCCCCCACCAGCGCCTTTCCCAGGAGGAGGGAGGAGGGGCTTATGGGGGCCATGAGACACTCGTCGAAGCTCTTGAAGTAGAGCCGGTCGACGTTGAGCCTCGTCCCGGCGCCGGTGAAGCTGCTGTTCATGGCGGTTAGAGCTATGATGCCGGGGACGACGAAGGCGAAGTAGCTCATCCCGTCGACGGTTATCCCCCTCCCGAGACCCCATCCGAAGGCGACGAGATAGAGGAGGGGGCTGACGAGGGTTGTGACCAGAAACCTGGCGAGCCTGCGGTGGAGGACGACGAGGTCTGCCCAGAGGATCGAGTAGGCGTCCGCGAGTTTCATCCCGTCACCTTCCTACCCGTCAGCTCTACAAAGACGTCCTCGAGGTTCGACTCCCTCATGACGACGTTGTCGCCGGGGGGTAGGGCCTTGACCGCTTCGGTGGCGGCGGTCCTGTCGGGGAAGTAACGGTACTCGGTCTCGTTGTCGCGCCGCCTCGACTCTACGGTGAAGAGGCCGAGGGACCGGCGAAGCTCGATGGGGCTATCCAGGGCGATCAGCCTGCCCTGGTGGATTATCCCCACCCTGTCGCAGAGGGCCTCCGCCTCCTCGATGTAGTGGGTGGTGAGAAATACCGTAGCCCCATCGGACTTCATCCCCCGGATCAGGTCCCATATCTTCCGCCGGGCCTGGGCGTCGAGGCCGACGGTCGGCTCGTCGAGGAAGAGGAGGCGGGGCTTGTGGAGGAGGGCCCGGGCGATCATCGCCCGGCGGGCCATCCCTCCCGATAGCCGTTCGATGAGATGATCGCTGTGCTCCCCGAGGCCGGCGTAATCCAGGATCTCGTCGATCCTCCTTTCCCGCTCCTTCTTCTCGATATGATGGAGCCGTCCGTGGAGCTGCAGGTTCTCCCGTACGGTCAGCTCCCGGTGGAGGCTCATATGCTGCTGGACTATCCCGAACACCTCTTTGACCTTGCCGGGCTCCTCCAAGACGTCGAAGCCGTTGATCCAGGCCCTGCCGGAGGAGGGCCTGGTGAGGGTTGAGAGGATCCTGATCGTCGTCGTCTTCCCGGCGCCGTTGGGGCCGAGGAAACCGAAGGCTTCGCCCCTATCGACCACCAGGTTCAGGTCGTCGACGGCCGCCCTATTTCCGTAGACCTTGGAGAGGTCTTCCGTCTCGATCATCGGATCCATCGATAGTTCAGCTCCACCGGCGGCCCGATGCCGGAGCTCCGGATGGGATGGTCCCCGATTACGACGGGGTATCGGTCCGGGCGTTGGGCGGTCTTCATCCTCATCGCCCCCAATTCATCCTCTATTCATCTTAATAGCTTGCGGCCAGTTCATACTTCATGTGATCGGATCGGCCTGCGTTCCCATCGATCCGATCTTGATCCGATCTATTCCCATCTCTTCCTGGAGGTTTGCGGCGGTCCATGGATTGCGGGTCGTTCCGGGGCATCCTGGGGGCACGCCCCCAGATTCTGCCACAAAAAATATAGGCGAGGCCGGAGTATGTCTGATCATGAGCGAAAAGAGAAAGTACACCCTGCCGGACCTCCCCTACGGCTACGACGCCCTGGCGCCCCAGATCTCCGAGGCACAGCTGCGAATCCACCACGACAAGCACCACGCCGCCTACGTCAACGGCGCCAACGCCATCCTGGAGAGGCTCGATAAGGCCCGGGAGGCGGGAACGGACCTGGACATGAAGGCGACCCTCAAGGAGCTCTCCTTCCAGGCCGGCGGACACCTCCTCCACAGCCTCTTCTGGGGAAACCTCGCCCCGGCGGCCGGCTGGGCCGCCCTCGCCTGGTGCGGGATGACCAAGAGGCCGCTGATCATGCAGATCGAGAAGCACAACGTCAACGTCTACCCGATGTTTCGGATCCTGATGGTCCTGGACGTCTGGGAGCACGCCTACTACCTCGACTACAAGAACGAGCGGCCCAGGTTCGTCGAGGCCTTCTGGTCGATAGTCAACTGGGACGAGGTGAACCGGAGGTTCGAGGCGGCGACGAAATAAAATTAAACAATTCTTCTAATTTTTATTTTTGAAAATGGCGCCTTTCCGGCCCGGACCGCCCTTTCACCGCCCGCACCTCTCGGGTTTTATTCTCGTAGGCGCTTAAAGGCGGAGGGTTTTGCGGACGCATCCATCGGCACGGCGGGGTCGGATGGGGGAGATCGAATCCAAGTGGGTCGGGAGGCGGGCCGTTGTCGGCCGCTTAGGTCATTAAAGAGCTTTCGGGACTAAAAGCAGATAGTTGATTCTGATGATACTCATACAATTCGAGATGAGGCCTGTGGCTCCTGGCTCCTTTTAAGCTTTAAAGTAGCCTTGCTCCAAGATCCTTGAGGGCGGGTTTCATAATATTTCGATCCAGCAAAACATTTTTCGCAGATGCCGTTTATCAAGTCCTTCGAATAGGACTGCGAGGTTATGGGCTTGATTTCGGATATGAACAAGGAGGAGATTTGACGTGCTGGCGGAGAAGAGGGCCGAGTTCATAGAGCTATTTCACGAATTCGTAGACAGCTATCCGCCCACACCTCAAGGCGAGGATCATCTCAGGCATTACGAAGAGGAGAGAGAAGAAGGCCGCAGGTATTTTGAGGCGATCCTCGAAGCGGAAAGGCATGGCGAGGATGTAACCGATCAAGTCCTCATGAAGCTTCTTCCCTATGTAGGCTCAAAGCCCAATCGAGAGAGGGGATTTTGGATATCCATCGCCCCTGCCTTCAATGGTGACGTGAGGAAGAAGTTCGAATCCGCCGGATGGACAGATCAAGAATCATGGCCTAAAGTCGCGGAAGAGGTCCTCCGTTTTGTCCGCCGCTGCTACGATCGACCCGAGGAGCTGAAGGCCGCGTGTGATGAGTTCTCGAATTCGGCTTACTCCAAGGGGTTCCAATCTGGCACTTTGACGCCGATCCTTCACGCCCTCAGGCCGGACGATTTCATATTGATCAACAACAAATCGAGGAGCGTCGTCAATTACTTCTCGGGCACTTCCTATTCGTCAAGTCTGACTGATTACCCCTCGATCAATGAGACGGCACGTTCACTGGTTAATGACATCTCAGATCATATTGACGCGGTCAAGATCTCAGGCATCAGATATGATGACCTATTTGATATGTTCACTCACTGGCTGGCGGTCACAAAAAGCCCAAAACCATCAAATATTTGGTGGGTAAATCAGGGGTCTAATCTTGATTTAGAACTAGATGGCAGTTATCTGTGGGCCCCAATAAAGTCCAAAACAGGACGTAAATTTTATCATTGGGATAACCTGTCAGATCTTGTCAAAGATGATATAATCCTTCATTATGCTAACGGATGCTTGCGTTATGCAAGCCGAGTTATCGAACCATCAAGAAGGACTAGATATCCGCACGCCATAGATGGAAGAAATTGGTCAGAGGATGGGAACCTCGTTAAGGTAGATTATCATGAGCTAAAGCCCCCCATCCCATTGGACAAATTCTCACAATCGCTATCGAAACTCGATATAAATCAAGGCCCTCTAAACAACACTGGTGGTGTAAAACAGGGATACCTATTTCGGCTAAATTCGGAGGGGCTTGATATTATTCGACGATCTCAGCCTGAGACCGATTGGCCCGATTTCTTAGGATCGGCAAAGTCCCCTGAGTTCCAAGTACCCGAAGAGTATCCACTGATCGATTGCGCCGAAGACACCGGCTTCGACCTTCCTACACTGGAGCGCTGGGTCCGAGCCATCAGACGAAAGGGTCAGGCCGTCCTCTACGGCCCGCCGGGGACGGGGAAGACCTACGTCGCCGAGCATCTCGCAAAGCACCTCATCGGCGAAGAAGACGGCTTCTTCGACCTCGTTCAGTTCCATCCAGCCTACGCCTACGAGGACTTCATCCAAGGGATAAGGCCCCAGTCGGACGACGACGGCGGCCTGAGGTATCCTGTCGTCCCGGGGCGGTTCCTCGAGTTCTGCGAGCGGGCGGAATCTAAGAGAGGAACCTGTGTCTTGATCATCGACGAGATCAACCGCGCCAACCTCTCCCAGGTCTTCGGGGAGCTGATGTACCTCCTCGAATACCGCGACCGTTCGATCCCGTTAGCCGGCGGTGGACGGCTCAGGATCCCCGATAACGTCCTCATCATCGGGACTATGAACACCGCCGACCGTTCCATCGCATTGGTGGATCACGCCCTGCGGCGGCGCTTCGCCTTCCTGCGGCTCCAGCCGAATCACGAGGTACTGCGCAAGTATCACCAAAGTCGGAATACGGGCTATCCTGTAGAGGGGCTGATCGGGGTATTGCGCCGCCTGAACGCCCAGATCAACGACCCCCACTATGAAGTCGGGATTTCCTTCTTCCTGCGGGATGACCTCGACGAGGAGATCGAGGACATCTGGATGATGGAGATCGAGCCCTACCTCGACGAGTACTTCTTCGACAGGTCCGAGAAGGCCGAAGACTTCCAGTGGGATAAGGTACGTAGAGAGATCGCCCCATGAGATCTAATCAAATTCGGCGGATCGAGCTGAAAGAGTACGAGACCCGCAGGTTTCCCAAGGGAGAGATCTCCGAAGAGCTCGGCATGATGATATGGCAGAACTACGCAAGCCAGATCTCGATAGACGAGCCTTCCTTCAAGAACGGCGATCAGTGGTGCTTAACTCCAAACGGCTGGGCGG
This sequence comes from Candidatus Methanocrinis natronophilus, assembly GCA_029167045.1. Classification (GTDB taxonomy): domain Archaea; phylum Halobacteriota; class Methanosarcinia; order Methanotrichales; family Methanotrichaceae; genus Methanocrinis; species Methanocrinis natronophilus. Next base: position 23,836 of record JARFPK010000034.1, read on the forward strand.
GTCACATACCCCTGACGCCTGAGTTTGAGATCTCCCTACTGCCGAAGGTAGATATCAAGAACCTATTCGGGATGCTGGAGTACGCCTACTGGGTCAATAGTAAGAGCCTTAAGTTTCTCGATGGCCTTACCGACTGCGATTCTCTGGAGGATTTCTACGAGACCCTGGCCAAGTTCCTCGCCCTCCGGGTCCTCGACCGGGGGCGGAAGGGGTTCTTCCGATCTTATCAGCCCCGGAAAGATCGGATCCCCTACGTCCGCGGCCGCTTCGACGTCAGAAAAAGCTGCCAGAAACCATGGGTGGTGAAGCCGGAATGCTCCTACGAGGAGCACACCTCCGACGTCGAGGATAACCAGATCCTCGCCTGGACCCTCAGGCGTATCCTCCAGAGCGGCGCCTGCACCGAGCGATCCCTCTCCCAGGTCCGGAGGGCCTACCAGTCCCTTCAGGGGCTGGCGACCCCGATTCCATTCGATCCCCAGGATTGCATAAGTCGCTTTTATAATCGCCTAAACGAGGACTATCAGCCGATGCACGCCCTATGCCGCTTCTTTTTAGAGCAGAGTGGACCGTCTCACCGGATCGGAGATCGGACGATGATCCCCTTTATGGTGGATATGGCCCGGCTCTACGAGCTCTTCGTCGCCGAATGGCTGAAGGCGAACATACCCCCGGATTATCTCGTCAGACCCCATGAGGAAGTCGTCATCTGCCGAGGGGGAAGGGTCAGGTTCAACATCGATCTTGTGGTCTACGATAGAGACTCGCAAAAGGCGCTCTTCGTCCTAGACACCAAATATAAAGCCCCGGACCATCCGGGAAACTCCGACATCAGCCAGGTGGTGACATACGCCACCACCAAAGACTGCGATGAGGCGGTGCTGATCTATCCCAAGCTCCTCAACATGGACATAAGGATCGGAAAGATTAGGGTTCGAAGCCTGGCATTCTCGTTAGATTGCGACCTCGAAGAGGCTGGCCGCATTTTTCTGGAGGACTTATTTTCGGGCGAAGACCTGTGAGGCGGCGCCCTAGGGGTTCAGCACCGCCGCGACGCGCCCCTCTTCCTCTCGGCGATCCGGTCGCGGTAGCGGACCTGGTGCCAATCGTCGATCTCCAGGAGGTCCAGGGCCCTCTCCTCCTCCTTCAGGTACCCCCGGGCCCTCTCCATCAGCTCGTCCCAGTCGACGAGGCGGCCGTCGAA
>JARFPK010000035.1 GCA_029167045.1 Candidatus Methanocrinis natronophilus
AGATAAAACTAGACCGGTCTAATGAACTTGTCCAGACGGCGCGGATCTGGAATGCCGCCTGCCAGGATGTCATAGACTACGGTTTTGCGGCACGTGATTACAACAAGACTAGACTCAACAAAGCTACGTACAGGGACCTCCGAGAGAAGTACCCGACTCTACCTTCTGCATTGCATCAGACTGCCAGGGATCAAGCCAGTGATATGCTCAAGAGACTTAAGTTTGAAACCAAGCCGTTCAAACACCCTCTTGGAGCGGTCAGATTCGACATTCGAACGATGAAAGTATTCTTGGAGTCAGGATACTGCAAGCTTACGACAGCGTTTGGTAGACTGCGTTACGATTTCCAACTAGCAAAATATTACGAAAAATATGCTACCTGGAAAGTCATGAACGCTCAGTTGAAGATAACCAAGAACGCCTGCTACCTACATGTCCAGGTAGAACAGCCTGATCCAGAAACGATACAGGGAGATAGGCGGCTCGGAGTGGATCTTGGGATCAATAATATAGCAGTTTGTAGCGATAACACTTTCTGGGAGTCTGGTCCTGTAAAGGCTATCAAGGGTAAATATCAGTATTTGAGATCAAAACTTCAGTCCAAAGGCACTCGGTCCGCGAAAAGAAAACTTCAAAAGCTATCGGGCCGAGAGAGACGGTTTCAAAGGGACGTGAATCATCAGATCGCTAACTGGATCGTATCAAAACCTTACGACGTAATTGTTCTGGAAGACCTGACCCACATCAGGAACGGTAAGAAGAACAAAAAGCTTGGTAAATGGAGTTTCGCAGAACTACGAGCCATAGTAGAGTACAAGGCCACTGCGATTGGTAAGAAGGCCGTTGCCATCAATCCAAGATATACTTCGCGTACATGTTCCAATTGTGGGTATCAGAAGAAGGAAAACCGTAATGGTAAGACCTTCAAATGCAAGAGCTGTGGCTTCCAGATCGATGCGGATTTGAACGCGTCCAGGAACATCGCTACCTTCAGTAGATCTGATCGTAGCAGGCTGTCGTCAACCAGCCAATCGTAGCGTCAAGGACAGCTACAAGCCCCGTCCTTCAGGGCGGGGTAGTTGACCCACCTATCCGCACGCCTGGTTTGACGGAATCCGAAATCGTCGAGTCTTCGTTTCCCCAAATCTCCACCTCGAAATTATCGTGACTCAGCTTTACCCTACTCAAGATGCCTTGTTGGGCGAGGGTTCACTTCATCCCCGACCTAAAGGTTGGGGTATTCGTGACCCATCGGGCTACCGAAGTAATAAATAGACCGCTGGTCCGATGAGTAACGATTAGTGGAGAAGATGATGGCGGGAGAGGAGGTAGGTGGGGTACGGGGCGGGGCCCTTCAGCCGCTGCCGATCCTCAGCCGCTGCGACCCTGCCATGGCGTCCTCAGACCAGGCCCTCATCGTCTCCCCGACGGACCAGGCCTGGGATATGCAGCCTCCGGGGCGGTGGGGCTCGTCCCCGTCGAAGACCTCGCATATCGTCCCGACCCCGATCTGATCCTCCAGGTCCATGAGAGGTCCAAGAAGCCTCCTCGCCTCGTCCCTCACCTTTTTAGTCTTGCCCCCCGCCTTCACCAGGGCGGTGACGTAGGGGCCCATCAGCCACGGCCAGACCGTCCCCTGGTGGTAGGCCCCGTCCCTCTCGGCAGGCCCCCCCTCGTACCTGCCTCTGTAGGCGGGGTCCTGCGGGGAGAGGGTACGAAGGCCCCAGGGGGTGAGAAGCTCCTCGGTCGCCACCTCCACGATCCCCCGGATCTGGTCAGAGTCGAGGGGGGTGAAGGGGAGAGAGGCGGCTATCACCTGGTTGGGCCTTATGGCCGGGTCCTTTGCGTCGATCAGGTCGAAGAGGCAGCCCCTCTCGGGGTTCCAGAACCTCTGGTAGCCCTCGGCGACCTTCTCCGCCAGGGACGGGTCCCACTCTTCTTCCAGCTCCCCGGAGAAGATCTCCATCACCAACAGGGCGTTGTACCAGAGGGCGTTGATCTCGCAGGCCTTCCCGGCCCGGGGGGTGACGAAGGCCTCTCCCACCTTGGCGTCCATCCAGGTGAGCCCCGGCTTCGAGGAGATGAGGCCGTCGCTGTCGGATCGCGACCCCGGAGTCTCCCCGGCGTAGCGGCTGGCTATCGCCGATAGAGAGGGGTAGATCTCCCTCAAAAATTCTTTATCTCCGGCGTAAGCCCAGTACCTCTGGACCGCCCAGAAGAACCAGAGGGCGGCGTCGATGGTGTTGTAGCCCTGGGCGCCGAAGTCGTTGGGGAGGAGGCCGTCTTTCATGGCGGCAGCGAAGGTGGCGAGGACCGCCCTCGCCTCATCAAACCTCCTGGTCGTCAGGAGGAGCCCGGGAAGGGAGATCATGGCGTCCCTTCCCCAGTCGTTGAACCAGTGGTATCCGGCGATGATGCTCATCCCGGCGCCCCTTTTGACCAGGAACGCGTCGGCGGCGGCGGAGAGGAGCCTGAACCGAGGATCGCGCCTCCTGTTGCCCTTCAGCCCCTCGACCCTCTCCGCCTCCTCTTTAAGCAGATCCAGAGCTCCAGCCGCAGAATCTCTATCCAGAGATGCGACTATGGAGAAGGAGGCTCGCCCGTCGATATCGACCTCGAACCAGCCGGGGGAGAAGGAGTCCTCCCTCCAGGCGAGCCCCCTCCTCCTCTCCAGATCGTACTCCAGGTTCTGGTACCGGTGCTCCTCGGGGACGTACCTCCCCCGATCCGAGACGAGGGAGAAGTCGCACCCCGACCGGAGGCGGACGCCGGATCCCTCCCCCTCCAGTGGGGTCTGCTCCATCCAGGGGGCGGGAGAGGCGACGTGGAAGCTTCGGCAGTTGAGGTGGGGAACGACCCTGAAGAGCCCCTGGCCGTCGATATCGTATCTTACGACGGTGGTGTTCTCTCCATGGATCATATAGACCCTCTTCTCGACGACGGCTCCGTCGCCGGTTTTGTAGACGAAGGTGGGGACGGGGTCGCGCCGAAACTCGGCGAGGTGGCGGAAACCCTGGGGGTATACCGTACCGGGGTACTGGTGGCAGGCGAGCTGATAATCTCCCGACTCCGTCGTCAGCTCCTCGTCGAGGGACGAGAGGAGGAGGGTCCTCTCCGCGGGGGGGTCGGTGGCCGCCACCAGCAGGCCGTGGTAGGATCTGGTATTCGCCCCGATGATGGTGGAGGATGCGTAGCCCCCGAGGCCGTTGGTGACGAGCCATTCCCGGCCCGTACCCTCCTCATAGCTCTTCGGACGAAAACGAAGTTCTGGTCCATCCATATCGGGGCTCATCTCTTACCCCTCCCGACGCCGGCGGCTCCCTTCTTTCCGCCCCCACCTGCCCTACGCCCCTCATCCCCTCCGGCCCCGGCCAGGGCCTCCAGGAGGGCGGCCCTCAGATCCTCGCCCCGGAGCCCTTCGGCCCGCTGGAGCCATCCGGCCAGGTCTTCGTCGGCGAGGCTCTCCAGAGCCCAGGCCGTGAGGTCCCCCCGCCGGGAGTGGTACTCGAGAGACTCGACCTCCACCCTCTCCACCGCCTCCTTCAGGGTCTTCCTTCCCCAGGCGGAGTCGCCGGTGAACTCGTCAGTCCCCGTCGAGAATAGGAAAGGGTCATCGGCGGCCTCTACCCACGACTTCACCCGGTGGTGGAGGTCGGCGAGGACGGCGAAGAAGGTGACCGCCGCATCGTAGGGGCTGCCGTAAGGGCTGAAGTAGTTGTGGACCTCCCCGGGGCCGCCGCCGTGGGTGAAGGCGTAGTATAGGTGGTCGGATAGCCCCAGGACCCTCCAGGTCTCCAGGAGGCCGGGGTCGTCCCCCTCCTTTATCGGCCCTTCAAGCCCCCGGTGGTAAGTGTAGCAGGCCCACTGAAGAGCGTTCCCGAGCCAGCAGCTCGTGTCCCTCTCGATGTCGGCCCAGGAGGTGGTCTTCGGGACGCTGACGATCTGGAGGGGCGGGTGGTCCCGGACGAGGTCGCTGGGGGTTTTGAAGCTGAGGTGATCCCACTTCAGGACCTCCCCCGGAAGGTGCCTCAAGAACTCGAAGATCCCGGTGTCGGCCCACTGGTGCTCCCCGAAGGTCTCGTAGTCGCAGAAGATGTTGACGACCTCGCCGGGCTTCGATGCGATCCAGCTGGCGTACTTGCTGGCGGTGAGGGGGTACTCGCTCCACCACCGGGCGGAGAAGCGAAACCCCATGTCGTCGGTGATCTGCCAGTCCCGTAAGAGAAGGGAGATCCTATCGCACCCCTCCGGCCGGTAGAGGTGGTTGGGCGGAGCGACGATCCCCTCGGCGAAGATCCCGTCGTACCCCATCCCCTCCACGACTTTTGCAATCCGGTCGTCGTATAGAAGCTCCGTATTCTCGAAGATCCGGGGCCTGACGGCGAAGGCGTCCCAGACCCGTTCCCGGTGCATCTTCACCTGTTCGGCAAACTCCCTGCCGTCCTCGTAGAGGCTCGCCAGGGAGTGGTGGTAGGTCTGCTCCATCACCTCCACCATCCCTGTATCGACGAGCCGGGCGAAGGATTCCAGGACCAGCGGGTTGTACTTGTCGCACTGGTCGAGGAAGACCCCCGAGAAGCTGTAGGCGGCCTTGAAGGTCCGCTCGGAGTCCTCCCTTCTTCTTATCTCCTCCAGGATCACCTCGTTTGCCGGAAGGTAGCACTTCTCGGCGACCCTCTCAAATATCCTCCGGTTCTCCGGGTCGTCGAAGTAGAAGTCGGATAGCTGGTCCCTCTCTATCCTTCTCATGGGAGAGCCGGCCCAGAAGAACTCCTTTCGCAGCCTCAGGGGCTGGTGGACCTCGAAGCAGAGGCAGACGTCGGTCATGGGAACTCACCGGATACTTCTCCATCCAAGGCGGCTTTGATGGAACCTCCGCGGGATCGGTGGGGCGGGAAGGATGTCATGCTGGTATATTCTACCCCAAGTTTAATAAATATTTGATCAACGAGGTTGAGGTACATCCCGGCTGCGAAGGCGGCCTTCGATCGGTAGAATATTCAAGTTGGATGATGAAGATCAAAATAGCGAGGAAATCGATTCCATGGACTCAAAGTACAGAATAAGACGGGCCGGGTCTTCCCACGACGTCGGAAAGCTCCATGATCATTATGACAAAATCTTTCTTCCCGAGGAGGTGGGAGCCTTCTGCGAGACTATATTCTCCCACCTTCCGGGGATGAAGAACGAACGCTGGTTCATCGCCGACGAGGAGGAGACCGGAGAGATCGCCTCGGCCTTCGCCCTCATCCCCTGGACCTGGGAGATGGCGGGGGCGAGGCTCAAAGTCGCCGAGATGGGGATCGTGGGAACGGGAGAGGGACACCGGAAGAAGGGGCTGATGAGGCTCCTGTACCGGGAGTTCGACGCGACCCTCGCAGAGGAGGGGTTCGACCTGGCCGTCGTTCAGGGGATACCGGGATTTTATCGCCGCTTCGGATATTATTACTCGATCCCCCTGGAGCCCCACATCGACATCTCCCTTCATCAGGTGCCCGATTTGGCCGACGATGATTCCTACGAGTTTCGGCTCGCCGAGGAGGGCGACATACCCTTCCTCTTGGCGGAAGACGAGCGATATCGAAGATCGAACTTCATCTCCGCCTTCAGGGACGAGGCCCACTGGAAGTACCTTCTGACCTACGGCCAGAGGGCCGGATGCAGCTCGCAGTTCTGGATCATGGAAGCGAGAAAGACAGAAGAGAAGCGCTACTTCAGGATTCCCCTGCAGAGGTTCGGAGCTGGGCTCATCGTGAGCGAGATCAGCGAGGGCATATCCGACGACGCCCTGACGAACCTTTTCGCCTTCTGCAAGAAAATGTGCGCAGAGCGAAATAAGCCGTACATCCGGCTGAACCTCGCCAAGGAGTCGACCGCGGCGAAGACCGCCATCTCCTTCGGGGCGTCGGTGGGTAGTCCCTACGCCTGGCAGATAAAGATCCCAGACAAGATCAAATTTCTCACCAAGATCGCCCCGGTCCTCGAAGCGCGGCTGAAGGAGAGCAGCCTTGTGGGCTTCTCCGAGACTTTGCGGCTCGATCTTTACAGAGAACAGATCGATCTCGACTGGTCCGAAGGAAAGCTCGAATCCGTCACACCTGGGAAGGGAGAAGAATGCGAGAAGACCTTCTTCATTCCAGAAGACCTCTTCATTCCGCTGGTCCTTGGTCATCGGACCTGGCGAGAGCTGCAGTACACGCGCCCCGACATCTTCCCGGCGATGATGTACGTCGGACCAGGCGTGGATTCGGCCTCGGATAAAACCGTTCGCCTCATCGACGCCCTCTTCCCGGCCGAGAGGTCGTGGGTCTATGAGCAGTACTGAGGGATCGGCTTGAGAAGATGACAATTAGACGATCGAACTGAGACTATCCCAATATGGCGATCGCCGGCTCTGTTGAGACGAAAATCTTTTCCCCTTCACCGATAAAAATAATTACTCCGGGGCGAATATAGACTTCTTGGAGGGAAGAAAGTGGAAGAATCGTCAAAATCTTACGAGAAGGTCCCTTCCGGGATACCGGGCTTCGACGACCTGGTGAACGGAGGGTTTCATAGAGGGACGGTCAACACCATCACAGGGGCTTCGGGGAGCGGCAAGACCGTCTTCGCCTCCCAGTTCATCTATGAGGGGATCAAAGCCGGGGAGAAAGGGATGATCATCATGCCCTCCGAGAGCTCCGAGTTCCTGAAGAGGGAGATGTACTCCTCCTTCAAGTGGGACTTCTGGAAGCTGGAGGACGAAGGGAAGCTCGCCATGGTGGACGTCACCGACCCCGTATTGAGGCTGCAGAAGAGCATCGAGACCGATCCAACGGATTTTCTCATAAACTTCAGAAAGCTGGTGGAGAAGAAGGTCCGGGACGAAAAGCCGCAGCGGATCTTGATCGACGACCTGATGGCCTTCTTCACCGCCATCGAGTCGCCCTTCGTCATGAGGTCTCTGGCCGACGACCTCTTCGGGATATTGAGGTCCCTTGAGGTCACGGCCCTGATCACCATCAGCGAGGCCTTCGGCATGACCCAGATCATGGAGTACGGGGCCGACTCCTGTACCATATTGAAGAGGGAGAGGATAGGAAACAACATGGTCCGATCGATCTACATCATGAAGATGAGGGGCTCCAGGATCGCGAGCAGCATCCGGGTCCTGGACATCTCCGACGACGGGCTCGCGGTCTCGACCCTCTCCCCCTACCCGTAGGATATCTGGAGGTCTGATCAATCATGATTAAGCGCTGGATAGTTCTGGCGGGGGAAGAGGGCGGCCCCGTCTGCAACAAGATGGGAGGGATATGGGACGTCATCGACGCCGAGGCGAGGACGCTGGCGAAGCTCGCCGCAAAGAAAGAGATCGAGTCCGACCTGAAGATCCTGGTGGCCGGCCCCTACTACCCCACCCAGGGGTCGGACTGGAACAAGGGCAAATCCAGGGTCACCGACATCAGCGGCCTTGAGCCCCTCAGAATGAACGAAGAGCTGACGGCTGCCGTCGACCGGCTCAAGTCCGAGGGGATCGAGACGTTGGCTGCCGAGACGGAGGTCGACGGCCATTCGATCGGCTACCTCCTCTTCAACACCGCCTACTTCGACTCCATCATAACGAGCAGGGAAGGCCAGAAGATGACCCTGGCCAACGCCATCAAGACGGAGGCGTGGCGGATATCGGGGCTCGACTCGATGGCCTTTGAGAGGTCCCCTTACGGCCCGGAGTACACCCACTACCTCGGCCTCTCCTACGCCGTCTCCCAGTTCGTAAACAATCTCGTATCCCTCGGAGAGGAGAAGGCGAAGAAGTACGGGGATGAGGCGATATCGGAGTTCGCCATGTCGGTGATGCCGAAGATGCGGGTCTCCCTCCACTGCCACGAGTTTCCCACCTTCTACGCCCTGGCGAGGCTGAAGGCCCTGGGAACCCCCGTCAGGACGATGGCCACCCTCCACGCCACCGTACCGGGGAGGTCTTCTGGCTATCGGTCTCTTGAGAAGGTCTCCAGGAACGACCCCACCTGGGACCCCCACGTCCCCATCGGGATGGCGACCCTCGAATCCCTGGCCAGATACGCCGACGTCGTCTCCTTCGTCGGGGACTCGACGAAGCGGGAGGCGATGCTATTTCACAAGCTGGACGGGATCGTCATAAGAAACGGGATCTACCTCGGCGCAAGCTACATCGACTGGAATAAGAAGAACAGATCCCGAAAGAAGATCCAGAAGTACCTCTCAGAGAACATCCACAAGGTCTACGGCGGGGAGGTGATCGACCCCGAGGATATCCTTCCGGTATTCACCATATCCCGGCCTGAGCTGGAGAATAAGGGCTACCCCCAGCTCCTCGACGCCCTCCTCCTCCAGGACCACCTGATAAAACACCGGCGGCTCGAGCAGAGGTTCGCAGAGAAGATGAGGGTAGTATGTCTCCTCATAACATCCCACGGGCCGAAGCTGAAGGAGAAGCTCCCTGAAGGCTTTCCCATCAATCTGCCCTCGGAGATACCCGTCGGCGAGGAGATAAGGCTCAACAACATGATCCACGAGCGGGGGATAGACGCTGCCAAGCTCGCATCGGGGAAGAGGCACGCCTCCGCCGTCCTCTACCCCCAGTGGGTGGGGCTCGACGACGGCGGCCTCAACATGAGGGCGGACGAGATCATGGCCGGCTGCGTAGCCGGGATATTCCCCTCCCAGTACGAGCCCTTCCTCCTCACAGGCCTCGAGACGGGGCGGGAGGGGACCCCGTCGATCGTCTCTCGGGCATGCGGCTTCAGCGACGCCCTGAAGAAGGTGGAGCGGCTCGTCACCGGCCTGGGCGGGTTCGTTGTCGTAGACAACATCGATGCGACATTCCAGGAGATGATCCTCGACTACGCCCTCGTCCTCGACTACTTCACCTGGACCTACCTCGAAGATCAGGTGAAGTACCGCCTCCTCTGCGAGGAGTCCTTCGCCCTCGCAAAGCTGATGAACTGGACCGAGCCGGTCCTGGAGTACTACAAGAACCTGATGGTCAGCTCGGAGCTGGACAGGTGCGCCCCCCCCGGGACGGTGGGGTTCGAAGATGGCGGCGATTGATATGAAGATAGCTTACTTCAGTCTGGAGTTTCCCCCCAGGGTCTTCGGGGGGCTGGGCGTCTACGCCGACAGCATATCGAAGGAGATGGCATCCCTCGGCCACAAGATCTCCGTCTTCACCATGGGGGACGGAGAGCTGAAGCGGAGGCAGACCAGGTCCGGGATATCCGTATTCAGGGAGACGCCCCTGCCGATGAGAGACGGCTGGGAGCCCTTCCTCTCCGACCGGACCCTGGCTTGGGGGGAAGGGGTGGCCTTCCTCTCCGACCTGATGAGCTACAACCAGCTCGCCGCCGCATCCCTGAGGGATAACGGCCCCTTCGATCTCTGCGTAGCCCACGACTGGCTCGGCCTCCCTGGAGGTATGGCGGCGAAGAGGAGCGAAGGGCTGCCCCTCATCTACCACGTCCACAGCCTCGAGGTGGGGAGGGAGACGGCCCCAAACCCCCAGATCGTCGATCTGGAGCTGAGGGGCGGGAGGTTAGCCGACGGGGTGATCACCGTCTCTTATGCCATGAGAGAGCAGCTGGCGGGCCTCGGGGTCCCCAGGGAGAAGATATCCGTCTCCCACCACGGCGTCGATACCGGGGTCTTCAGCCTTTCGGCAGGGAAGGAGAAGAAGCTCGGGGAGCTGCGAGAGAGGTACGACATAGGGGAGGAGGACGAGGTGATCCTCTTTGTCGGGAGGCTCGAGGAGGTGAAGGGGGTGATCCAGCTCCTGGAGGCTATGCCGAAGGTTCTGGCCGAGCACCCGGGGGCGAAGCTCCTCGTAGTAGGGAAGGGGACCCTGGAAGGGCGGGCGAGGTCCATGGCCGAGTCCCTGGGAGGTTCTGTGAAGGTGGTGACCGACTTCCTCGACCTCGACTCCAAGATCCAGCACTACGCCCTGGCAGACCTCTGCGTCTTTCCGAGCCTCTACGAGCCCTTTGGGATCGTAGGGGTCGAGGCCGCCGCCATGGAGCGGCCGGCGGTGGTGGGCGCCAGCGGCGTCTCGGGGCTGCGGGAGATCGTCGACGACCCCTCCTCGGAGAATCCGACGGGGGTCCACGTAAACCCCTCCGACCCCAGGGACATAGCCTGGGGGATAAACCTCGTCCTGGAAGACCCCGAGAGGATGCGGGAGTGGGGGAAGAACGGTAGGAGAAAGTGCCTGGAGACCTTCAACTGGGAGAGGGCGGCAAAGGAGACCCTGGAGATCTACGAGAGGGTGATCTCATCCCGGAGCTGAGGCGCCACTACTTCCTCGACGAGTACACCATCATCGCCTCCGAGAGGGGTAAGAGGCCCTCCGACTTCAAGCCCGCGGGGACGGAGGAGAGGTCAGACCCAAAGATCTGCCCCTTCTGCCCCGGATATGAGGAGATGACCCCTCCGGCCGTCGCCGCCTACACCGACCGAGGGGTCTTTGCCGACGGGGAGGAGAGGGTGAAGGGCTGGTGGGCCCGGTCCTTTCTCAACCTCTACCCGGCGGTGACGGCAGAGCCGGGGCCGCCCTCAGGAGAGTGGGTCGCAGACTTTGCCCGGGGCTTCCATGAGGTCATCGTCGAGCACCCCGGCCACGAAGCCGACCCGTCCGGGTTCACCAAGATGGAGCTGGAGAGGCTGGTCCGGGTCTACACAGACCGTTACATATGCCGGATCTGCGAACCTTTCGTCGCGTACGTATCGATCTTCAAGAACTGGGGGCGGAGGGCAGGGGCCTCCCTGAGCCACACCCACTCCCAGCTCGTCGCCCTGCCGGTCGTCCCCCCAGCCCTTTTAAGGGAGATGGAGGCGATAAAAAGAGCCCCTCGATGCCCTTACTGCAGCCTCACAGAACGGGAGGCCTCCTCGAAACGGCTGATCTTTGAGAACGAGGGGTTCATCCTCATCGCCCCCTTCTCCTCCGAGGCGCCCTACGAGACCTGGATCCTCCCAAAAGAACATATATCAGACCTGGAAGCCTTCGAAGCCGCGGATATCGAGGGGCTGGCCGAGGTCCTGGGAGAGGCACATCGAAGGCTCGACCGGCTCCTCGCCTCTCCGCCATACCACCTCACGGTCCAGCAGCTCCCCGACGATAGATACCACATCAACATCAGGATCCAGCCGGCGATATCGACGATCGCGGGCTTTGAGAAGAACACCGGGATCTTCATCAACCCCGTCTCACCGGAGGAGGCCGCCCTCCAGCTGCGGAGGGCGTGATGAGGAAGGAAACCTTTGAAGGATCTCTGGATCCTCAAAAAGTCTTTTAGATAACCGATACCTTCATCCATTTTGAAGGTGGCTCGAAACCCCCAGGACCGCATATCCGTCAGAAGAGGTGGGGGGCTTCGAAAGCCGAAAGGTTAAAGAGACTACAATATAAGAAATCAGCGCATAATTGGGCAGTTCGAAATCCTCGGGGCAGGAGATCGAGGGCGGACCGGTCAATCGGCTTTGAGCCTCGATCTCCGTTTCCTTCATATTCGCGGCCCGCTCATCTGATATGCGGCGGTTAGTTAAAGGCTCGAAAAAAATTATATCGTATTGTGAATTGGTGGATTAAATGAGAATAGGGATGCTATCCTGGGAGAGCCTCTACTCCAAGAAGGTCGGGGGCGTCGCACCCCACGTCTCGGAACTATCTGAAGCTCTCGCGAGGAGGGGGCACGAGGTCCACGTCTTCACCCGACGGGGCGAGTTCGGCTCCTACGATGAGATCAACGCGGTCCACTATCAGAGGGTCGACTTCTCCCAGTCGGGAGATATCATCGCCCAGATGGACCAGATGTCCCAGGCCATCTTCGACCGGTTCGGCCACGTCCAGAGGATCTTCGGGAAATTCGACCTCGTCCACGGCCACGACTGGCACCCGGTGACGGCCTTGAACAGGATAAAGGCGGACTACTCCATCCCTTACGTCATCACCCTCCACAGCACCGAATGGGGGAGATGCGGCAATAACTATAGCCAAGATTACATCCCGAGAGAGATCGCCCACCGGGAATGGATGAGCGGCTACGAGGCGGCGGTGCTGATCACCACCACCCAGAGGATGAAAGACGAATTGATGATGCTCTACCAGATACCCCCCGAGAAGATCGAGATCATACCCAACGGCCTCATCATAGGCTCCTTCAGGCGGGCCGTCGACCCGGGGAGGGTGAAGGAGAGGCACGGGATCCACCCCCTCGCCCCGGTGATCCTCTACTGCGGGAGGATGAACTACCAGAAGGGTCCCTGCATCCTCGTCGAGGCCGCCCCTCACGTCCTCGCCCGCCACTGGGACGCTCGGTTCGTCTTCATCGGCGACGGCGACATGAGAATGGAATGCGAGCGGAAGGCCCGGGAGCTGGGGGTGGCAGGATCATGCATATTTTTAGGATACACCCCCAGCCACGTCAAGGAGGAGTGGATGAACGCCTGCGATATGGTATGTCTTCCCAGCAGGAACGAGCCCTTCGGGATCGTCGTCCTCGAGGGTTGGGACGCGGGAAAGCCCGTCGTCGCCACCGATGCCATCAGCATCATCAAGAACTTCCAGGACGGCCTCCTCGCCTACATCCAGCCGGAGTCGATAGCCTGGTGCATCAACCGCCTCCTCGACGACCCGGAGGAGATGGCGAAGCTCGGCCGGGCGGGAAGAGAGCGGCTTGAACGGGAGTTCACCTGGGACGAGATCGCCCGGGAGACGGAAGCGGTTTACGAGAGGGTTCTCGACTTATAGCTCTGCCGCAATCCAGACCCTGCCGACCACCGCCTTTCGCCTCAGGTTCACCTCTGGGCGTGCATCAGGGATATTATAAGGTCGTGGACCTCTTCTGGACGGCCGACCCCCTCCAGGAGGTGGTGGGACCTCCCCCGGGGGGTCGATACCGTCTTGCCTCCCCCGGCGCCTATCATCGCCCTGTTCCCGACGGCCGCCCCTGCCATGCTGAAGTCGTCCCCGAGGCCGAGGCCCGAGGCGGTGATGGGGATGATAGTCCCGAAGTTGAGGATCTTTCCGGCCATGGTCTGCTCCACCACCAGATCGTTGATGTTCTTGTATAGGAGGGTTCTTCTGTGGACCCCCAAGTGGCCCGACTCCATGATAAGCCTCCAGTTGGTGATGTAGTATCGATGGGACCTCCTGTGCCCTTCCGTCCCGAAGATCCCGATGATGCCGAAGGTCATGAGGATGATATTCTGATCCGCAAACCCGGCGAGCCCCAGGCCGTCGAGGAAGGCTATGAACTCGGGGCTTCCGGGGAGGTAGAAGGCGAGGAGGGCGGGGATCGCCAGGGCGAAGAGCCACCTCCAGTTGATACGAAAGAGGGCTATGAGGACCGCAGGCACCAGGATCGAGAGCCACCAGAGGATCCTGATTGAGTTCTCAGAGCTCATCTCCAGGATCTCTATCCTGGGGCCGGACGCGAAATAGACCCCCACCAGGGCTATGTAGATCCAGATGGCGTAAAGCCGGTAGAAGGCGAGAGGGTGGGGGCGCATGGCCCTGATCAGCTCTTCGCCCTTCTGCAGCTTCGGTGACACAAGGTCACTCTTTTACTCCGATCTCTTAAATAACCCTTCTCTCTTGGGGAGAAGGGGCCGCTGATTGGCCTTCCGGCCCGGGATGTCGGTCGGAGGTCGAGAGGGGTGGGGCATTTGAGACCGCCGGGTTGAACCCCGGCCGGATCGCAGACTTCCACCGTGGAAACGCCGGTACGATCGAGGCTTCTGAGCCCCCGATCGATGGACCGAAAGGTTCAAAAACAGGTAGCGCGTGGGGGGGAATCGCACATTTTCGCGCCTCGGTGGCTTAGCTGGCATAGCGCGTCCTTGGTAAGGACGAGGCCGTGGGTTCAAATCCCACCCGAGGCTTGATATTCCTCTAAGCAGGGGTCCTTCAGAGGGTTACAGATCCGCATAATCCGAATTTTTCCAAACGATCTATCCTTCCCCCGGGCCCCTCATGATCGGCCCGGGGGCGAGACCTTCCGAGGAGAAAAAGATTTATATGAGATAACTTCCTAGTACTAACTATAAGTTAGTAACTGCCGATATCCAGATCTCTTGGTGGTGGAGATACTACCCGCGGAGAAGCGGGGGAGATGGAGACGAGTAAGAGCGTCTCGAGATCGATCTTGAAACCTCCCAAATCGAGATCCGGATCTGAGAAAGCGGATAGGTTGAAATATAAACATATTGATATTGTACGAGGATTGATATGGCAGAGGAGTACACTCTCAAAGTTGGTGAAGCTCGCCCTTCTGATGTCGGAAGAGGTATCGCCAGGGTCGACCAGGCCGTACTTTACAACGCCGGATGGCAGGCGGGAGACGTCCTTTCAATTACGGGCAAGAAGAATACGGCGGCCCTTCTCCTCCCCGGTTATCCCGATGATACCGGGACGGGGATCGTCCGCATCGACGGAAATATCAGGCGGAACGCCGGCGTCAGCATAGACGACCGGGTGCCGGTGAAGATCATCAAGTCGGCTTCCGCCGCCAAAGTCGTCTTCGCCCCCACGGTCCCCCTCAGGATCACCGGAGGGGAGGAGTACCTGCGAAGGTACCTGGACGGGAGGGTCCTCACCAGGGGAGACGTCATCGAGATCTCCGTCATGGGAAGGAAGATCGAGCTTGTGGCGACGAAGATCTCCCCTTCCGCAGAGGCGGTCATCATGGGGGACAGGACCGGGATCGAGATCAGCGATAAGCCCGCTAAAGAGGAGATAGCGACCCCCAGGATCACCTACGAGGATATCGGCGGCCTGGGACCCGAGATCAAGAAGATAAGGGAGATGATCGAGCTTCCCATGAAGCACCCCGAGCTCTTCGAGAGGCTAGGGGTCGAGGCCCCCAAGGGCGTCCTCCTCCACGGCCCGCCGGGGACGGGAAAGACGCTTCTGGCAAAGGCCCTCGCCTCGGAGACCAACTCCCACTTCCAGACCCTCAGCGGCCCGGAGATCATGTCCAAATACTACGGCGAGTCGGAGGAGAGGCTGCGGGGGATCTTCAAGGAGGCGGAAGAGGAGGCGCCCTCCATCATATTCATCGACGAGATCGACTCCATCGCCCCCAAGAGGGAGGAGGTGACCGGGGAGGTGGAACGGAGGATCGTCGCCCAGCTCCTGGCGGTGATGGACGGCCTCGAGTCCCGGGGAAAAGTGGTGGTGATAGGAGCGACCAACAGGCCCGACGCCCTCGACCCGGCCCTGAGGCGCCCCGGGAGGTTCGACCGGGAGATCGAGATAGGAGTCCCCAACCGGGAGTCTAGGCTCGAGGTCCTCCAGATCCACGCCCGGGGGATGCCCCTCGCCGAGGACGTCGACCTGGAGAAGCTCGCCGATATAACCCACGGCTTCGTCGGAGCCGACATCGCCGCCCTGGCGAGAGAGGCGGGGATGAGGGCTCTGAGGAGGATCGTCCCCGAGCTCGACCTGGAGGTGGAGAGCATACCCGTCGAGATCCTCAACAAGATCCAGGTCGTCAACGAGGACTTCGTCGACGCCCTCCGGGAGCTTTCGCCTAGCGCCATGCGAGAGGTTCTCGTCGAGTCCCCGAACGTCCGCTGGGACGACATAGGCGGCCTCGCCAGCGTCAAGCAGGAGCTGATGGAGGCGGTGGAGTGGCCCCTCGCCTACCCCCAGCTCTTCAGCCACATGGCGGCGACGCCCCCCAAGGGGATCATGCTCTACGGCCCCCCCGGGACGGGAAAGACCCTGATGGCCAAGGCCGTCGCCACCGAGAGCCAGGCGAACTTCATCTCGGTGAAGGGACCGGAGTTCCTCTCCAAGTGGGTCGGCGAGTCGGAGAAGGCGGTGAGGGAGACCTTCCGGAAGGCGAGGCAGGCGGCCCCCACCGTCCTCTTCTTCGACGAGATGGACTCGATAGCCCCGGCCAGGGGCGGGGGCACCAGCGACTCCCACGTCACCGAGAGGGTGATAAGCCAGATCCTCTCGGAGATGGACGGCCTGGAGGCGCTCCACAACGTCGTCGTCGTAGCCGCCACCAACCGCCCCGACATCATCGACCCGGCGCTCCTGCGGCCAGGGCGGTTCGACCGGATGGTGGAGATCGGGATGCCGGACCAGGAGGCTAGGCTTGAGATCCTCAAGATCCACACCAAAAAGCGGCCGCTGGCCGAGGATGTGGACCTTGCCGCGATGTCGAAGAAGACCGACGGGTACTCCGGCGCCGACCTCGCCAACGTCTGCAACGAGGCGGTGATGCTGGCAATAAGGGAGTACGTCCTCGCCGGAAAGCCCCAGGACGAGGAGGAGATCGCCAAGTACAGGATCGAGAGCAAACACTTCGAGGAGGCGCTAAAAAAGGTCCTGCCCAGCAGGAAGGAGAGGGAAAGCTACAGCAGGTTCGCGGAGATAACCTGAGGGGGAGAGGGCCCTCTCCCTCTTCATGCCCCGCCTTCCATCTCCTTTTCATCGGATCTACGGTCGGTCGTTCAAACGTATATGGCCTACTAATCCATCGATCCAAATCCGTCGATCCACATCCAATTGATCTGCTCGCCTCCTACTACTTCTCTTGGGCGTTCTTATGTAACCTGAGGAAAAGATTTAACCGGCCTGGTTACATAAGACGTAGACGTGATCCCCAAGTACATCCTGGACGAGCTCGCCGAGGAGGACCTGCCCCACCTCATCGAGGTGAGGGATTACCTCGATCGACTGATATCGGATCGAAAGGAGTCTTCTTACGGGTCGGCCCCAAAGGCCGCAGGATGCGCCGACCGGGCGTCCTCCGTCACCTACCGGCAGGAGTGGGTCCGCTGCGGTAAGGAGTGCAGGAGCTGTCCCCACGGACCCTACTGGTACTGCTACTGGAAGGAGGACGGCAAAACCCGGACCAAGTACATCGGGAAGGTCCTCAAGGAGGTAGTCCTTTGAAATCGAGGAGCATTTTGATTCTGGCGCTGATTCTATCCCTCGCCCCCTTCACCGGCTGCATATCCACCGACGAGGTAGAAGAGCCCGCAGAAGTAGATAAGGTCAAGGTCGTAGCCACCACCGTCCCCCTCGCCGCCTTCACGAAGGCCGTCGGCGGGGACCTCGTCGAAGTCTCCGTTCTGGTGCCCCAGGGGGCGAACCCCCATACCTTCGAGCCGACCCCGTCGAAGCTCTCGGAGGTGGCAGAGGCCGACCTCTACATCAAGAACGGGGCGGGGCTGGAGATCTGGATGGAGAGGATCATCGGGGCGAACAGGAGGATGCTGGTCGTCGATTCTTCTTCGGGGATAGACCTCTTGGAGGGGCGATGCGACCACGATCACCATCATGATCAAGGCTACGGAGGTGGCGAGATGGAGGAAGAGGACCACCACCACCACCACAGACCCTCCCCCCGGGATCGCCACCCTTCGATCCTGACCGCCGACCCCCACATCTGGCTCTCGGCTAAGAACGCCGCCATCATGGCAGAGAAGATCTGCCATGGGCTGATGGAGGTCGACCCCGAGAACTCCGATGCCTATAGGGAGAACCTGGCAGCCTTCAAGAGGGAGCTTGAAGAACTCGACCTTGAGCTCGCCTCGACCTTCTCCGGAGCTACAGGAGGGAAGTTCATCGTCCTCCACCCCGCCTGGGGGTACTTCGCCAGGGATTACGGCCTCGTCCAGGTGGCGATCCACGAAGAGGATAAGGAGCCTGGACCAAAGCAGCTACGATCCATCGTCGACCTCGCCCGCAAGGAGGAGATCGGGACTATCTACGTCGATCCGAGCTTCAACCCCAAGTCCGGCAAGATCATAGCCGACGAGATAGGAGGGAGGGTCGTCGTCTTGGACCCCCTAGCCGAGGATTACTTCGACAACATGAGGAAGGTCGCAAGGGAGATATCTTCGGGTATCAGAGGCGGGGGGCGGGGAGGGTAAAAGTGGAGGCGCCGGGATCGTATCCTGCAGAGACGGCGTATGGAGATCTCATGAGGGGATATGATAATGAGGTGAGATCGGCGTGACGACTGGTTGGTTGGAGCTGCTCTCATGAATGATGATCCTGCCGGCGATCCGGCGGTCAATATCGAGGACCTATCGGTCAAGATCGACGGGCGTAGGGTCCTGGAGGGGGTCAACCTCAGGATTCGAGAGGGGGAGTTTCTGGGGGTGATAGGCCCCAACGGCGGCGGAAAGACCACCCTGCTTCGGGCGATCCTCGGCCTCGTCAAGCCCGAGAGGGGGAGGATCGAGGTCTTAGGAGAGGGCCCGGTGGCGGCGAGGAAGCAGATCGGATACCTCCCCCAGAAGAGCCTCTTCGACCCCAAGTTTCCCATCACCGCCCTCGAGGTGGTGATGATGGGAAGATACGGGGCGAGGGGGCTCTTTAGGAGGTACACCAGCCTGGACGCCGACGCCTCCCGGGAGGCCTTATCCCTGGTGGGGATGGAAGATTACGCCGATAGAGAGATCGGCAGCCTCTCGGGGGGGGAGCAGCAGAGGGTCTTCGTGGCGAGGGCGATAGTATCAAGCCCCCGCCTCCTTCTCCTCGACGAGCCGGCCTCCGGCATCGACTCGGCAGTGCAGGTCGAGTTCTACGAGCTCCTCGGGGAACTCAACAAGAGGCTGACTATAATCATGGTCTCCCACGACATCAGCGCCGTATCAGCTCACGTCAAGAAGATCGCCTGCGTCAGCCGAAAGCTCTACTATCACGATTCAAAGGAACTCCTGGCGGAGGATATCGAGGAGGCCTACCACTGCCCCGTGGAGATGATAGCCCACGGGGTACCCCACAGGGTCTTGAGATCCCACGATTGAAACGTGCGCAAGGCGGCATAAGTCAGCAGAGGACCGAAGATGATAGAGATATTCCATTACGGATTCATGCAGAACGCCCTCCTGGCGGGGGCGATAGCGGCCGTCCTCTGCGGTGTGGTGGGCATATACGTCATCCTCAACCGGCTCGTCTTCATAGGCGGGGGGATCGCCCATTCGGCCTTCGGCGGCATAGGCCTCGGCTACCTCCTGGGAGCCAACCCCCTCGTCTATGCCATCTTATTCTCCCTGGCCACCGCCCTAGGCATAGGGGCGCTGAGCGATAGGTCGAAGGTCTCCGAGGACACCGCCATTGGGGTCTTCTGGGCGGTGGGGATGTCCCTTGGTATCGTATTCATAAGCCTCAGCCCGGGAAGGGCCCCCGACCTCTTCGACTACCTCTTCGGAAACATCCTCGCCGTATCATCTTTCGACATATTGATCATATCCGCCCTCACCTTAGGGATGATCCTACTAGTCGCCCTCCTTTACAAGGAGCTGTTGATCCTCTCCTTCGATCCCCTCTACGGCGAGGCGGTCGGCCTTCCGGTATTGCGGCTACGCCTCCTCCTCCTCTCCATGGTCGCCCTCAGCGTAGTGGTCCTGATAAAGATAGTAGGGATAATCCTCGTCATCGCCCTCCTCACCATACCCGGAGCCATCGGAAGACAGCGAGCAAAGAGCCTGAAGGGGATCATGCTCCTCTCCATCTTCCTTGGGATATCCTTCGTCTCCGTCGGCCTTCTTGCCTCCTACCATCTCAATACCCCTTCGGGGGCGACGATCATCCTCGCCGCTGCAGCGACTTTCTTTCTCAGCACCATCCTATCCCGTTGAGTCGTCATGAGGGCCTGGGTGGTGATTTCGGCCCTACAACCTTCTTTCTCAGCACCATCCTATCCTCCTTGGTGGAGGCGACAGCTTCAGGTGAGCGACGGTACTTGTACAACAAACTTATACGCGGCGGGTTACAAAGGAGCAGATCGAGATGGACCCGGATAATATCAGCCCCAAAGTCCTCGTCATACCCCTCCTCATTCTGGCCGTATTGGCAGGCGAGGCCGCCTCCGGCCCGGGAAGCGTCCGGTTCGCAGAAGACTACTACAAGGTGGAGGGAGGACCTCGCATCGACGTATCCGTCGTCAACCCCGTCATCTCCCCGGGAACTAGCGGTACCCTCAGGTTGATCCTCGCGAACGACGGGGTTGTCGACCGGCTCGTTCCGGGGGCCGTCCCTCCGGGAAAAGAGGCCGAAGCTGCTCAGGAGATGCTGGCGGAGTTCGGATGCGTCGATGCGTCAAACCTCGTGGCGACCCTCCGTTCCGGTGGATCCGTGGAGGTAATCTCTGGTCCTGCTACTATAGAGATCCTCGGGCCCGGAGATACGAGGGCGCTACAATTTGATATAAAGATCGATGAACGGGCGGAGGGTCCCGTCCCCATTAGCCTCGACCTGGAGTACGAGCATCAGGTCGACGTCAGCTTCAGCGGCGGCACCGCCACCCCCCTCTACCTACCCTCGAGCCGGACCATCGACCTGATCCTCTCGGTGGAGAGGCGACCTCCTGCCCTGGGGGTGATGGGGGCGAGATCGATCCTCCATCCCGGCGAGAGGGGCACCATCAGCCTCATCATCAGAAACGACGGGGAGAGTCGGGCTCAGAACTCCACCGCCAGGCTGGTGGCGGCTCCGCCCTTCTCCACCCTGGTGGATCGGAGCCGTCTAGGAGATATACCCCCGGGAGGCGTCGCTGTAGCCCGATTCGACGTCTTTGTGGAGGGGTCGGCCCGGGCCCAGGAGTACAGGATCGGCTGCGAGATAAGCCACGACGGTGGGGCCACCACCCTCTCCATCCCCGTCTCTGTCGTCCTGGAGGAGGGATCGGCCCCCTTCAGGACCTTAATCCTGGGAGCCCTCCTGGCAGGCGGTGGGGCGGCGGCCTTATGGCTCATCAGGCTGAAGAAGAGCCGATCGCCCCGGAGGCGCAGCCCCATCCTCCCCAGGAGATAGCCTCCGGCATCAATCCGCCTTCAAAAGCAATCCCAGCCCACCGTCATAGATATCTCCAACCTCCGCCCTGCCAAAGGCTATGCCGGCTTTGAGGGCGGAGAAGATATGCAAAAGTTTTAAGAGGCTCTTCCAGGAGAAGAAGGTCCTCTTCGATATATCCCTCTCCATCGAAAGAGGTGAAATCTTCGGTATCCTCGGCCCCAACGGCGCCGGAAAGACTACCCTCATGTCGATCTTCTCCACCCTCATCCGCCCTGATGGGGGCAGCCTCGAGGTCCTGGGAAGAGACGCCCTCCGGGATACCCACGCCATCAGGGAAAGGATCAACATCAGCAGCGGAAACCCCAATTTTCCCTGGTCCCTCACCGTGAGGGAGAACCTCCAACACTCGGCCATGCTCTACGGCCTCTCCGGCCGGAGCCTCCAGAGATCCGTCGAGGAGGCGATCTCGGCCTTCGAGCTCGGACCTCAATCTGACGCGAAGTTCGAGACCCTCTCTACAGGCCAGAAGCAGAGGGTATCCCTCGCAAAGTCCATACTTAACCGCCCAGAGATCCTCTTCCTCGACGAGCCGACCTCAGGCCTCGACCCAGAGATGGCGATGAAGACCAGGGATCTCATAAAGAAGATCTACCAGGAGGAGGAGATAACCGTCGTCCTCACCACCCACTACATGCCCGAGGCCGAGGAGCTCTGTGACAGGATCGCCTTCCTCCGAGAGGGAAGGCTCGTCGCTCTTGGGACCCCCGGAGAGCTGAAGAGGGCTCTGCAGATAGGTCATCGGATCTTCGTCGAGTACGATGGAGAGGTCGATCCTATGAAGCTTAGGATCATTCCGGGGGTGATGGAGGTGAAGGAGCTCTCAGGAAGGGTGGAGATGGTCTTCGACCACTCCGGAAGGGCGGTCAGCAGCATCATCAAGGCCTTCGAGGGTGCTGATATACTGGATATAGGGATCGAAGAGCCCGATCTGGAGGACGTCTTCCTTGAGCTGGCAAGGTGAGCTACACAAGGTTCTATCTGCGACCTACAAGAACTGGATCATATCGAAGCGGAACGCCTTCACCCTCTTCGAGCTGGTCTTCTGGCCCTTCATCGGCCTGCTCTCCATCGGGCTTCTCACCCGCTTCCTGGAGCTCGGCGACGATATGGTGGCCTTCGTCCTGGTGGGGGCGATAGCCCTCAGCATCCTCCAGATCAGCCAGATCGACGTCGCCTACATCCTCCTCTTCGACCTCTGGTCCAAGAGCATAAAGCAGACCTTCGTCGCCCCCGTCCGGGGATACCACCTGGTATTGGGGGCGATGCTCTTCGGGGTCATCAGAGGGGTGGCGGTCTTCATCGTCCTGGCTGCCGCAAGCAGCCACCTCTTCGGCTTCGACTTTCTCGCGGGGGGCGTCGCCACCGTCATCATATTCCTCGCCGGGACCTTTCTTACCGCCGCCTCCATAGGCATGGTCGTCTGCATATCGATCCTCCTCTTCGGCCAGAGGGCGGACGTCGCCGCCTGGACCCTCAGTGGGATCATGATGCTGGTGAGCGGGGTCTACTATCCCGTATCTATCCTCCCTGGCCCCCTCCAGATCCTATCAAAGTCGATACCTCTGACCTATCTATTGGAGTACTACCGGTCGGCTTACGGCTACGGGGACCACCAGATCCTCCTGGGGATCGCCCTCGCCCTCCTCTACTTCGTGGCGAGCCTTCTGATCCTGAACCTGGCCATCGAGAGGGCGAGGAGTACAGGGATGATGCTCAGGCTCTCAGAGTGAGGAAGATCCCTGGAATAGGATTTTAAAGTCGACGATTCTTATGGTACGGGGCGATAAAATTGACTATCGAAGGCTTAATCGGCGACATAATATTGGGGGACCTTCATCCCGCCCGGGTTATGGGGGTTATCAACCTCAGCCGCGAGTCGTTCTACCAGGAGTCTTACGCCGGGGAGGGCGCGGTCCTAGAGCGGGCCCTCGCCTTCGCGGAGGAGGGAGCGGAGATCCTCGATCTGGGAGCCGTCTCCACGGCGCCGGGATCGCCCCCGATCTCAGAGGAGGAGGAGAGGTGTAGGCTCTTTCCAGCTCTCGAGGCGGTCCTGGACGGCCTCGGAGACGAAGTAGTCATATCCGTCGACACCCAGAGGTCTAAGGTCGCATCCGACGCACTATCCATGGGAGCCTCCTGCATAAACGACGTCTCCGGGCTCCACGATCCGGAGATGGCCGGGACCGTCGCCGACCACGACGGGTCGCTGATCATCATGGCGTCGAAGGAGAGGCCCGGCGACGTCCTCGATATGGCGGATATCGTGGCCAACCTCGGCGAGAGGAAGAGAGCAGCCTCACAGGCCGGCGTAGCCGTGGAGAAGGTGACCGTCGATCCGGGGATAGGCCGCTGGACTCCCGACAAGGGGCCAGGCCACGATCTGGCGATCCTCGACGGCCTCTCCCGTCTCAGAGTCCTCAACAGGCCGGTTATGGCCGCCGTATCCAGGAAGTCCTTCATCGGCACCGTCCTCGATCGTCCCATCCCCGCCGAGAGGCTCCTTGGAAGCCTGGCCGCCACCGCCGTCGCCGTCTATAACGGGGCCCACCTCGTCAGGACCCACGACGTGGCGGCATCGATGGAGACGATCAGGATGGCGGAGGCGGTCCGGGGAAGGCCTGCCGTATCAGGGGCCGATGGCATCGAGGTGGAGATCTTCGGCCACTGGGGCCGGCCCCGAGACCTCCATCAAGCCTTCGCTCTCCTGGGGGTAGAAGAGGGGGGAGCCCTCGCCCTCGGCAGGAAGGGGTCCTTCCGGGCCCTCTCCATCAGGGGTGTCACCTCTATGGAGGCGATCGTCATCAAGCAGGAGATGCTCGCCCGGGGCGGAGACGCCGCCATACCCATGGGCGCCCTCCGATGCGACCCCGGGGAGATGGAGGTCCTCGTCCTGGGGACGGAGGCCCAGGTCCGGGGGCTGGGAAAGAACCTCAAGAGCCAGCCCTTCAAACTCCCCGTCGTGGCAGGAGCCATCGAGGGGGCTCTGGAGAGGGTGGATGACCCCAAAAGGTACTGGTCAACTACCCGCCAATGAATTGGCGGGCATGATGCTCGCCAGTATTGGGGGCTTGCGGCTCCGCAAAAAATCGGGCCACGATGGGCAGGCTGACAGCCACCCTTGCAGCTATGTTTCGAGCTGCGACGGTGTCAGCAGGGCCAGAGAAACCACAGCAGACACAAGCAAACCGATCTCGAGTAGGTCGGTTTGACCGGGAGATATGATGACAAACGGGGCATTCCTGGGACGTATAGGCAGGGTCGATGTAGACCACTGGAACTCCAGCGATCGCTGCCTTGTACTCGACGAACTGCCTGAGCTGATAGAATCCCCAGCTATGCTGTTTGCGTCTCTGAGCCTTCGAAACCGTCATCCTCTCCCGGATACCCTGAAGATCTTCGAGGGCGATCACGGAAGAGGTGTCTTTGGCTTTCGCAACCAGTTTTTTGGAGATGCAGTGGTTCACGTCTCGACGAAACCTAGCCTCTCGACCCGAGAGTTTCTTGAGATGACGTTTGGCGCTATCGGTCCCACAGCTTTGAAGATCGGCCTTGAGGTTATCTATCTTGGATCGAACGTTCTCGATACCGTCACCGGAGAACTCTTCGCCGGTCGAATCAACGGCAATGTTCTTGATCCCGAGATCGACGCCGATAACACCGATCGGTTCGATCTTGGGAGACTCGGCAACTTCGACGACGACGCAGAGATAGAACTCACCCCGTTCGAAAATGAGGTCGGCCTGTCCTCGGATCCGATTGAGCCGGGGTTCGTGGTACTCGCAGATGACAACAGGGACCTTTATCCTGCCTTCGAGAGTCAAGAGAGAAACGAGATCGAGACCTTTCCAGGACATGAGTCTCTGATCGTAGACGACAGATCCGTCAGGATCGAAGGTCGGTTTGATCGATTTGTCTCTCTTGTAGGCTTCGCAGGTCTTAGAGATAGCTCTGACCGCCATCTGAGCGGAGAGGTTAAATTGTTCCCGAATAGGATAATAAACGACCTTCTGCAGCTCGATTTTATTGGCGGTATGAAGCTCAAACGCTTTGTCAGCCACGAAGTTGCAGGCGGCGTTAAACTGATGCATCGTCTCGCGAATAGCTTGAACCTGTTCTGGGGTCGGTTCAAGTTTGACCTTGAGCGTCTGCATCATGTGTATA
>JARFPK010000036.1 GCA_029167045.1 Candidatus Methanocrinis natronophilus
GAAGAGTCCTTATCTCCATAATTGCTACCCCTAAAAAACGGGATATAACGGGATATTTAATAAATCTTTGCTATTAATTATGAGGGGAAATGTTTGGAGATTAGACCGTTAGTGCGAAAAGACGGACCATGATGATTGTTGGAGATTTAATGCAATCCAAAAATTAATTGATTTTAATCTATTTAATAAAGAGCTTGCTGATCGACTTATTAATGAAGACCAAGATACTGATATTATAGAATTGATCAAACAATCTGGAGCCGTTTAGATTTTTAGTTTAGCATTTTACCCGATTGTATTGACATATTCCTAAGCGCCTTCTCGGAGCAGTTCCCTTGCATAGCTGAGACAGGCCTGGACGTCTTCGGAGGCGAGGCCCGGATAGCTCCTTAGGACCTCCGACTCTGACCACCCCTGGGCGAGAAGGCCTATGACGAACTCGACGGCGATGCGCGTGCCTCTGATCACGGGCTTGCCCGCCAGTATCTCAGGATCGACGACGATCCGATCTTGCCAGATCATCTCATATCACCTCCTAGCTATTGGATCTTCATCTTATCTAAATAGATGGCTTCAACGCTTCGGGAAAGGTTAAGTCGCTCTTTGGATCATAATATCCCCTAAGAAGCGAATAAAATAAGAAGACGCGCAACAAGAGGTGCCATATCATGAACTTAATCGAGATCGTTGTGGAGGGGAAGGGCTCGGCCCTGGCCGAGATCGACGGACGTAACCCCCGGACCGCCCGGGAGATATACGAGAGGCTCCCCCTGGAGGCTAAAGCCCAGCTATGGGGTGATGAGGTCTACTTCGAGCTTCCTTTCGCCTTGACCGACGAGAACCCGTCTCCCTCGTCGGAGGCGGGGGACGTCTCCTTCTGGACGCCGGGCTCGGCCTTCTGCATCTTCTTCGGGGGGACCCAGCCCTACTCGGCGGTCAACCACATCGGGAGGATCGTCTCCGGCATCGACGTATTCCCCGGGGTCGAGGAGGGGGACAGGATCATCCTCCGGCAGGGAGAGGGTTGATCCCCTAGGCGAGATGTAGAGGAACGATGTAGAGGGTAAATGTCGAGGAGCTCCTGTCAGAGCCCTTCACCATCATCCCACCCACCTCCAACCTCTCGGCGATGGGGTGATGAGCCCTTAAGTCTCCAGGTTTTCTAGCTCCGTCGATACCGCCTTGACCAGGTCGGCTTCGCGAGGGTCGATCCCGAGCTCTTCGAAAAGCCGGTAGTTATCAACGAGGTCGCAGCGTTTCAGTATCTTGATGAGCTCCCGGCTGTACTTCCGAGCGCCCTCAAAATCGTCTTCAACGAAAGCGGCGGTCCGATACCTCTTCAGCTCGTTCTCGTACTTATCGAGGACTATGTTTTTAGGCTTCAGCTCCTCCTGGAGATTTCTGATCTCGTCCCTCAGAGAGCCCAGCTGCTTGACGAACTCTGCTCGAGGTTTGATCTCCGCCTCATCAGCCAGGGCGTTCTCCACGATCTCGATCACAAACTTCGAGAGGGGAACTTCGGCCTCGGAGGCGAGGTTGTCCCATCGCTTCTTATCCTCGGCAAAAGGAAGGTAGACGTAGACATAAAGAGACTTGTCAGGTTCAACCAATATACCCTCCAAATATATACTTGGGCATATTGCTATTTAAATATCACAAGTAAATTGGTGCGGGGGATGGGATTCGAACCCACGAACCTCTGCAGGACAGGGTCCTAAGCCCTGCGCCTTTGACCGCTTGGCAACCCCCGCTTTATGATATCATCTTCATTTTGCCGTCCCGCTGGACGTCGGCGTCGCGACTTGCGGACCGGCGGTCTAGACCATCAGCCTCTCCAGGACCGCCTTGACCGAATGGAGCCGGTTCTCGCTCTGGTCGAGGATGGCGGACCTCGGTCCGTCCATAACATCGTCGGTGATCTCGCAGCCCCGGTGGGCGGGGAGGCAGTGGAGGACTATGGCCTCGTCGGCGGCGTGGCGGATCAGATCGGAGTTGACCTGATATCTCTGGAAGGCCACCTTCCGCCTATCCGCCTCGGCCTCGTCGCCCATGGAGACCCAGGTATCAGTCTCGACGACGTCTGCACCGCAGACCGCCTTGACGGGATCGGTTACCACGACCGTCCCTCCTCCAAGACGATCAGCCTGATCTAATATTTTACCGTTTGGACCGAACCCCGGCGGAGACGCCACCACCATCTCCATCCCCATCAGGGCCGCCGCCAGGATCGTCGAGTTGCAGACGTTGTTTCCGTCGCCGACCCAGGCGACCTTCAGGCCCTCGAGCCGTCCAAACCTCTCCCTCATCGTCATCATGTCCGCCAATATCTGGCAGGGGTGCTCTAGGTCCGAGAGGAGGTTAATGACCGGCACCGCGGCGTAGCGAGCCAGCTCCTCCACGGTGGCGTGGTGGTAGACCCTCGCCGCGATGGCGTGGACGTACCGCGACAGGACCCGGGCGGTGTCGGCGACCGTCTCGCCCCGGCCGAGCTGGAGGTCGTCGCTGCTGAGGTAGAGGGCGTGACCCCCAAGCTCGGTCATCGCCACCTCAAGAGAGACCCTCGTCCTGGTGGAGGGCTTCTCGAAGATGGCGGCGATGCTCTTGGCAGCGAGGACCTCTCCCCGGGAGGGGTCGTTCCTCCTCGCCTTCATCTCGTCGGCCCGGTCCAGAACCTCCAGGATCTCCTCCGGGGTGAGGTCGGCTATCGATATGAGGTTCATATATCGACCTCCAGAGGTCAGGGGGCCCTTATTACGGCCTCGATCTCCTCGATCGAGGTGACTCTCCCCCCGCCAGAGGACGCCCGGACCGTGAACATCTTCAGCTCCAAGAAGCCGTCCTCTCCGACCTCGCCGGATAAGAGCTGGGCAGACCAGGGGCTGGCGGGCATGAAGGCGACCCCGGGATGGGCCTCTTCAGAGAGCTTCGCCGCCACCACCACATCCCCGGAGGCGGTCTCGAGATGGACCGGATGGCCTGCCTCGACCCCCATCTCTTTCATGTCGCCACCGTCCAGGGCGACGACGGCGCTCTGGTCCCGGTATCCATCGCTGTACATCCCCCGTGCCTCTTCCACCTCCTGGAAGATCCCCCTGAAGGTGATAACTGTAAGCTCCTTTCCTCCTGCCATCTAAACAGCCTCCATGATTCTTTTTATGATATCGACGTCAGAGAGATGATCCGACCCGACCAGGCCGTCGAACTCCACCCTCACCCCGTCGGTCCGCAGGCACGAGCCACCTGCCTCGATCCCCGCCACCGCCATCGGTACCGAGACCTTCGCAAAGTCGGTCGTCATGTTACGATGAGATCCGATCGCCACCGTCACCGCCTTTGCGAGCTTCTTAGCGATGGCTGCTGGTAAGGCCGCTGCGGGGTCAGACCCCACCACCATGACGGCGTCGCAGGAGTCGAGAAGCCTCGCGATGCTGAACTCCTGGCCGTGGCGGACGCCGTCCTTGAAGGTGACGGAGTTGACGTGTCCCGTCTCATCGAAGAGCGTCTGGTTGAAACCCCGGGTATTGTAATCGCCTAGGGTCGGGATGACGGAGAACCGGGTGATCTCGCTGAGCTTCCCGACGAGGGAGACGAACCCGGAGAGATCTCCCCGGAGGGAGTGAGCCAGCCCCTGGCCGGTGAATATCGCCCCGAACTTGGCCTTACGAAGCTTCGTACCCAGGTTCAGCATCCTCTTCTTATCCTCGACCTTGGGTATCTTGCCGGCGAGGGAGGCGACGAGGGCCTCGATGAAGGCGCCGTCGCCGCCCGGGGTTATCTTGAAGAACCCGTCGGCGGCTATCTGGGCCGTCGGCGACTTCCGGACGTCGATGACGATCGCTTCCCGGTCCTCCTCGTACCCCCTCTGCCTCTTCTCGCCCCTGGGAAAGTAAGAGAACCTGGACATGTGACGAGGATGGCTGCTGGAAGGGTCGTCTCCCCAGTATATGGATACGTCGGCGAAGTTGCGGACGTCATCGAGGGTGCAGGTGGGAAGATCTCCTGCTATGATCTTCTCGGTTATCAGCCCCTGGGAGTAGGATGATGGGTCGTCTATGGCACCGCCGAGCTTCTTTGCCAGATCCACCCCCGCCCTCTGGGCCTCCAGGGTCGATCCCCCCCAGCCGAAGAGGAGGGGGTTATCGGCCCCGGCGAGGACCTCGGCTGCTGCCATCATGGCATCTTCGACCCCCACCTCCGAGCCGTCGACGGAGGGGGTCAGCCTCCCGGAGCTGATGGAGCTGTAATGGGCATGACCCTTTCTGCAGAGGTTCATCGTCTTTCCGATCTTGCCTCCATCAAGGTCCACCACGATATCGTCACATAGGAGAGAACAACCTGTACAGAACGCCATACTTATCACCTAGATGAACTCGATCGCCTTGCTCGGACAGGTCGCGATACAGGCGTTGCAGAGGACCTTCTCGGGACCGAACCGTCTGCACTCGTCGACGTTTACGCACTTGACCACCCCGTCTTCCACCATCAGTATCGCCTTCCCACTGACGGGCCCCCTCCCTATAGCCGTACCCTTGGGATCGCTGGCGACGTTCACAGGGCAGGCTACTACGCAGTTTCCGCACCCGTAACACTTCTCTGGGTGGATCACCATACCGGTCTCGGTGGCGTCGGCGCTCAGTATGGGGGCTAGGAGCTCCCTGAGCCCCGCGAGCTTCTTCTCATACTTCGCCTCCTCCAGGAGCGGCGTGCAATCCTCGATCGTCTTCTCCCGGCTGATGAGAGCGACGGCGAAGGCCATGCAGGTGGGAAGACCACACCTCTTGCAGTTTGTCTTGGGGAGAAGCTGATAGACTTCCATGACGCTGATCATTATGGTCGACCTCGATGAGCAGGATCAGATAAAAATGATATCTTCAATCGTATTAAGAATGTTGCCACGATTTGGGGGGTCTGGCCGGATCGAGATCCTCCGTAAACCTTTTCTCGGCCTTTGGCGTAGGATCCCTGATGCCCTTCACCACCCCCCTTGCCCTCCTGGGACTCTTGGGAGCGATCCCCCTGATCATCCTCTACATGATCAGGCCGAGGCCTAAAGATCAGCCCTTTCCTTCGACGGCGTTCATAAGAGAGGGGGATGCAAAGCCGACGGCGGCCTTAAACAGGCTGATCACCGACCCCCTATTTTGGATTCAGCTTCTCGTCATAATCCTCTTGGTCATCGCCGCTGCGGGCCCCTTCACCGAGGCGAGGGGGGCCCAGGGACCGCATCTGGTGGTGGTGATGGATCTATCCGCCAGCATGGAGGCGAGCTACGACGAAGCGAAGGAGATAGTCCAGAGATACTCTGAGGGCTCTGACCGGATCAGCATCGTCCTGGCGAAGAACATCCCCGTCGTAGCCTTAAGAGAGGGAAACCGTGGGCAAGCCAGGTCTATCCTTGAAACCCTCTCTCCCGTGGCGGTCCAGGCAGACCTCTCGGCGGGGATGACGGTCGGCAGAGGGATCCTGGGGGCAGAGGGGGGTTCGATCCTCGTCGTCTCCGACTTCGCAAGCTGGATCGGCGACGATCCGGAGGTGACGAGGGAGCTGATCCAGGGCGGCGGAACCCCCGTCGTCTTCGTCGACTCTGGAGGGGCCGGAGATAACGTCGGGATCGTCGGCGGCTGGATCGTCGACTACGGCGGAGTTCTCAACTACACCTGTCACATAAGAAACTACGGCAGAACGAGGACGGTCCCCATAACCGTCGAGGGGCCGGCAGGGACCTTCTCCACCGTGAGGACGATAGACGCCGGGGGCGACCATTACCTGACCCTGGACGCCTTCCCTGGGGTCACCGTCGTCTCCCTGGAGGTCGATGACGCCATATCCGCTGACAACAGGGCCTTCATATACGCCCCCGACCTGGGGGTGAGGAGGATCCTCTACCTCGGCGAGGGGGGTCCCGTCCTCGCAGCCCTCAGATCGATCCCCGCCGTAGAGGTCAGCAGGTCGGGAGGATACGGGAGCTTCGACATGGTGGTGACAGAGAGGGGCGGTCCCGACGGCCAGCTGAACAGATACGTCTACGACGGCGGAAGGGTCGTCTATGTCCCCTCCAACGCCTCGGCGAGCCCTGAATACCTCCCCGTCAGGATAGCTGGGTATGTCAACGAATCCGCCCCCCTGTGGACGAGAAATCAAGTATTCGCCGAGGAGGTCTCCTTCGACGAGGTGGCTCTCCGGTCGTACCTCCTCGCCTCTCCCCGCCGGGGATCGGTGACGATCGCCGAGGCGAACGCTGTCCCCGTCATATCTTACTGGAGGCTGGGGAGCGGCACCGCCGTATACCTCGGCCTGACCCAGGAGACCTCCGACTTCCATTTGAGGCCCGAGTACCCGATATTCTGGTACCGGATGATCAACTGGCTGACGGACGCCCCCGACGCCTCCGAATCGAACCGGAAGACCGGAGAGGTCATAATCCTCGGCGAGACCACATCGGTGGAGACTCCCGCCGGGAGGATCACCACCGATGTCCTCCACCTGGACAGGGCGGGCATCTACCGGTTCCAGGGGAGGACGATCGCCGCCAACATGTACGATCCCGTCGAGTCGAACATATTGAACCCGAGGACCCTCAACCTCGGGGCTTTAACCCCCGGGGTGGCCACAGAGAAGATCATAAGAAAGGACCTATCCCCCTGGCTCGTGATCATCGCCGGGGGTCTGATAGTCCTTGAGCTGTTGATCCTTCGAAGGAGGCGAGGGAGTTGATGGATGGGGTCTACTTCTCCGAGCCCCGCCTCCTCTTCCTCATCCCCATAATAGCAGCGGCGGGGCTCTTGAGCCTCCGGTGGAATAGAAACCGGCTCCTGGTAGTCAGCAGGATCGTCGTATTCTCCCTCCTCGTCGCCGCTCTGGCCAACCCCTACGTCACGGTGACGGAGACGATCCAGACTAAACAGCCCCTCATAACCG
This sequence comes from Candidatus Methanocrinis natronophilus, assembly GCA_029167045.1. Lineage (GTDB taxonomy): Archaea > Halobacteriota > Methanosarcinia > Methanotrichales > Methanotrichaceae > Methanocrinis > Methanocrinis natronophilus. The sequence continues at coordinate 6,919 of JARFPK010000036.1, forward strand.
TCGTCTCCGACCTCACCGCCTCGACGGAGATCTTCGATCGGGGAGCTGCTGAGCGGATCCACGCCGTCCTCCCAGACTCGACCCTCAGAACCTTCTCGGGGAGGTCGACTCCCCTCGGCGACAAGATCCTCCAGTACTCCCACCAGGGAGACGCCCTCCTCCTGGTGACCGACGGCTACAGCAACAGCGGAAGGGATGTAGGAGAGGCCCTCGCTCTGGCGCGGGCCGCCAACACCACCGTCTTCGCCCTGGAGATGGAGCCGATCCGGGAGGACCGAAGCGTCGAGATATCCGGGACGAACACCGCAGTCCTCGGAGGAGACTACCCCTTCACCGTCATCGTCCGCAGCTCCGGCGGCGACTTCGACGGCCTCCTCACCGTCAGGGCCGACGACACCGTCATCTACCAGGATAGGATCTCGGGGAGTGAGAGGTCCACCTCTCTGAGGATCTCCCACAGGTTTCATACGACGGGAACTCATATCCTGGAGGCGACGATAAGCTTCCCCCGCGACTGGAACAGGGAGAACGATCGGTATCAGAAGGCGGTTTACGTCGTCCCAAAGCCCGAGGTCCTCCTCGTCGCAGACGGGGAGTCTCCCCTATCGAGGGTATTATCAGAGCATTACAGGCTGACCACCACCGAGGAGTTCCGGCCTGAAGATCTCGACCCCGGGGGGCGGAGGTACAAGGCGGTGATCCTCGATAACCGGAAGTACCTCCCTGAGCTCTCAGCCCTTCTCGAGTACGTCAGGGAGGGGGGCGGCCTGGTGGTGGTAGGCGGAGACGAGGCCTACGACTTCGGAGGTTACAGGAACAGCAGCCTCGAGGAGATTCTGCCGGTGAAATCCGTCCCCAGCATCTTCGAGGGAGGTAAGACGACGGTGATCGTCATGGACGTCTCCGGAAGCAGCAGGGCTGAGATGATCGTCGGCAGAGCTACGTATCTCGATTATCAGAAGGCACTGGCGATAGAGCTCCTCCGGGCTCCCGAGTTCAGGGATGACCGGGTGGCCCTCGTCGTCTTCGGTACTGACGCCTTCGTCGTCCTCTCCCCGACGACGATAGCGGGAAGGGAGGTGATGATCCGGGACCGGATATCAAGCCTATCCCCGGAGGCCGGGGTCCAGGAGGAGAGTCAGATGGATACCGGCCTCGCCCTCGCCTGGGATATATTGAACTCCACCAGGGGAGAGGGGGAGGTGGTGGTGATATCAGACGGCAAGATCTGGGAGTACCCCGAGGTCTTCTCGGAGTCGGAAAGGATGATCCGGGATATGGAGGCGACGGTCCATCTGGTGGAGGTGAAGGCCTTCGAATCCGCTCCCGGCAGCTTCAGAGACCTCGCAGCTCAGAGCGGTGCAGAGTACCACTCTGCCGTCTATCCGGGCTCGGTGACCATCAGGGTCGGGGAGAGGCCCGATCTAGAGGAGATCCCGGAAGATGACGAGATCCCGGCGGCGGGGTACTCTCTCATGATACTGAATCCGGACCATTACATAACCGCCGATCTGGCCGTCTCCGCCAACGCCACCGGGTTCAACGACGTCACCCCCAAGGATGGGTCTCAGAGGCTGGTGGCGATGCTCGACGGAAAGCCGATCCTCACCACCTGGAGGTTCGGCCTCGGAAGGGTGGCGGCCTTCACCACCGACTCGGGCGTCGCCTGGGCGCCAGAGGTCTACTCCGCCGATAACTCGAAGCTGGTATCCAGGACCGTCAACTGGGCCGTCGGCGATCCGAGGCCCGAGTTTGGGAGGATCGACGCCCAGGATGGCTGGGAGGGGACCCCCGTCGAGATCATCATAACGAGCGCCACACCTCCGGTGGTGGGTTTGTCCGAGGTGGATAAGGTGGGGGAGAACCGTTACAGGTCGGTCTTCACCCCTGAGCGGCAGGGGATATACACCATCGGAGATTACGGTATCGCCGTCAACTATCCCCTGGAGTTCAGGGACGTGGGCTTCAACCCCGACTTTTATAGGCTGATAATGACCGGGGGCGGGAAGGTCTTAACCGAGGAGGAGGCTGCGAGAAGCCTCGTCGAGGAGGCGAGAAAGAGCAGCGAGATAACGGTCCAGCAGAGGTTAAGCAGGCAGATGCCCCTCCTCTTTGCGGCGCTGGCGGTCTTCCTCGCCGAGGTCATGGTCAGAAGGTTAAGGGAGGTGAAAAGGTGAGCCCCTTTCTATTTTTTTTCTTCGGCGATGCGTATCGTTTTTTTTCTGGCGGCTGAGACCACCAATAGCTATTTAGCTTATCGATATCAAGCCTGCTAGCATATCGGCTCATCTTCGAGGAAGGAGGCTACGGAGGTATGCTCGGCGATCAGAAGGTCGCTTCCTTTCCCGGAGGTGATGGGTCGAAAGAACGATCAGTATGATGTGATCAACCAGCCCCTATGGCCGGGGCTTCGACGAATGAGTTCATATATTCTGTGGAGGTAACTACCAGAAGATGAGTTCCGAGATGTGCCCAGTATGTGGCCTTCCCAAAGACCTTTGCATATGCCAGGAGGTAGCCAAGGAGCAGCAGAGGATCACGGTGAAGATCAACAGACGACGATACGGAAAAGAGGTTACAGTGATTCAGGGAATAGATCCTCATGAGATAGACCTCAGCGAACTAGCAACATATCTCAAATCGGAGCTTGCCTGCGGGGGGACCGTCAAGGGCTACGGCATTATCGAGCTGCAAGGCAATCATACCGGGCGAATAAAGAAGATCTTGGTCAAGAAGGGCTTCGGAGAAGGTCAGATCCAGATGAGTTCCTGAATAACTCCCACCAAACCCGCCCTTCGTATCTTCCGCCCCTTCAATAGCCAAATGCGGCCGGTTTGAGCTTTGCGGGAGGGGCGCGCCGCCCGGAAAGGGCAAGCCCCAAGGCCTCAGCACGGTGATCAAAAAAAATAGTTGGTCGAACTCAAACTCACTACTGGAGATTGGCCGTGCTGACCTTTTTTATGGGATGGTCTAGGATGAGGTCAGAGCCCTCAGTGAAGACTACGGCGAAGATCCACTCGCTCAGCTCAGGACAGTGTTCAGGAACGCACTCTTTTATGCAACCTGCACACGGCTCGAACTCATCTCCTGCAAGCAGTGGTATGAACTGGCTGGAAGATACCAACGCTCCGGCGTATCGGAGCCTGAACGTCCTAACGCCATCCACCGACTCGGGCTCCCGCTTGATGAGATCCTCTTTCAACAGCTTCGAGACGATCCGAGAGCATTTTCGAGAATCTATATCCAAACATTTCCACAGGTCGCTCTGCAGAACCCCGTCCTCACACGACTTTATGTACTCCAGCGCTTCCTCATACATCTGGACACCCGGAATGTCATTCCACCGGACTTATGAGGATTATATTGTTCCCACGGAGTATCACTGATCCCAGCGATCGAGCCCTCTCGCCATCCACGATCTCTACCGTCTCCAGGAGATGGAGGTTCAGGTAGTCGTCTACGCTGTTCAGGGTCCCCTCCAGAAGATGCCGTTCTGACCCCTTCATCTCCACCCTGATCTTGGAGCCGATCAACGTTTGAACTTTCTTGGTTGGAAACACAACTTATGCCTCTTTCTCGTTTATTGTCGATTTGAGCCGAAGGCGAAGAGCCGCCTCTCAGCAAGTTGAGCAGAACCATATATATGCGACGGTCGTAAAATGGAGGCGATCAAAGGCTTCGCACCTATACCGCCACAACTTCCTTTATCCCGTCAACGTTCTTCTTCAGCTCGCGTTCTACGAAATTCTTGAGAGTCATCTGGGAGAAGGGGCATCCTGCACAAGCCCCGGTAAGTTTCACCGAGACTACCCCATCGTCGGCTATCTCCACCAGCTCTATATCGCCACCATCCATCCTCAGAGCGTTCCTTATGACCTCCAGTACAGATTCCACTTCGCTTCTCAAAACCGGCATGGATGCTCAATCTCCTCTGACCTTCACGACAGTCACCTTTTGGCCCATAACCGTATATCTTATACCTTTTAAAGCTTGTTCCAGGCCTTTGATTATCGGCTCACAATCTCCGTCTATCACCGTGTTTACGAGAACCCCAGGCTCCGCATGATGTCTGACCGCCTCGATCGTCATCTCCGGGTCCTCCTTCAGGCGGAAATTTTTCCAGGCTTTGGGGGACATCCCCTTATACTCATAGAGATAGAATCCCGTTATCCCGAGCTCTGTCAGGGTGTTTATAACGCGGCCTAGATGCTCATGATCGACAAATATCTTGACGAGGGTCTTCATAAAATCCCACTTTAATATCTCGACATCGGACTATAAAATAACTTCGCCCATCATGAGACCTATGGCCACGAGATATCCTTTTATCCGTTCGGGTATCTTAATCCGCCGATCAATATGGGCTCAGGCAAGGAGATCCGAGGAGTGCTCTTTGAGGCTGGGATATCCATCGACGATGTAGTGGATGCAGCCCTGGAGCTATACGTGCCGCATCCAGGGGTGGAGACCCGGGAGAGGGCGGAAGAAGCGTTCAGAAGAGAGCTTGAGATCGCCCTCTCCGACCCGAACCTCGCCCTCCTCATCTATGCAGGGACCCTTCTGGAGGAGGAGGGGAAGAAGGGACGACTCCCCAACATGAAGACCTCCGATTATGAGAGGGACCTGACTTACCTAATCGCCGATGAGGTGATGGGGATGACCATCGCCAAGTACATCGGCGGTTATAAGGGGACCTTCGATTACGTCCGGTACGACAAGGCCAAACCCGGGATCCTGGGGGCCCTCGGCCCCTTCATGGACGACGTCATAGCGGGGCTGATCGGCGGGGTATCGGCGAATATGTACACCAGGGCGGTGTTCGACTGAGAGACCTCTTCCTCGCCTTTAAGTCGGGGTTCGGCTTCCTCTCCACGATACCCGTCGGTATATCGATGGAGGGGATCGAGGCCCTGATGAGACACATCTATGTCTTCCCCCTGGTGGGGGCGGTCCTCGGGATCATCCTCGGAGCCGTCGCCCTTGGCCTGACAGAGATCGCGCCTGCAGGGATCGCAGCGGCCTTAATCCTTGTTGTGATCTTCAAGATCTGCGGCATAAACCACGCCGACGGCCTCGCCGATTTCGGGGATGGTATCACCGCCCACACCACCGTCGAGAAGAAGATCAGCGCCATGAAGGACGTCCACATCGGGACGGGTGGAGTCGTCTTCCTGGTGGTGACGATATTGGCGGTTTATTCTTCCCTCGTCGCGATCCCAAAGGAAGCCCTGCCGGTCGCCCTGGTGGTGGCGGAGGTGGCTGCCAAGCAGTCGATGATAGCCTTCGCCGCCTTCTCCGTCCCCCTCCAGAAAGGGTTCGGCTCCATCGCCATCGAGAACGCCAGCAGGTCTGATTTCCTGGTTGGCCTTCTGATATCAGCCCTCATCTGTTGGTCTCTTTTGGGTCCATCCGGCATCGTGGTCCTCCTCGGGGCCCAGATATCTGCTCTATACATGGTCGCGGTATCGAAGAGAAACTTCGGCGGAGCCACAGGTGACGGCTTTGGGGCCACCAACGAGGTGGCAAGGGCCGTCGCCCTCGTCGTCGCCGCCCTGTTGATCGCCGGGGGACTACTCTGGGAGGTTTCGATCTGGACGCCGTGGTGATGGCAGGGGGCCTCGGTACCAGGCTACAGATGGGGGAGAAGCCGATGGTGGAGGTATCCGGCCGCCCCCTCATCGACTGGGTCGTCTCCGCCCTGGAGGAGGCGGTCGAGAGGATCTATGTCGCGACGACCGCCAGGGTCCCGGAGACGGCGGAGTGGGCGGATGATAAAGGTCTCCATGTCCTGGAGACCCCCGCAGACGGGTACGTCCCCGACATGATCTATTCTGTCGAGGAGGCCGGCATCGTCGGTCCCGTCCTGATCGTGATGGCTGACCTGCCCCTCCTGAGAGGAGATATCATCGAGGAGATCCTCGAGGTCTACGAGAGGGTCCCAGAGCCTGCCCTATCGGTCCACGTACCCCTGGAGACGTACCGGCGGATAGGAGGCAGGCCAGACTCCCTCTTCAACTACCGGGGACGGCTCATCGTGCCCTCGGGAGTAAACGTCCTTCTGGGATCGCAGATCAGGCACGAACAGGAAGATTACCACCTGATCCTCGATAGGCTGGAGCTGGCGGTGAACGTGAACTCTCCGGAGGATCTGGCCATATGCGAATCTATCCTCCGAGGAGGGGGTATTTCTGTCATTTGATTTCCGAGGTGTATAGATGGATTACGTCAAGATTGACGGCATAAGGTACTCGGCAGAAGACCTGGAGACCTTGACCGGAGAGGCGAAACCCGAAGCTTATAACGGATATATCCTTCTTCTGGCTAGGGTCTTGAACGATCCCCTCAGCCTTCCTCGAGCTCTGAAGGAGATATGCTCCCTCAAGCTCAACGACGAGGAGAGGCGGGATCTCAGGATGGCCCTGATCAGGGTCCAGATAGATAGCGAGCTACGGATGAACGAGGATATCCAGAGGTACCAGCAGAGACGGTACGTATCCCAGGTGATCGAGATCCTCATCTTCAAAGACCTCCTCCTCGCCCCCGGCGAGCCGGAAGAGATGGAGTGAGATATCCCGGCGGTATAAAAGAAAAATAGGGTCGATCCGATCGGTCATTCCAGTCGGACCGGTTGAGATAACGAGGAGGTCCCTCCCCCTCATGGGAGAGGCCACCTCGCCTTCACTTCTCGCGGTTTACTTCTTTGGAGGCCACTGCTTTTCCATCCAGCCGGGGATCCGGCCGGAGTCCTCGGGTCCTACCAGGGCCTTGACCTTGTATCCGTAGAGGTCGTCGAGCTCGCCGCTGAACTTGGCAGCCATCCCGGGGAGGATGAACGACTTGTGGCTCGTCTTCTCGAAGTCCATACCAGCCTCGGCGAAGGCGTCCTTGATCTTGGACGGGGTGATCTGGCCGCCGGCTACAGCCGCCTGGACTCCGATCCCGTCGGTGTTGACCGCCAGGAGGTACGAGTCGATGTTGTTCGATCCGAGGTCAGACTCCACGGTGTAGTAGGTCAGGGCGAAGTTGGTGGTGAGGAAGACCGGCGAGTCGTCGGTGGGGTTGCCCACCTTGTAGAGTCCGGGCTTCACCTGGACCGGGGTCCTGGGGTCGGTGTAGATGTTGAACCTCAGGTGCATGTCGGGCATGACGCTGTGGGGCTCCATGGAGTGCCTGATCATGATGTCCGCACCTCGGATGACGAAGGTGGCGGCCAGGACAGACTCCCAGTAGGCGCCCCGAACTGGGTCCTTGGTGGTCAACCAGGCGTTGATGGGAAGGGCGATGACAGGATAGTTGAAGTCCTTCTGACCCTCCTCGACGGCGGCCCTCCGCAGCTTGATGAAGTTCTGGAGCGACTCCTGGAGCTTCTCGCCGTTGGGAGCGGTTCCGGGGTCGAGTACTAGGTCCTTTATTCCCATCTCAGCGAAGGTCTGGGCCATCCCCTTGAGGCCGTCCAGGTCGAAGGGGGCGGATAGGGTGACCGGTACCTTGTAGTCGAAGGCGAGCTGGGCCACCTCCTTCCAGTTCTCCTTGGTGGCGGCGTAGATGAGGGGCCTCTTCGCGGCGGATACCTCCAGGCCTGCCTTCAGGACTTTGGGGTCGAAGGAGCAGAGGATCAGGGGCTTCTCCGTGTTCTCCATCACCTTCTTGACGCAGGCTGCAAACTTGGAGGCGTCGCCGGTGACGGATCTGACCGCCACCATCTCGACGGTCTCCCAGTTGCCGATGTAGAACTTCTTCCAGGTGTCGATCAGCTTCACCCTCTCGACGAGGTCTGCCTCGCTCATGGCGTCGGTGACGTCGTAGGCGAAGGGAGGCTTGTTGAAGAAGGTCATCTGATGGCGGTACATCACGTCCTCACCACCGACCTTCAGCTGCTGATCGCCGGCTCCGACGTAGACGAGGGCGACCTCGGGGGCGATGACCGTCTTGAGCTGGTCGAGCTTCTTGCCGTACTTCTTCTGGTTCTTCTCGTCGAAGAGGGGTTTGCACTCCTCGATCTTCCTGATCCTCGCGATGAGGCCAGCTGCGAAGGCCATACAGGTCTGCTCACCGCAATCGCCGCAGTTGGTCTGTGGGAGGAACTTGTAAAGGTTGAGCGGGCTAGTTTCCTTCAAGGCTATCACACCTCCATTGAGATCCAGTTGGTGGTGTCAGGTGTCTCCGCCTTGACCAGGCCCATCAGAGACTGGGTGATCTCCTGGAGGTAGGCGACGGATATCGGGTTCATCATCATGAAGATGTCGACTCCGGCCATGGCGAGAGAGAACCCGGTGAGGATCTCCCAGATGGGGCCCCTAAGCATCCTGTCTCCCCAAGGAGAGTCGTTCTTGTTGGGGGAGTTGATCATCCAGGCCTCTCGGACGCCCCAGGCGTTGGTGGTCCCTGAGGACATGGGGAAGTTCAGCTCCTCGTCGCCCTTCAGGCCGGCGAGCCTGATCCTCTCCATGTTGGTGTAGGCGAAGTCCATGCCGTAGGCGAGGGCTGCGGTCGTCGGGTCCATGACGATGGACTCCCTGGGGACCCCTGCGACCTTGATCAGCTTCCTGTTCAGCTCCTTCTGAGAGTTGATCTCGAGCTGGGTCCAGGCGAGACAGACGTTGTCGGTGGCGACGCAAGCCTTTCCGATCGCCTCCCAGTCCAGGTTCAGGCTGGCGCTGGCGATGAGGGCGCGCTCTCCCTGGGCCACCTCGCAGGCCTTGGACAGGACCTCCACGTCCTTCTCGGGGTTGCCGCTCCCTCCGATGACGATGGGGACATCTACAGCCTGGAGGACATCCTCTACTACCTTCACGGCTTCCTTGGCGGAAGTGTCCTTGATCAGGGGGTCTGTGCTAATCAGGTGAGCGGTGACCATGTCGGCCTTGAACTCCTTGACAGCCTTCTTTGCCCAGTCGGCGGGGTCGTTCATCACGTCTTCGTAGTGCATCTTGACGGCTTTGGCCATGCCTATGGGCATGTCGAAGACGTCGATGGTGACGACGGGTCTGTTGGGCATCGCGGCGTCGAAGAAGAAGGGCATCGCCTTTTCGCCGCCGATCTTGATGACTTTGCCTCTTGATCCACCCTCGGCCTTGGTGGCTCCGAGCTGGACCTCCTGGATCTGGGTCTTCCAGGTCTTGTCGGTGCCGACAGAGAACTTGGTGCTTGCCAGTGTGTCGGGTATCTTGAAGGCCGGAACAGCGGCTGCAGCCGCTGCCAGCTCTGGTGGGGCCGGCGATATGGCCTGAGCCACAGCCACGGGCTGCAGTAGGCTCTCAACAGGATAGCCGAAGGCCTTGGCCATATTGACCAGCTGGACCGCCACCTTTGCCACCTCTTCGCCGAAGTAATAGGCGAATAGGGGTCCTGCGCCGCCAGCTCCTGTCTCGATCTCCAGTTCAATATCTCCCTCGATGGTGACCCCCTCGAGGGACTTCACGTCCATCTCTGCTAACTGCTTATTTAAATCGGATATGTTAATTTTCTCTCCCATGTTAATCTCCCCTCATAGACCGATCTCTCTGAGTATATACTCCTCCACTTCTTTAACGGCTGGAGAGTCGTCCGGAAGGCCGACCAGGGGGTCGCCTACCAGATCAAGCCGGGCAACATTCTCGTCGTAGGGGATCAAGCCGATAACCTTCAGGCCGAGGCCGTCAGCGACCTTCAGGATCTGATCTTTTGAAAGCTCTCGGACCTTGTTAGCTATGACGTAGAGGTTTCCGTACTTCAGATCCAGCTCGGCGGCGAGCTCTCTTATCGTCTCGGCGGTCTTTAGGCCCCTTCGGGATTCGTCGGTGACCACGATCAGCGAATCCACCTCAGAGATGGTCTTTCTGCTCAGATGTTCAAGCCCCGCCGGAGAGTCAACGATGACCAGGTCGTAGTCGTCTATCGTCTCGTCCATGATCCCCTTCAAAAGAGAGTTGAGATAACAGTAGCATCCAGATCCTTCTGACCTGCCCATCACCAGAAGATCGTATCCGTCCTTCTCCAGAAGGGCTTCGAAGATCTTGGCTGCGAAGAGCTGCTTCTTGTCGTAATCTGGCGGTAGTGAGATCCGTGAATCCTGAATCTCCTCCCTTATGTCTCCTACCGTCATCTCCACATCGTCCCCCAGAGCGTCTGCCAGGTTCGCGTCCGGATCGGCATCTATCGCCAGGATGTTGGTCTTTTCGTCTCTCTTCAAAAGAGACCTGATTATCATCGCGGTGACGGCGGTCTTGCCGGTGCCGCCCTTTCCGGTTATCGCTACGACTTTCCCCACGGTCCCGGCCCTCTACTTGCCCTTGACGGCCTTCGGCCTGATGACGACTTCCTTGATGGAGATTTGGGCTCCCCGTAGCTCCAGGATCATGCCGCCAGCTCCACCTGCGGGGGGTGCAAAAGCGGGTCCTGCTCCTGCAGCTGGTGCAGCCGCTCCTGCGGCGGCTGCGGCCTCAGGCTCCTTCTTCTTCAGCTTAAGTGATAACTTTTTACCAGCCATAACAATCTCTCCCTCTCAATCTGCCTTTCAATCTCTCCCCTATTCTCCGGCGAGCTGGAATAGATCCGCTCACCTGAAGATATAGGAGGGAGAAGGTGGACGCTCACTTGGCGAGCGTCACCTTCTCGATGGTAACCTTCGCGTCCTTGAGGATCAGCTTGATCCCGCCAGCCCCGCCAGCTGACATGGCAAAGGCGGGAGCTGCCCCTGCAGCTGGTGCCGCCGCTGCTGCGGCGGGGGCGGCTGCTGCTTCCGGTTCCTTCTTCTTCAGCTTAAGTGTCAGTTTCTTGGCCATTCCAGTAACCTCCTACATCCTCAATACAGAGATACTATAAATTCTTACTCCAGTATGCCCTCGTTCTGCAGGTACTCGATCACCTGCATGAACTGGCCCTCGCTCATGTTCAGCTTCGCCTTGATGGCGTCGACGTCGATGTCGCCGCCCGTCTCCTCGATGAAGGCTATGACGGCGTCCTCGTACTCGGAGGGGTCCTCGATCTTCCAGCCCTCGGAGATCTTCTTGCCGTCGACCTTCCTCTCGACGCCGTCCACCACGGGGTGGTCGACCTTCAGGAGGAACTTCTTGAGGGCCGTCAGGTCTGGCGCATCCTCTTCGGTGGCGATCTTCTCGTACATATCGGCGTCGATACCGTCCTTCACCCGCTCCTTAAGCTCTTTTGGCATCCAGACGATCCTTCTCCAGCCGCCGTCGGCCTGGAGGAACTTCGGGGAGAAGTAGTAGAGAAGGCCCATACCTAGGAAACCGACGACCTGCTTTCCGCCGCCAGCCTGGCCGGCCATGGTGGAGAAGGGAAGGCCGTTGGGGGTCGGGTTTCGGAAGTCACGGTCGACGACTCCTATGCCGTCAACCTCAGGCATGTAGAACCCGATCGTCTCGAAGCAGCCACAAGAGGTGTGGGGGGCGTCGAAGAAGGTGTAGAGAGCCATCCTTGAATACTCGCCACCGGAACGGGATGCCGCCATCTCGTTGACGGACTCGTACTCGCCGGCGATCTCGTCGATGACCGCTCCCTTCGGTATGGCGAACTGGGGGCCTTCGGGGTCGACCTTGGCCGCGGCACGGCCGTCGAACCAGGTGATGGCACCGCAGAGAGACGGTCTGTCGGGAGTTACAGCGCAGGCGCTCGTCGGAGCGAAGGCCTGGCAGAGGGTACATCCGTAGAAGACGTCTACCTCCTCGTCACGGAGCCCCTTAGCCCGCTCGTCCCTGGCGTGGTAGGCGGCCTTTGCCTCTTCCAGACCCTTGGCGACGGCCGCGGGGTCGGTGATGATCGTGACCTCCATCTTCTCGATGAAGGGCATCTCGGCCTTGTAGAGGTTCATGACGTTCTTGAAGATCTGCTCAAAAGAGGTTACTCCCGCCTTCTTGAGGTCGAGGCCCGCCCTCATCCAGATGGCGTCCCTCTGGTTTAAGTGCATCCAGCCGTGGATGTAAGATAGGAGAGCGTGGTTACGCCTCTCGATGATGGCCTCCAGATCCTTCTCGATCAGCTCGCCTGCCACCTTGAAGACCATTCCGAAGGGGATAGTCTTGCCTACCTCCAGCTCAGAGATGTCTGGACCGACGACCGTGACCTTGCCGTCCTGTACCTCGTCCATCGTCCCTGCGACAGAGAGCTCGAAGGCGTCCGCCTTGGGACCGCCCATCTCTACCCATATCTCGTCTTTCCTGATCCGCTCCCCCTCGTACATGGGGGACATTTCCAGTTCGATTTCTTCTGCCATTTTCACAACTCCGTCTTTATAAAAAGGAAAAGTCAAGATCTACTTCGCCATCGCTGCGATTACCTCATCCACCGCCTCGTGGTACTGATCGGGGTTGAAGGCGAGGTTTCCGAAGGTCATATCGGCGTTGACGTGGTAGTACCGGTCGATGGAGACCCTCTTGATATCCCGGTTGAAGTTCTTCAGCGTCGAGAACATGGCGCTGGCGAACTTGTAGAAGATACCCATGAAGATCACCACATCGTAGTGGCCTTCGCCGTCTAGCCCCTGCCAGTCCTTGAACCGGAGGTAGCTAGTCAGGGGGTGCAGGCCGATCATGTGAACGTTCTCGGTGTAGCCCCTCTCGATGAACCCCTTGATGGTATGGGCGGTGGCCGCTATCGGCACGCCCATCTTCCCGATCTCGATCGCCTTGTCGAACATCACAGGGTCCTCGAAGAGCTCCGCCCCCACTACGAGGAGGGGCCTCTTAGCCTTCTTGAGGATGGCTCCTATGACCTTGGTGTTGTAGGCCTTCGCCATCTCGGGCCCTGGGATCTGGGCCATCTCAAAGGGAACCGCGTTCTTGGTGGTGTCTACTGCCATTTCTATCGCCTCCTCACTTCTTCACCCTGATCTTCCTCTCGATGTTCGTCGGATCGAAGCTGACGTCCATCTTTCTTATGGGGCCGGTCAAGATAGCCTTCCTCTTCCAGTCGATCCCCCAGCCGTGCTTGGCCTCCAGCTCCTTCAACATATCCTCCTTCCACTTGAGGGGGAGGTCTGAGGCGTGGCGGACGTAGACGTGCCAGTCTGGAGGCATGCAGCCGAAGTACTTCATGCTGATGTCGCAGTAGTGGGTCAGCTTGATCATCCTGCCCTGGTTGTTGTCGCTGGGCCTGAAGCAGAGCTTCGCCATCATCAGCATCGCCTCCTCCTTCGTCTCGGCGATGTAGAGCATGTGTTCGGGGGCGGGCTCGCAGTATACCTTCGAGCCGTCCCTGGCGTCGATGATCTCCCAGTTCTCCTTCTTGTCGGTCCTCCCTACGTAAGACCTCCTGTACATGACGCCGTGGGGCTGGATGACGACGGGGATTCCCATCCGGTTACATCCGGTGGCGATGGAGGCGGCCTTCTGAGAGTAGGCTCCCCAGGCGACGCCGCAGGCTCCGATCTTGCTGATGGTGTAGTCTGCCATGTCGTCGAAGTTGGCCCTCTCGTTCCTCCCGGCGAAGATGGTGGCGATCTTGATCGTTGCACCGCTGATGTGGGAGTTGGCGACGCAGCTACCCATATTGCAGATGTTTCTGCCGTCGATGGCTCCGGGGTACTGCTCCCAGATCGTCTTGCCTTCTTCATCGGTGTAGAGGGACATATCCATGGCCATGCAGCCGGAAGCCGCCACTATGAAGCCCCGGTCGACGAACTCCTTCGCCATGTCGTAGGCCTCCTTCGTCCCGTTGGGGTAGTTGCTGCATCCTACAAGGGCGATGACCCCGGGGATCGTACCGAGGACTATGGGAGCGCCGACCCGCCTGATCTCGGTGTCTTTGACGGGACCTCTTCCGGCCCTCATCTTGAACTTGTGATCTCTGATGTACTCCTTGTTGGCGAAGGCGTAGAGGCTGAGGATCGGTATATCCTGGGGACACGCCTGCTCGCACCTTCTGCAGCCTACGCAGACCTCGTAGGTGCTGCTCAGGGGTTCGAGGTTCCCTTCCGCGGCGGCCCGGACGACGTCCCCTATCTTGATGTGGGGGGGACAGACGAACTGACAGGCGTGGCAGTAGGTACAGGACTCGGCGTGCTTCTTGAACTCCTCCTCGGATAGGAAGGGGTCCGCCTCTCTCTCGGCTGCCCGCTTCGGCTTGACGGCGATGGCGGTCTTCACAGCCACCTCCCCAGCCTTAGTTGGATCTAGGACGGCGACTCCCGGCATTCTGAAGTTCACCAGGTCGTCGACTATCTCGTCTACTGGGTCGTTCGTCCTGTCGGGGAATCCCATCATGATCTTCTCGCTGGAGGCGATCATCGGGACCTTCCGAGCGGAGCATTCGTTCACGGCGTCGGTCCATACGCACTGTTCGTCGACCATGACGCAGTCCATGACGTCGGCTCGGATCAGCTTCCTCCACCAGCCGATGGCTCCGGCGATCTTCGCCTTCGTCCCTACGTCCTTGTACTTCTCGCTGATCTCCTTGGGGTAGCCGAGACCCTCACCGATCCTGACGTTGTCGTGGGCGGTGCAGCAGACGCCGCCGATGTCCACCTTGTCCCAGAGGTTGTTGTCCTCGGTGTAGAACATCGCCTCGGCGGAGGCGGCGAGGTTGTGGCCGTAGGTGAGGAGGATCGCCTTGTTCTTGTCGAGGGTTCCCATGCCGCACTCCACGAGAGGAGCGTTCTCGTCACCCCGGGGCATGTCGTAGGCGACCATCTGGATGATGTCTGAAGCCTCCATACCCAGATGGTCGAGCATGCTGGCGTGGAGGGCCTTGGACTCAAAGTCCATGTAGTTGGCTTCCTGGCCGGTGTGGGTGGAGGCCAGGAGCTGGGATACCTGCTCCTCGAAGTAGCTGAGGACCGGGCCGAAGTCCTTGATGGTCTTGGGCCTGATACCGGCTATCGTCCTGGTTATGGGCGCGTCCACCAGGATCTCGTCACCCATATTGATGGGCAGGTCCCCGAACTTCTCCAGGACCCAGTGGTAGAGGTGTCGGCCGTGGGCGCAGTGGGCGGTGGCCCCCATCAGGCAGGCGATCAGGACTATTCTACCGTTTTGGGCTGCCTGGTCGATGCCGCAGGCTCCTCTCTTGTCTCCCGTCAGGTCGCAGGGGCCGTAGGTACAGAGGGTACACCGATCGCAGATCGGAGAGTACATGATCTTGTACCTCTGCATGATCTTGAAGTCCCAATCCCTGAGGGTGGCGATCTGTGGATAGGGGAAGGGGCCCATGGGCTGGTCCCACTCCTCCACCTCCTTCACAATCGCGCCGATGTTGATCTGGACATTTTGCATGTCCTCAACTGCAAAGCTGCCTTCCATCTTATCCATGCTTGACCTCCTTCTATGCTCTGGTCTGCAGGGTAGTCACCTGTAGAACATAAAACCCTTTCGCATTAGAAACTAGTATAAATGGGATATTATTGTTTAGATTATTGATTAGATCGGATATAGATTTAAGTTTGTGAAATCGTAACGGCGGTTTAATGCTAAAAATTACAGGTTATGTTTTGATGCGAGG
Organism: Candidatus Methanocrinis natronophilus; assembly: GCA_029167045.1. Taxonomy (GTDB): domain Archaea; phylum Halobacteriota; class Methanosarcinia; order Methanotrichales; family Methanotrichaceae; genus Methanocrinis; species Methanocrinis natronophilus. The sequence continues at coordinate 22,354 of JARFPK010000036.1, forward strand.
ACATCCAATTTAATTGATAAAAATCCACCCCGGTTGAGATCAATCCGCCAGGTTGAAATGGAGAAAGACTGGAGAGGGAGGCGATCATCGATGAAGATCAGAGATAGCTTCGCAGGGGCAGAGGCGTGCCACCATGGAGGACGGATAAGGTCGGTGGCGTCGAGCCTCGAACTCCGCCAGGAGGACCTCCTGGACTACAGCGCCAACATCAACCCCCTGGGCCATCCGCCCTTAGACGACCTGATCCTCCGGGAGATGAAAGGGATAGGCCACTATCCCGACAACGATTACGTCGATTTCAGGACGGCGGCGGCGGGATTTGTGGGGGTCGAAGCGGAGAATGTCGTCCCGGGGAACGGCTCCTCGGAGCTGATGAGGCTCTTCGCCGAGGCGCTCATGGAACCAGGAGATATGGTGGTGATCACCGAGCCGACCTTCGGAGAGTACGCGGCCCAGTCCCGCCTCTTCGGGGCGGAGATCGTCCCCGTCCCCAGGGGGATCGACCGGCCGGTGGATCCGAAGGATTTTCTCTCTGACGCCCTCCTGGAAGAGGCACGGGCGGTCTTCATCTGTAACCCCAACAACCCCACGGGGATCCTCCTGCCGAGATCGATGATTCACAACCTCGCGGAGAGGTGCGAGAGGGCCGAGACCTTCCTCTTCGTTGATGAGGCGTTCATAGAGCTCTCAGATCCCGCCGAGACGGTGGCGGATGTCGCCCCCGGGATGGAGCATCTCTTCGTGGCGAGGTCCCTCACCAAGTCCTTCGGGGTCCCGGGGATAAGGCTCGGCTTCGGCGTCGCTGGAGACAGCCTGGTCGGAGTGATGAACAGGACCCGCCTCCCGTGGAGCATCAGCTCCCTCGCCTCGGCGGCCGGAGCCCACCTCCTATCCCAGGGCGACCATCTCGTCCGGAGCAGGCATGTGATAAAAGAGGAGCTGGCGTGGCTGACGGGAGAGCTCGAAAGGCTCGGCCTCGATCCCGTCAGAAGCTCCGTCAACTTCATCCTGGTGGGGCTGGGGCGGAAGGGGATCCGGTCCTCCGTCCTCGTCGAGAGGATGGTGGGGGAGAGGGTTCTCGTCCGGGACTGCCGGTCCTTCGGCCTGGGGGAGGGTTACGTCCGGGTGGCGGTGAGAAATCGGGAGGAGAACGAGCGGTTCGTCTCGGCTCTGGAGAGGGTGCTGGGATGGAGAGGCTGAGCTGCGACCGGTACCCCTGTCACCATCCCGGCCAGGACTGCACCTTCTGCTTCTGCCCTTTCTACCCCTGCACCGACGAGAGGACCGGAGGGGGGATGATCGATGGTGAGTGGTCCTGCGACTTCTGCCACCTCCTCCACGACCCCGATCTGGCGGCGAGGGTGATGGAGGGGCTGATCCGAGGTGAAGACCTGGAAGAGATCTGGATAGAGGTGGAGAAGATGCTATGACCCGCCAGAGCCCCGGGGCGCCGCTGGAGATGAAGGATAGGGGCGGGGTGGGGCCATGATCCAGCCGGTCCCAGACGGGTTTTCGGTCTCCTGGCCGCTTATGGTCCTCATCCTCGCCTTGGCGATGGACCTCGCCTTCGGGGAGCCGCCGGCGAGGGTCCATCCCGTCGTCCTCATGGGGAGGCTTATCGAAGGCTTGAAGAGGCGGGCGAGGCCGACGAAGGGGATGGGCCTATTGATCGCCCTCTTCGTCATCCTCTCAACGGCTGCCCTGGGCCACCTTCTGATTGAGGCAGCCGATCAAATCCAAGTATTCGGAGTCGGCCTCGGGCTCTTCGTGGCGGCGTACCTTCTCAAATCGACGATCGCCATCAGGTGCCTGTTGGAGACATCCAGGGATATCGGTAGGCTCGTGGAGAGGGACCTCGAAGGGGCGAGGGAACTCCTCCCGGCCCTGGTGAGCCGAGACCCCGGCGGCCTTACAACGACCCAGGCGACGTCGGCGGTCATCGAGTCTCTCTCCGAGAACTATGTCGACGCCGTCGTATCGCCTCTATTCTACTACCTCCTCTTCTCGCCTTTCGGCCTGGGGGTGGAGGCAGCCCTGGCTTACAAGGCGACCAACACCCTGGACAGCATGCTCGGCTACAAAACCGAGGAGCTGCGGGAGCTGGGCTGGGCCTCGGCGAAGATCGACGACATCGCCAATTGGGCGCCTGCAAGGCTTAGCCTTCCGATGATCGCGGCAGCCCGCCCCCTTCGGGCGGGGGAGGCGGTCAGGGCCGCCCTCCGGGACCACGCCAAAACCCCGAGCCCCAACTCAGGATGGCCGATGGCGGCGGCGGCGGGGTCCCTGGGAATAAGTCTGGAGAAACCGGGGGTCTACGTCGTCGGCGTCGGGGGGAAGGAGCCATCGATGGATGAGATAAAACCCGCCCTCCGGCTGGTGGCGACGGCGATAGGGATCGCCGTGGCGGCATCGAGCCTGATCCTTCTTTTCGTCGGCTGACCGGAACTTGATCGATCGATGCCGTCGGAGGGGCAGGCCCCCATGCCCGGTCCAAGATTCCCGGGCCCTCCATCTCGT
>JARFPK010000037.1 GCA_029167045.1 Candidatus Methanocrinis natronophilus
TATTAAGCATGTAATACGTTTATTAGATTTATAGGTTTCGGCTGAAATGGGGGAGGGCTCCGCTTTCATCCCCACCCTGAAGGGTGGGGTCTTCCCGCTGCGCCCTCTCCGCTCCCCAGAGATAAAAGAATGGAATTGACGGCGGGTCGAAAAGATGGCCCCAGAAAACTACAGGGGTCTGGGAGGATCAGAGGAACCTGATCCCCTTCGGCATCTCCCCGAACCGCTCCCGGAAGGCCTCGGGCCAGTTCTCCTGGTCCAGACCCTTCTGGGCGAGGAAGGCCGACGCCCACCGCTCCAGGCCGACGCCGGAGCAGCCGCTCCATAGGGGGTCCCCGGACTGGGCCTTGACGTTGAACCCCCTGGGGTACTTGTCCCCGTTTATGGAGAGGTTCTGAAACTCGATCCATGAGCCGTTGTAGGGTAGGAGCGCCTCGTAGTCGACGGTCCCAGCCCCGGACATCTCCGCAAGGCCGGTCTTTCCCTCCTGGGCCATGAACCAGGGGGTCACCCAGGCCATCCGCCACCGAAGCTCCAGGATCTCCTCGAAGATCCTCTTGTAGCAGTCCTTGAGCTTCTCCGCCTCCTCCTTCACCTGCTCCTGGGTCCCCATCCAGACGATCTCGATCCGGTGGAACTCATCGACCCTCTCGATCCCGTGGATCCCGCCGCTCTCGTACCGGTGGCTCGTCCCCGACCGGTCGAAGATCCTTATGGGCAGGTCCTGGTTGGGGAGGGTCCTCCCCTGGAAGAAGACCCAGGAGGGGGGACACTGGGCGTAGCACATCCCGCCGATGGGATCGTCGATCTTCTCCCTGATCAGCTTCACCGGGACCTCTCTTGTCACCTTGTAGTGGTCCATCACCTCTTCCCAGAACTTGGGGTCCCGGGTCTTGGGGGGGCAGACGTAGTAGATCTCCGGGTAGACCCCCAGGGCGTGGCCGGACCTCTTCCAGACCTCCCAGGGGACGAGCTTGGGAAAGATCATCTCCCGATATCCGAGGGGTCCTATCATCTCCTCCAGGACGATCCTCTCGAAGGCCCGGAAGAGGTGGGTCCCCTCGGGGCCGTAGATCCACTGGCCGCGGCTGGCGCCGTGCTTGATCCACCCCCGATCTTCCATCTCCTTGGTGGGGTCGTGCTGGAACTTCGGCACCCGCTCGGGGCTCTCCCAGAGGAGCTCCCAGTGCTCAGCCTTCCCGCCGTACCCCTCCGCCTGGATCTTCTCGTCGAGGAGGCTCACTATCCTGTCAGGGACCTGGTTACGCAGGTCCGCCTCGTCGACGTCCAGGGTGAGGGTCAGCGTCCCGTCCCGGTGGACCATCTCCCGGACGTGGGGGATCTGGTGGTCGATGGAGATCTCCGATTCAACCTCGATCTCGTACCTCTCGACCTCGATCCCCCTCACCCCGATCCTGTACTCCTTGCCCAGGAGATCGGCTAGAGGCCTTCGTAGCCGGAGGAGGGCGTCGTGGGCCCGGACGTACCGGTCGCTCTCGATGACGACGGATATCTCAGCCTCGCCGAGGCTCCAGCTTTTGACCTCAGCCCCCTTCCCGTCGGCAGCCCCCTTCTTCAGCAGGTCGGCCGCCCCATTGAAGAACTCCCCTATCTCCCCTCTCGCCCCCCCGGCGTCGCCGCTGAGCCGAAAGCCCGCCTCCAAATGAAACTTCAACTCCTCACCTCATTATTCAGAAGATCCAGAACTATCTTGGCGTTCATGATAAGGTCGTCGGCGGTGGCCAGGATCGTCCCCGCCCTCTCGGCAGAGAACTCCACCTCTACCGCCCCTTCGGCGACTGTAACCCTCATCCCCGAGAGGTTGTCGGGGTCGAGGGACCGGGCGACCGCCTCCGCCTCCTCCCCCTCAAACCGGAGCCTCGCCCGGATCATCTCTTCCGACCCGCTGCGAGCTGCCGGCCTACCGCCTCATCGACGACCTTTATAAACTCCTCCTCAAATCCCAGGGGGATGGAGGCGCCGCTGGCGACGCTGTGGCCGCCGCCGTTTCCGCCCACCTTCTCCGCCCCTTCCTTTAGGGCGACGGAGAGGTCGAGGCCGTCGAATACGAGAAGCCTGTTCCCCCGGGCCGATACCTTGACGATCCCCTCAGACCTGTTCAGTACGATCATCGGCCTGTCGGGATACAGGTACCTGACGAAGAGGCCGGATACGACCCCGGCGGCGTCCATCTCTTCCAGGATGACGTACCTGAGGTTCTCCGCCTCTCTTAGGTTCTGCCGGACGAGGCCGACCTCCGAGAGGATCCGGGCCTTATAATCCGCGTTTATCTTCCGGCACTCAGAGAGGAACCTGTGGTCCCTCATACAGAGGGTGAGGGCCAGACCCGCCTCGTCCATCTTCCCGCAGGAGTTTAATATCCACATCATCTCGAAGCCGTTCTCGACGACCTCCTTCTTCAGCCTGATCGCCTCTCCGACGACGGAGTCGGCGGCAGAGCTCCCCTGGATCAGAAGCTTCAGGACGAGGGCGGTGGAGAGGCGCGATAGCTCCCTCTTTCCCATCGAGGGAAGCTCTCCTGCGACCCCCACCTCCTCCAGGAAGGCCCCCGTCTTCCCAGGATCCCCGGCGTAGTCCAGAAGGGGGTCCAGGGAGCCTGCCAGGACGGCGTCGAGGGGGCCGTCGTCCATCTTGAGGCCTGGCCTCACCTCCACCACCCCGGCGTTCGCCGCCTCCTCCAGGATCGTCCGGTTCGCCCCGATCATCATCTGCCGGTCGCCGAGGGCCCCCACCAGGGCGAGGCCGGCGAGGTCCACGTTATCCCCCATCTCCCGGACGACGGTGTAGACCGTCCCCGAGGCGGAGAGCTCAAAGGCGCCGTCTACCCCCACCAGATGAGGGTTGACGTGGTGGCAGGTCAGGGATCCTACGGGGGTGTGGTGGTCGAAGACGAAGACGTCCCCCTCAATCCGGGATATAAGATGGGGTTTTCCCGACCCCATATCGCAGAATACCACCGGCGGCTCGAGGGCGTCGACGACCAGCGGGTCTAGCCTGCTGACGAGGGTGGCGTGGAAGGGGATATCTGCCCTCTGAAGGGCGTTGCAGATCAGCCCCGCTGAGGCTATGCCGTCAGCGTCGTTGTGGGATATCACCCTCACGGTCTCACACTGCAAGAGGGAGCTGGCCGCAGACTTCGCCAGCTTCTCCAGCCGTTTCATGTGATGAGCATCTCAGCGGTCTGGGGCTTGTACTGCCAGGTCGAGGGGAGCCTTCCGGTGCTCCGGTAGTACTTGGCGAGACGTCGGATCTTGTTCTCGGTGAGGTTCAGCCACCTTCTGTTGTGAAGGTCTTTCTTGTTGCTGGCGAGGTGCTTTCTCATGCCGATCGCCTTTCTCATCAGGTTTGCGAGATCCTCGGGGATCTCCGGTACCTCGGCGTTCTCCCTCAGATAAGACGTCAGCTTCGTCCCCAGGATCGGCTTGACGCTGGGAACCCCGTACTGGTCCCGGAGGGTCAGCCCTATCATCGTGGGGGAGATGCCGTTGCCGTAGAGCCTGAGAACGTGCTTTCCCAGCTCCTCTTTGTTCGTGTCGCACCACTCGGGTGGCGTCGATCGAAAGGGAGGCCTCGACCTGGAGGAGCCCTTTCTTCTGGTATGCATTCTGGCCATATCAAATCCTCATCATTAATCTCAAGTCAGATAAAGGCGAAGGTAAGCATCCCAGAGTACCAACCGATAAATAGGTTGCGCCCTTCGAGGCCGGCCTCCGGCCCCAAAGAGACCTCCAGGGGGTTGGTATCACCCCTCGATCCCCACATCACCCCCTGGCCCGGTGAGCTCGCTACGGAGGATGGGACGTACGGAATTATATATACTTCGCAAACGATATCCGTTCATGCTACCCCCGTTCATGGACCCCTTCTTCTACCTCTTGGGAAAGGCGGTCTTTGCAGTAGCTCTGGCGGTCCTGGCTGCCGCCATCATCGGCGCAGCCCTCATAGCCTACTCCTTCAAGACGGGCCACTTCTTCATGGCCCGGATCATGCTCACCTTCGTCTCCCTCCTGGAGAGCCTGATCAAGGCGATATTCAGGACCTTCGGCGCCGACGACGCCATCGTCGACGATGTGGGAGTGAGGCTTCGTAACTACATCAACCAGGAGAAGTTCAAGAAGGTCCCCAAGGACGAGAGGGCGATCTTCATGCCCCAGTGCCTCCGGGCCATCGACTGTCCTGCAAAGCTCACCCCGGAGGGGTTACGCTGCGTCAACTGCGGCAAGTGCGGCATCGGCACCGCCAAAGCCTACGCCGAGGGGCTAGGATACAGGTTCTTCGTCGCTCCGGGCTCCGGGGTTATAAAGAGGATGATAAAGAAGTACAGGCCCGGGGCGATAGTCGGCGTCGGCTGCATCATGGAGATCAAAGAGGGGGTCGACCTCTGCCACAGATACGATATACCCGCCATCGGCGTCCCCCTCCTCACCTCCGGCTGCATATCGACGGAACTCGAATGGGACCGGCTCTACGAGACGATATCCGATGGAAAGAGGTCTGCCCCGGATCATGAAGGCGGAGCAGGAGAGATGGTCGAGCCCTCCGAAGCCAAGAGCTGAGGCCGCCGGGAGCCGGAGGGGAAGCCGGGGGACGGGATGAGAGGTTTACCCCCCCACCCCGCCACCAACCTCAATTTCTAGACCTCTCCTCCAGGGCCCGGATAACCTCCCCCAGCCGCTCTATCTCCTCGCCGTATCCTGCCCAGTTCCCGGCCCGGAGCTCCTCCTGGGCAGACCGATAGTAGGATCCGGCCCTCTCTATCAGCTCCTCGGGGGCGAGGGCGTCCCTATCGATCTGCTCGACTGTCCTCGGGGCCGCCGGCGCCAGGTCGAAGATCTTTCCAAGGGCCACCTCCAGACTCTCCTCCATCACCAGCCTGTTGCCGTAGGCTACGATAACCCTCCGCAGCTCCGGAAGCTCCCCGATGTCCGCCCGGAGGAAGAGGGGCTCGACGTAGAGGAGGCTGTTCTCCACGGGTATCACCAGGAGGTTTCCTCTGATGACGGTGGAGCCCATCTGGTCCCAGAGGGTGAGCTGCTCGGAGATCTCGGTGGACTGGTCTATCCTCGCCTCGATCTGCATCGGCCCAAAGACGAGCTGGCCCCTCGGGAACCGGTAGACCAGGATCTTGCCGTAGTTGGGCGGGTCGCACATCGCCGCCATCCAACCGACCATGTTGTTCCTCGTCCGAGGGGTGAAGGGCTGGATGAGGACGAACTCCTCGCCGACCTCGGTCTCGGGGACATTCATGATGACGTAGTACGGGTCCATCGGCTGCCTGCGCCCCTGGAATATCTCCATGGGCGTCTCCCAGGCGTCCTCCCTGTTGTAGAAGGTACGGGGGTCGGTCATATGGTAGCTCTGATATATCCCGGCCTGGACCCGGAATAGGTCTATGGGATACCTGATATGGGCCTGGAGGGATTCCGGCATCGATTCTATAGGCTTGAAGAGGTCGGGGAATATCGCCTCGTAAGCTCTGATGATGGGATCGTCCTCGATGACGTAGTAATCGACCGTCCCGTTGTAGGCGTCGATGACCACTTTAACGGGGTTTCTGATGTAGTTGAAACGGCCCGTAGGCTCCGAGTATGGGAAACGGTCGGATATGGTGTAGGCGTCGATGATCCAGAAGAGGCGGCCGTCCGCCAGGACGATGTAGGGGTCCCTGTCATAGGCGAGGAAGGGGGCGACGGTCCGCGCCCTCTCGAGGATGTTCCTGTGGATCAGGATCCTGCTTTCAGGCGTCAGCTCTTTGCTGAGGAGGATCTTGGGGCTCATATGCCGATAGGCCATTAGGACCTTCATCACGGGGTCCAGGACGACCCCCCCGGTCCCAGCATAGGTGGTGTAGACGTTCTGGTCCCCCATGGGATAGTTGAACTCCAGGACGCTGGTGTTGACGATGACGTAATCCTTCCGCCCTTCGCCGTAATAGATCTCGGGCCTATCGATCCTCCCGACGGCCGACTCGGGAGGGATGTTCTTGATGAAGAACTCCGGAAGACCCTCCTCGGTGGCGGTATTTACAGGGCTCATGGCTATCCCGTAGCCGTGGGTGTAGAAGAGGTGGAGGTTCTGCCAGGTCTTCGCCTGATCCGGGAGCCGGTCGGTGGAGATCTCCCTCGCCGCTAGCATCACCTGCCTCTTCCTTCCGTCGATGACGTACCTGTCGACGTCGGCGTCGAGGAACTCGTAGTAGAGCCTGATCTCCTGGAGCTGCTTATAGGTGCTGAGAAGCGGCCTCCAGTCCCAGATCCGGATGTTTTCTATAGTCTCCGGGTTCCTCCTGATGTCGGCCGCAGTGAGGTTGTAGTCCACTTCAAAGTCCCTCACCACGACGTCATCAATGCCATAGGCGAGGCGGGTGTAATTGATGTTGTGGGCTATGAAGGGCCTCTCCATGGTCAGCTCGTTGGGGGCGACGCTGTACTGCTGGATTACCATGGGGTATATCGTTCCGACGGCGCCGGCCCCCACCACCAGAACCGCGATGGCCAGGGGTATCTTAGGAGACCTCTTCCCGGCGGCGAAGGCGAAGAGGAGGAGGGCGGAGACGAGGGCGACGGCGGCGAAGACGTAGAGGAAAGGAAGCTTCGCGAAAACGTCGGTGTAACCCGCGCCGTAGACGACGCCTCCCCCGGTGTAGAGGATCTCATAGCGGTCCAGAAGGTACCTTGCCGAGAATAAGAGGGCCAGGATCCCCAGAAGGGCGGTTACGTGGGCCAGGGCCCTCTGCGGAATCGACTTTGCTATCTCGGCGTAATCCCGCTCCTCAGGCCCCAGGATCAGCCTGTCCGCATGGAGATATACGTATGTCCCTGCGGTGATGGCCAGGTTGATCATCACCGCCGCGAAGATCGCATGCCATAGGGACCAGATGAGGGGGAGGGTGAAGACGTAAAACCCTATGTCGTTGCCGAAGAGGGGGTCGGTCATCCCAAAGGTCTGGGCGTTCAGGGCCAAGAGGACCCTCTCCCACCCATACTGGGCGGTGATGCCGAAGAATATCGATATCAAAATCACGATCCATGACAGATATCTCGGCCTATCGGCGATCAGCCTCATGTTGGCGAGGGTCACCGCCGCGAAGGCTACGGCAGAGACGAGGAAGATGGCGATCTTCGTCGTGATCATGGTACCGTAGACGCTGGAGTAGTCCAGAGTAGCAAACCACCGCCACTCCGTCATGATGTAAGCTATCTGACCTGAAAAGACCAGAATAAATATCAGGGCCAGGAAGACCCAACGTTCGAACCTCATAAAACACCCCGAAAATTACAGCCTATCTGCGATCTGGGCCTTCTCCCCCATCACCCTGGGGGTTGGAGCCTCTTTCCGACCTGGAGTTTGCGCGCCTTCGTTGCCGGTCCCGGCCTCGGCTGAGGCGGTCGCCCCGCTGGCGGATGGGATATTGTCAGATAATCCCCCCCAATGGGCCACCTCAGCCATCTAGGGCGCCTCCAGATCCGCAGGAATCGTCATATTAAGGGGGAGGCAGGTCCGGATATATAAGTTTCGTCGATCCGACCTTCGGGGGGTCGCCGGAGGCGAAAGGGCTGGACGGAGCAAGAGTCCAAGAATACAGAGAGGTATAGTACGGCCCAAAGGTGAATAAGAGGTGGTGGCGCGGGATTTAGATAAAAATTTAAAAGAGGTCGCTTCACTCTACGGTGATCGCCTCAGAGGGGCAGGCCTCGATGCAGGCGCCGCAATCGTTGCACTTGTCGACGTTCACCACGGCTATTTCTTCGTCGTCCATGGTGAGCGCCTCTTCCGGACATTCCTCGACACAGGTGCCGCAACTTACACACTCATCTCTGTTGATTACTGCCGGCATTACAAATTCCTCCAAATTTGCCAGTTTGGCAAATTTAAAGTCCGGGATATACGATATATAGCTTTCGTTCTTAGCCTCTTGAATAGAGGTTCTGATGACCTCCTCTCCGGGAGGGGAGAGGAGGGCTCGATACCAGGAGAGGGGATCAGCCGAGGTCCGAGTACCTGTTTCTGTCCTTCAGCTCCTGCTTCTTGGCCTCGTTCCATCCGCTCACCGACTGGAGGTAGCCGGTGACCCGGGAGAGGTGCTCCAGATGGTCGGAGCCGCATCGCGGACAGTCCTCCAGGAGGCCCGGCGAGACGCAGAAACAGCTGAGGCAGACGGTCATGTCCCGGGTGAAGGCGAAGTAGCCTATCTGAGTGGTTTTGGCGAGGTTCATGGCGAAGTCCATCAGCCCCTCGGGGTCGGGGGAGGACTCTCCGAGGAATATGTGGAAAATGTTGCCACCGTCGACGATCGGGAAGAATATGTGCTCCAACTTCGCCCTCTCATAGATCGATACGTCCAGGGAGGGGGGGACGTGGGTCCCGTTGGTGTAGTAGACGGGGAGGTCTCGGGTCGTCTGGATCCTCTTCATGGCGGTATCGAGATCGCCCTTGACCACCCTCTTGGCGCAATCCCGGAACTCCTCGGAGAGGAGGTCGGAGACGGCGAACCTCTGGACGACCGTCTCCGCCGGGGTCCTGGCGAGGGCGATCGTCATGCCGTGACGGCGGGAGAGGTCCTTGGCGTAGATCTCCATCTCCGTCATCGCTCTCACCGCCAGCTTCCAGGCCTCCTTAGATTGGTGCATCTGGGATCCGGTGTGGAACTGGACCATCTCGTTGACGCCGACGACCCCGATGGTGTAGACTAGCCCCTCCAGGTCCACCGCCACGGTCCCCCGCTCCCCGGTCTGGGGGTCCTTCGGCCTCTGGGTCGCAAAGGGCATCCTCCGGTTGCTTATAACCTGGTTCATCCACTCCCGTTTGACCTTGAAGATATCGACGGCGGTATCCATCAGCCCCCGAAGGTACTCGAAGAGGAGGTCGTCGTCCCCCCGGGCGAGGTAAGCAGCCCGGGGGCAGTTGAGGGAGACGACCTGCCAGGAGCCCATGGAGAAGTGTTTGCCGCCGCTGAAGCGGAGCTTCTCGTCGAAGTCTGCATCGCTCTCGAAGGTGGCGGCGAACTGATACGCACAGCATTGATAGCAGCTGATCCCCTTCCCAGCGCCCCGGTAGGCGGGAAGCTGGTTGTCGTAGTAGGGGGTCCCGAACTTGGAGGCGAGCTGGAAGGTGAGGAGGTAGAGGTCCCGGTACGTCGGAACGTCGGGATGAGCGGCGTTGAAATCGTCATCCTCGGCCATGAAGTCCGGCTCTATGGAGATCTCGGGCTTGGGGAAGTTGAAGGGCTTGCCCCAGTAGTCCCCCTCCAGCATCACCTCCATCAAAGCCTTGAATCCGAGGCGGACCTCCTTCTCGAACTCGCCGTAGGTCTTGAGGGGGGCGGAGCCGCCATCCCAAACCTTCCCCTTGTAGACGACGGGCTTATCCCGCCAGAGCTCGGGGACCCCGGGGCTGAGCTGGACGGAGGAGAAGACGACCTGGCCGCCCCGGGCTACCATCATCTGGGTCATCTCATAGACGAACATCTGCATCAGCTGGCAGATCTCCGAGTAGTCGAGCCCCTCCAGATAGGGGGCGAGGAAGGTTAAGAAGTTGTAGAAACCCTGCCCTCCGGCGAAGTTCGTCTGGGCGGAGGCGAGGGCCTTGACGGCGTGGAGCATCGCCACCTCCGGCTTCTTGGCGGGGCCCGCGACGGAGGCCTTCGTCCCCGAGCCGTCGGGCATGAGGCCGTAGTAGAAGAAGTATCTCAGGTCCCAGTCCTGGCAGAAGGGGCGGGTTCCAAAGTACTCCAGGTCGTGGATGTGAAGGTCGCCGGCGAGGTGGTGGTCCGAGAGGTAGGGAGGGATCAGAAGGAGGTACTGCTCCTTTGAGATCTTGTCCGCCTTCTTCTTGTGGCTCGTCTCGGCGTTCTCCTGGAGGTTGGCGTTCTCGTGGGCCTCGAAGCCGGAGCCTACGTCGATGAGGTGAGCGTCATAGACGGGGGTCCCGACCCGGGTGCAGATGTTCCTCCACTCCAGATGGTGGCGCTCGATGAGGATGACGTTTACGACCTCCCTCACCAGGGGGCCGGAGAGGAACTTGACGTCCATCCACCGGATCCGCCGCTCCACCTCCCGGGCGATCTCTGCCGCCTCCTCCTCGGAGATTCCCGGGATCCGGTAGAACTGCATAGAGAGCTTCGTCTCCCTCAGGAGCTGGTTTATCACGGCATCCTTGTTCCACCTCATCAGGTGGCCGTCGGTGGTCCTGACCATCGGCATCTCCGATAGAAGGGAACCTACCAGCGTTTGCTGCTGCGTTTTATGTCCGTTAACCTTCCGGCTCAAAGACGAAACCCCCACGGGATTGGTGAGAAGACGGATCCGAGAGAAGGCGTGGCGATCTTATGGTACCCCCCCTCCTGCTCCGATCTTCACCCCAATGGTAAGGGCCCGAAATTTATAACCCCTTCGCCCAATAGGGACTAAAATTATAATTTAAGTTCTTCCTCGATTAGGATCCCTTGCCTGGGTCTAATCGCAACTCTTTACCGATATTTAAAGCTGGAGAAAACAAAGAGCTATTCGGGGTTTTGACCGACAAAACCCTGATATTCCGGTCGGATAGCCCCCCGCGACCTTCTATCGGCGGGTCGTTGGTGAATAGATCCCCTCTCGACCGATCGCGAATCCCGGACTGGATATCTTCCGCTATTTTTGATTGAAATGGGACGGCAGAGATCAGGAACGTCCATCCTTGCCCTCTCCTAGCCGCTCGGCGTATCCGGCGAGGACGGCGTAGAACTTCTCAGCCCTCCGGTGGTAGGCCTCCTTCTTGATCGCCCCGGATTCGTCGAAGAGATCTTGGACCTTTGGGAAGTAGAGGACCTCCCCCGTCGGTAGCATGTGGAACCTGACACAGGTCGCGATCAAGTGCTCGATCATCCGGGCGCCGCCGAAGACCCCGGAGGAGACGCCGCAGATCCCGACGGGCTTTCCGAAGTACTCAGCATAAAGGAGGTCGAGCATCATCTTCAGCTCCCCGGGGTAGCCGTGGTTGTACTCCGGGGAGACGATGACGATACCGTCGGCCCGGAGGACCCGCTCCTTGAGTCGCTTCGCCGCCTCGGAGGTCTTTGAATCGTCCGTCGCCGGGAGCCGGTAGTCGCGGACGTCGATGATCTCGCTCTCGAGGCCGAACTGGGCGGCCTTCGCCAGCATGAACCTTGCAACCTTCTCGGACTCGCGCCCCTCCCGGGCGGTCCCGAGGATGATGGGGATGTACATGAGGTTCATTTTCTTGTTCAAGATATGAATAGGCTTCTTTCGATCCAGACGGCGCTGCAGGCCGCTGGCGCAAACCTGGCGGACGTCGTCAAGGGGAACGTCCGCGTCGCCACAGCCCAGCCTCCCAGGCGGCCCGCGAGCTGTTCATGCCGCCGCCTTCGTCAGCGGGCCCGCCCGGCCGGAGTATCTGGTGGAGATGGACGCGGTAGACGTGGTGGCGGAGGAAGAGGACGGAAGAAGATGGTACAATTTGTGACGTGGGCTCCGGCTCTGGGCGAGGCTTCTTCAGCGGGAGCCTCGCAGCTTCCCCCACCGGACCCCGATCAGACGGCTCAACGGGAAACCGGCCTGCGTTTGTGCTTCCCGGGCCCCCATGAGCGATCACTGATGTGACTTCCTCCCCGCCCTTAAGAGCGGAGCTTCCTGCTTCACGGAGCCAACGCTTACTTGGGAGTGTTCCCAAGCCGGAGGTCGGTTCTCCACAAGCTCTTCCCCTCAGTCCGAGGGTGCAGCTTATTCCGGCCATACCGGACATCGCTGCCCTATCTGTGGTTTCTGGGGCCATAAACCTTTGCTCGGGCTTACTCCGGCCTAAAGACCGGAGTTTGCGCCCTGAAATTCCTATTATAAATCCCTCTTATCGACCTCACCCTTCCAGCTCCTTCCTCGCAAACTCCTTCGCATAGTACGTCAGTATCATATCCGCCCCGGCCCGCTTGATCGAGGTCAGCGCCTCGCCCATCGCCTTCTCTCCATCTATCCAGCCCCGCTCGGCCGCGGCCATGATCATCGAGTACTCGCCGCTCACCTGGTAGGCGGCCGTAGGCATCCCGAACTCGTCTTTGACCATCCTCACGACGTCGAGGTAGGGCATCGCCGGCTTCACCATGATCATATCCGCCCCCTCCTCGATGTCAAGGCGGACCTCCCAGAGGGCCTCTAAAGCGTTCGCCGGGTCCATCTGGTAGCCGGACCGGTCGCCGAAGGCGTACCCAGACTGCGCCGCCTCCCGGAAGGGTCCGTAGAAGGATGAGGCGTACTTGGCGGCGTAACTGAGGATGGGGGTATCAGTGAAGCCCTCGTCGTCTAAAGCGGCCCGGATGGCGGCGACCATCTGGTCCATCATCCCGCTGGGGGCGACGACGTCCGCCCCCGCCCGGGCCTGGGAGACGGCTGCTTTGCCCAGGAGGGGGAGGGTCTCGTCGTTTGAAACCAACTGGTTTTTGATCAGGCCGCAGTGGCCGTGGCTGGTGTACTCGCAGAGGCATAGGTCGGCGATGACGACGACCTTCGAGGTCGTCTCCTTGATCCGCTCGGCAGCCCGCTGGACGACGCCCTGGGGATCGTACGCGCCGGAGCCGACCTCGTCCTTCTCTTCAGGAAGGCCGAATAAGATGACCCCAGGAACCCCCAGCTCTTCCAGCTCCTCCACCTCTCTTGCCAGGCTCTCGATAGAGTGCCTCGACTGCCCCGGCATCGATTCGATCGCGACCGGCGTCTTCAACCGCCCGTCCACGAAGAGGGGCATGATCAGATCGTCCGTCGATACCCTCGTCTCGGCGACGATGCGCCTCAGCCCCGGCTTACGAAGCCTTCTCATCCGTCTCATCATAATCCTCCTCCAGCCCGAAGAGCTCCTCGACAAAGATCAGACAGCCGTCGTCCCCCCGCTCCGCCGCCCTCCTCAGGGCCTTCGTCGGCTCGGCGAAGATCTTGTTGACGATGGAGTGGCTCATGTCCGTGAGGACCCTCTCCTCGATCTCCCCTAAAGTGTGGCGGGCGCCGAGCTTGTTCATCGCCCTCATGATCTCCTGGGCCTTGATCTCCTCGGCCTGGAGGTAGATCCTCCCCAGGAGCTCCTCCGCCCTCCTCCTCTTGTACTTAGCCTTGAGGAGGGCGAGCTCCTCGGCGATGATCATCTCGGCCCGGTCCATCTCCGCCATCCTTAGCCTCATATTCTCGGCGCTGATCTCCCGGAGGGCGTCGATGTTGCGAAGCTCCACGCCGGGGATCTCTCCGACGTCCTCGTCGATATCCCGGGGGTTGGCGATATCGATCATCAGGAGCGTCCCCTTTACCCTACGGCCCATCACCTCCTCCAGATCGTCCCTCCTCAGGATGTAATGGGGGGCGGAGGTGGCGCTGATGACCAGGTCTGAGGTCCTGATCCTCTCCTTCATCTCGTCGAAGGGGACGGCCTCGGCCCCGAGGCTCGCGGCCAGGGAGAGGGCCCGGCCGAAGGTCCTGTTGGTGACGCGAACCTCTCCTACGTCCTTGGAGAGGAGGGCTCGCGAGATCAGCTCTCCCGTCTCGCCTGCCCCGATCACTAGGACGCTCTTGCCCGCAAGGCACCCCAGGATCTCCTCGGCGAGGTCGACGGCCGCCGAGCCGACGGAGATCGACCTCTCGTTGATCCGCGTCTCGCGCCGGACCCTCTTGCCGACGGAGATCGCCTTCTTGAAGGCGACGTCCAGGGTCCATCCGGTGTTACCCGCCTCCTTCGCCATAGAATAGAGCTCCTTCATCTGGCCGAGGATCTGGTCCTCGCCAATGATCATAGACTCGAGCCCCGAGGCGAGACGGAGGAGGTGGGCGAGGGACTCGTCATGATCGTGAAAATCGATGATCCTCGATGAGATCCGGGCCCGCTTGGCCAGCTCGAAGAGTACCTTCTCCCCCCGGGGGGATACGACATAGATCTCGACCCGGTTGCAGGTCTTGAGAACGGCGCACTCCTCGACGAGATCGTGAGACGATATCCAGGATAGGAGCGCCTCCAGGTCGCCGTGCCAAGACCGCTCAATCTCTTCGATGCAGGCCTTCCGGTGGGTCACCAGCATCGAGGCTATCTCGCTCATCTGGGGGGATATGTTCTCCAGCCCTCTTATAGCCCTTTTCGTATGACTCGGCGAGGAGATGCCATACTTCATCGTCAGAGATGATCTCGTAGAGGACCCGCCTCCTCTCCCCCTGGTCGGCGACCCGTTCCTTGAGAACCCCCCTCATCTCCCCCAGAAGCCGGGCCATATCTCCGTACCCCTCGTCCAGGACTGTTTCGATCCTCTCCCGCAGGAGCCTCGCGAGGGCCGGGCTCTCTCCGAGAGTCGATACGGCGACGACGACGGGGCCTCTCCTGACGACGGAGGGTACGACTACCTCGCCGACGCCGTCGACCCTGTTGACCAGGACCCCCGCAGCTTTCGCCACCTCTTCGAGGCGGAGGTTGAGATCGGTATCGCTGGTGGCGGGGATGGCGATGAAGGCCTCCCGCAGGAGGGCGGAGACGCCGCCGGGGAGATCGACCTCCACGACATCGATCGACCCCTCCGCCGCCATCTGCTGGATCCCCGCCGAGAAGTCGAGGGACGCCACCGTCACCTCAGCATATTGAGAAAATAGCCTCGCCTTCCTCTCGCCGACGGCGCCTCCGCCGAAGACCACGACCTTTCGCCCAGAAAGGTCCAGGAGGAGGGGGAGGTGGCCCATCAGATCCTCGCCCCCGTCTTCTTGAACTCCCTCTCGCTGAAGAGGACCTGATAGTCGGAGATCCCGACCTTCCGGGATATCTCGGCGGCGACCTTTCGGCACTCCTCCCTCGATGGGGAGTGAACGACGGTGTAGAGGTTGTAGGGCCACTCCTGCCTCGGGGTTCTCTCGTAGCAGTGGGTCACCTCGACGAAGGAGGCCATCACCTCCCCGACCCTGGCCACCTCGTCCTCGGGGACCCGCCAGACGATCATGGCGTTGGCGACTATCCCAAGGGCCCTGTGGCCTATCGTCGCCGAGAACCTCCTGATCGCCCCCGCCTCGATGAGCCGCTGGAGTCTGCCGATGACTTCGCCCTCACCGATGTCGACCTCTCTGCCCAGAAGCTCGTAGGGCCTGGAAGATAGCCTTATGCCCTCCTGAGAAGCCCTGATGAGGGCGAGGTCCAGTCCGTCGATATCCTCTCTCGTTTCTACCACCTCCTATTTGAGCCGCTTCCAGCCGTTGGGGTCTTCGAAGGGGTACCTGTCGATCCCCTTCGATGTTATCCGCCTCGGATCCGTCCCCGGATTTCCCGAAGTATGATGATCGCTCCAGAAGTTTCCGCCCGCATCAGTCCCGCCATCCCACTCGTTATCCCCGTTATCTACGGCGTTCTGAGGAAGCATCGGGTTCCCGTTATCGATGAAGTTGTTGTGGTAAAGGGAGAAGCCGCTGCAGTCGACGAGAATCACTCCGGATAGCCCGTTCTCGATGAAGGAGTTCTCTCTCACCGCCCCATCCCTGGAGTAGCTGATCCTGAGGCCGTAGCGGCGGTTCTCGCTCAAGTTGTTCCCCTCGAGCCTCCCCCTCTCGACGGACTGGAGGAAGACCCCTTCTCCGTTCCCCCAAGCAACGTTTCCAGAGACCGTAGCCGTCGAGAGCTGGTGGAGGGCGAGGCCGGCCCCCTCGTTTTCGAATAGGTCGTTTCTGATCGCCATCGTCCCGTCAGATCCGGTGACGCGGATACCCTGCCGGTTCCTTTCGGCGGAGTTCTGGGAGAGGACGGATCTTGGAGACCTGGTGAGGCTGATCCCCTCCTCCCCGTTCGCCATCGCCATAGTCTGGATGATCATGGTGGACGGCGAGTTGGTGACGGATACCCCCACCCTGTTCTCCGAGGCGATCGAACCCTTCAAGACCACCCCGGAAGAGCCCTGGATGTCAAAGCCGGTGGCTGAAGAGCCGCTGGCCTTGCAGCCGAGGATCTCGTCCCTCTGACCTGCCTGGACGAGAAAACCGACGGTGGAGTCGTCGGCTCTGCTATCCAACACCCGGGAGCCGGAGGTCATCAGCAACCTCGCACCGACCTCGTTTCTGGAGAGGGTGAGGTTGCGAAGGAGGGATCCCGTCGAGTTGACGACGAGGGCTCCGGCGGTGTTGTTGGATAGGATGAGGTCCTCGGCGGTGACGTTGCTACACCCCACCAGGGCGATAAGAGCGTAATCTCCCGAGAGGAGAAGGTCTCGGCCGTCGACGACGTAGCAGATGGGCCTTCCGTCGATGGTATTGGTGGAGTCGAAATACTGGCGGAAGGGTCCGTCGTCCCAGGAGGAAGGGTCCTCCCGGTCGACCCGGACGGCGTACCGGTTATGGTCCATCTCGTTCCCCCGGAGGAGGTTATCGCCCGACCCCAGAAGGGAGATCCCGCGTCCGTTTCTGATGATCCGATTATCTTCGATAGCGTTCTCGGTGGAGGCCGACTTCAATATAATACCATCGACGTTCTCTGCGAGGACGTTCTCATCGATTCTGTTCTTCGCCGAGCCCTCCAGAAGGATGGCAGCCACCCGGCTTTCTTCAAGGTCGTTTCCGTTGATCCGGTTATCTTGTGAGCCCTTAAGCCTGATTCCGATCTCGCAGCCCAGTATCGAATTGTTGGAGATCCAGTTTTCGGCGCTCGACTCTCCATAGAGCCCCGTCATAGATAGGGAGAGCTTATTATCCGAGATCGAGTTTCTCCGTGAATCACGGACGGTGATGGCTGCGGTATTTGAGCCAGAGATGTCGTTTCCGCGGATATCGTTATCCTCCGAACCCACGAGGACGACCCCCCCTCTGGGAGAGGAGAAGGTATTCCCTTCCACCAGGTTCCTCCCGGAGTCGCGGACCTCTATCCCCGTCGTCGAGAGGAAGGCAGAACCAGCAACTTTGGTCCCGCTGGAGTTGTTGATGTAGACCCCAAGATCTCCGGAGAAGGAGGTGTTAGATATCATAGCTCCAGCAGAGCCCATCACCACCGCGCCCCTTGAAGATCTTATCCTGGAGTCTGCGATTACGTTATCCGTACCGTAAAGGACCTGCAACCCTACAGAGGTGGCATCGATCGATGAGCCGATGACCCGGTTATCCGGCGCCGATGAATATACCCCCGTCGAGAAGTTCAGGATAGCGCAACCCTCTACAGAGTTTCCCGGGGAGTTGAGCACCACCCCCGTCCCCGGACCAGACCCCCTCATCTCGATCCCGGAGATGATGCAACCCGGTGCCTCCGTCCTGAAGGCCGCCTCTCCTGCAGACTGAAGGACGACGGCCCCACCGGCCCCGACGACGGATATCGTCCGGTGTAGAGGGATCTCCCCCTCCACGTAGTATCCCGGGTTGACCTGGACGACGTCTCCGTCAGCCGCGGATAAAACCGCTCCTCTTATGGTAGAAAAATCGCCCCTTCCTCCCTGGTCGACGACGAGGGTCGACGCCGATGCCTGGTGAAGGCCGGCTGAGATCAGAAGGAGCGAGATCAAAAGCCATCTCTTTTCCGTTCCGATGCCCCCAATCCTTAAA
This sequence comes from Candidatus Methanocrinis natronophilus, assembly GCA_029167045.1. Lineage (GTDB taxonomy): Archaea > Halobacteriota > Methanosarcinia > Methanotrichales > Methanotrichaceae > Methanocrinis > Methanocrinis natronophilus. The sequence continues at coordinate 17,538 of JARFPK010000037.1, forward strand.
CCCACTCCTGTCATCGGGAAGATAGATAACTCTATCCCCACCCGACTCAGAAGATCGACCCCGAAATACGAATATAGTGATCGGAGCCTGAGGTGGGAGGTAAGGTACTAATCGGAAGAGATCGGATATTTTGCGGGAAGAGATGGGAGCGGGCCTCCATGAAGAACCCTTACCGAATCCTAATCGTTGAAGACGACCCCGACGACGTCGAGCTGATCCTCCTCGGCTTCTCGAAGCACGACGAGTTCTTCGTCGATGTCGCCACCACCGGGGAGGAGGGGCTTGAGAGGGTCATGGAGACCAGCTACGACCTCGTCTCCGTGGACTTCGCCCTCCCGGGGATGTCCGGCCTCGACGTCCTGGAGGAGATCCGGAAGAGCGATCAGGACGTCCCCGTCGTCATGGTGACGGGCCGGGGTACAGAGGATCTCCAGGTGGTCGCCTTCGAGAAATATGCCACCAGCTACGTGATGAAGAGCGTAGACAGCTTCAGAAGCCTCCCCTTCATCTTCGAGGCGCTGATAGAGGAGGCGAGGTTCCGGACCGAAGAGAGGCGGATGAAGAGGGACGTAGAACGGTCGGAGGCTGTCAGCAGGTACCTCCTGGAGAACTCCCCCTCCGGGATATACGTCCTGGAGAACGGATGCTTCAAGATGGTCAACTCGAAGTTTGCGGAGATCTTCGGCTGTGATAAGGAAGATCTGATAGGCGAGCACTTCTGGAGCCTAGCAGACCCCGAGAGCTTCGAGTGCATCGAAGGCGCCGGAAGAGAGGTCTCCCCCGATAGATCTATCCTCCACGAGTTCCGGATAGCAAGGAAGGACGGGTCGAAGCGCTGGGTCGAGGTGAGGATCGTGCCTCTGGAATACCAGGATGAGAGGTGGGTCCTGGGGAATCTCGTGGACGTCACCGAGAGGAAAGAGGGTGAGAGGGACCTTTTGATGGAAAACCGGAGGCTATCTATCCTCTACTCCCTCGCCACCAAGGCGATCGAACCCCGTGGAGAGACCGACGACCTCCCAGGAGAGGCCCTCTCTACGATCATGGTGGGACTCGACCGGTTTCTCGTGGGGGGGCTCTTCATCCAGGAGGGAGGAGACCTGGTTCTTCGGGCACTCGCCGGACCCCTGGAGGATCTGATGGATTTCATGAGACGGATCGATGCCGAGGAGCTCTTGAAGGGATCGGGGTCGAAGAAGGCCGAGGAAGTTGGCGGGAGGATCTACTGGGCTTTCTGCCCCTTCTCCTGCGACGGTGAAGGAAGAGGAGTTCTGGTCCTGGGTAGAGAAGAGGAGATAGGACCAGAGACCCTGACACTTCTGAGAGATATCGCCTGGCATATCGGCAAGATGATGGAACTGCGGGAGCCGGGAGGGCCCCCCTCGTCCCGGGTCGGAGGAGGACTATAGCCGCCTCCATATGAGGACCGTCCTCTGGAGGGCCGTGAAGTGGCTCGCCACGGTGATCAGGACTATGGCCCACCCCAGGATCGAGAGGCCCGCGATATCGGCGGAGTAGACGGCGTTGGCGATGGTGGCAGCGAGGATCAGGACGAGCCGATCGGCCCTCCCCATCACCCCTCCGTATAGGCGGCCGAGCCTCAGGGCCTGGGCCTGGGTCCCGAGGTAGCTCGTCAGGAGGACCCCCATGACGGCGAAGATACCGACCGCCTCCGAGACGTAGCCGGCGAGGACGATCCCGGTGAGGATCGCCATGTCGGCGTACCGATCTATGACGTGGTCCAGGAAGTCTCCCCTCGCCTCCGCTGCCCCGATCCTCCGGGCGAGGGTCCCGTCGACGGCGTCGAAGACGGAGTTGAGGAGGACCATCAGAGCCGCGAGATAAAGGAGAGAGGTCTCCTCGGACGATAGATAGTAGATGGCCCCCGCCGCCAGGGCGAAGAGCATGGAGATGAGGGATATGGCGTTGGGGGTCGCCCCTGCCCTCTCCGCCAGGGCGGCCAGGGGCTCGGTCACCATCAGGGACTTCGATCTCAGGTCGTCAAGGGTCAAATTCCATCTCTCCGGTCCAGTCGACTTCTCCCGGGGGCATCTTCAGTTCTCCCCGTAATATCCCCACCACCCGGTCTGCCACCTCCTCCGGCGATAGACAGGTGGCGTCGATCTCGGATACCAGGTCGCACCACTCAACCGCCTCCACCAGGATCACGTCGAGGAATTCCGCCTCCAAATTCTCTCTCACCTTCTCCTCGGAGTACCCCCGCCGGAGGAGCCGCCCCTTCAGAACCTGAGGCCTGGTCCGCAGAACGACCGCCTCGGAGGCGAACTGGTGGCTGAAGTGCCCCTCCAGAACGACGATCTCGTCGTCTCCTTCGGGGGCGAGCTCCTGGAGCCTCTCGGCGAGGGCTTCGACGTCGGCTATCATACACCCCCGATCGGGGTCGATGCCGAGGGTGAGCTCCTCCTCCCTGACGAGGGAGTTTAGATCGATGACCCTGAAGGGGAGGAGGGCGGCGACGGTCGTCTTCCCCGTCCCCGGCGTACCGGTCAGGGCGGCCCGCATACCTCACCGTAGGCCTGGAGAAACCGGTCGTTCTCCTCCGGCGTTCCCACCGTCACTCTGAGGGCGTGGTCCCCCGCCCCCCGGAAGGAGAAGCAGTCCCGGACGATGACGCCCCTTCTGAGAAGCTCCTCCGCCACCATCCCCGAGGGAGCCTTGGTCTCCAGATAGAGGAAGTTGCCCCCCGAGGGGCGAAACTCCGGTATGAGCCTCAGGAGCCGACCCCTCTCCTGCCTTATCGCCTCAACAGACCGTCTCATGTACTCGATATCCTCCAGGGCGGCTATCCCCGCCGCCACCGACGGCGTCGTAACGCCGAAGAAGGGGGGGGCAGCCCTCCGATACTCTTCGGCGATCCACGGGGGAGATACGGCGTAGCCGAGCCTCATCCCCGCGAGGCCGAAGGCCTTGGAGAGGGTCCTGCCCACCACCAGGTTATCGTACTCCTCGGCCAGGGGTAGGAAGTTCTCATCGCTGAACTCGGCGTAGGCCTCGTCGAGGAAGATTATGCCGTCGGTCTCTTCGACGATACCCCTGAGATCTTCTTCGGGGATGGTATCGCCGGTGGGGTTGTTCGGCGAGCAGATGAAGATCATCTTGATCCCGGCGGGCAGGTCCGTCGGCACCTCGAAGTTATCTCCCCGGGGCAGGAATACCGGCTCTGCCCCTGCCGTCACCGCCAGGATCTCGTAGTAGCTGAAGGTGGGGGTGAAGATGGCGCTCCTGTCGCCGGGGTCGAGGAATAGGCGGGTTAACGTATCCATGACGCCGTCCATCCCCGCCCCGATGAGGACGTTCTCGGGGGCCGTCCCGGCGTACTCCGCCAGGGCGCTGATGAGCCCTTCCGGCTCCGGGTACCTCTCGGGCCTCGCAGAGGATATCGCCTCATAGACCCGGGGGCTCGGACCGTAGGGGTTCTCGTTGCTCCCGACCTTGACGATCTCGTCTGGTGGAAGGCCGTACTTCGCCGCTATCTCCTGGATGCCCCGGCCGGCGACGTAGGGTCGAAGCCTCGACAACGACGGCCTAAGGTTCTCTCTGTATCTCTCCAAGGACCTTCACCACTCGATCTATCTCCTCTTTGCCCACCACCAGGGGCGGGACCATCCTCAGGACGTGATCGCTGGTGGCGTTGAGGAGGACGCCCCGCTCACGAGCACGGTTCACGATCTCTGGGCAGCTCGCCACAAGCTCCACGCCCACCATCAGCCCTAGGCCTCTTACGTCGATGGCGTCGATCTCCTCGGCGAGCCTCGCCCGGAGGTACGCCCCCATCTCCTCCGAACGCTCGACCAGCCGTTCGTCCTTGATCGCCCCGATGGAGGCGAGGGCGGCCGCGCTTACCAGGGGACCGCCGCCGAAGGTGGATCCGTGGTCGCCCCGCTGGAAGACGTCGGAGACGGACTGCGCCACCAGAATCGCCCCCATGGGAAGGCCCCCGGCGATCCCCTTGGCGAGGGCCATGACGTCTGGCATCACCCCGCTGTGCTCCTTTCCGAACCACGTGCCCGTACGGCCGAAGCCGGTCTGGACCTCGTCGAGGATGAGAAGCGCCCCGGCATCGTCACAGACCTCCCGGGCCGCCCTCAGGTAACCGGGGCTGGGTACGTTCACCCCCCCCTCCCCCTGGACCGGCTCCAGGACGACCGCCGAGGTCTCCTTCGAGACCGCCGCAGCCAGGGCCTCGGGGTCGTCGAAGGGGACGAACTTCGCCTCCTGGAGGGGGCGGAAGGGCTCTCGATAGACCGCCTTATAGGTCGCCCCCAGGGAGCCGAGGGTCCTGCCGTGGAAGGAGTGGACGGCGGCGACGATCTCCGATCTGCCGGTGGCCCGGCGGGCGAGCTTCAGGGCCGCCTCGATGCTCTCGGCCCCGGAGTTACAGAAGAAGGCTCTATCCATCCCCGTCAGGGCCTTCAGCTCCTCGGCGAGGGAGACCTGGTTCTCGGTGTAGTACAAGTTCGAGGTGTGGATCAGTTCTTTCGCCTGCCTGGCGATCGCCCCGACGACGGCAGGGTGGCAGTGACCGACGTTGTTGACGGCGATCCCGGCGACGAAGTCGATGTACTCGCGCCCCGAGGCGTCCCAGACCCGCGCCCCCGACCCCCGGACTAGGAAGATAGGCTGGCGGGTGTAGGTCTGGACTACCGCCGCCTTCTCCCTCTCGAAGATCAGGGCGGCCCTCTCGGACCCCGACAGATCAAGGTTTGGCGTCTGGGCCATCTCATCCGTCCCCTCTCTGGATTTCGTCTCAGTCTCCGCCTTCATCTTCATCCTCAAATCGCTCTCCTAAAATGGCACTCCTCAAATGGCTCTTCTCATCGATCATAGAGCGCTCCGCGCAAACCGCAGGCTCGCCTGGATCTGGCGGCCCACCTCCCCGCTGACGACCTCCATGTGGCCGGGGTATAGGACCTCCACCTCCAGGGCCGTCAGCCTCTCGATGGAAGAGACGAGGTCGGAGCCGCAGCCGGCATAAAGGTCGGTCCTCCCGATGGACCCCTGGGGGAAGACGGTATCCCCGGAGAAGAGGACCCGAGCCTTCCTCTCATAGAGGCAGATACCCCCCGGCGAGTGGCCCGGGGTGTGCATCACCTCCAGCTTCCACTCCCCCAGGTCGAGGACGTCCCCCTCGCTCAGGACCCCGTCGGCCTTCACCTCCGGGGCCGAGATGCCGAATAAGTATGCTACGGTCGCCATGTCGTCGCCGAGGAAGCCCGCCTCCTCCTCGTGGATCAGAACCCTAGCCCCCGTCGCCTCCTTCAGCTTGACTACTCCGCCGGAGTGGTCGTGATGGCTGTGGGTGAGGATGATCATCTCGATATCCTCCGGGTCGATGTACTTTCGTATCTTACGCAGCGTCGCCTCCGGGTCCATCCCGGCGTCGATGAGGACCGGGACCTCGTCTCTTATCAGGTAGACGTTCCCGTCGAAGGGCGAGCCTGAGACCTTGTGGACTTCCACCATTCCAACACCTACTCCGGGGTGGGGCTCCCTCGATATATCTGTTTGGCAGCGGGATTGAGAGCGGTTCGGGGGGCCTATGCCAGCCTTGATGACGCCTGCAGCCCGCTCTTCGGTTGGGCCTTCCAGGATGGATAACAACCGAAAGGCGCCGTCCGAGCGGTTCGATCCGCTTTGGCCGCCGAGACGTCGACGACGAAAGCCTCAAACCACTTGGAAGGACGCCGACATAATAAAAAGTTATGAATACCTGGACAGCACCGTGAATTTCATGAGCGATCAGATGGAGGCCGTCCGCCGCGAGATCCTGGAGATTTTGCGAAAAAACGAGGTTAAGCGGGCGGCCTTCTTCGGATCGATCGTCCGGGGCGAGATGGACGAGGAGAGCGACATCGACATCCTCATCGAGTTCGAGGGAAGAAAGAGCCTTCTGGATCTCTCTCGTCTCAAAAATGAGCTGGAAGACGCTCTTAATCGGCGGGTGGACCTTCTGACATACAAATCCCTTCATCCCCGGCTGAAAGACCGGATCCTCGCCGAGCAGGTCCCGATACTATGAAGAAAGACCCCGAGGTCTTCCTCGATCACATCCTGGAATCCATCGATCTCATCGAGGACTACTCCGAGGGGGTGACCGAATCCGAGTTCATAAGATCGTCATCCCTGCAGGACATGATCGTCCGAAGAATCGAGATCATAGGTGAGGCGGTAAAGAACCTCCCCGATGACCTCAAACGGGAGCATCCCCAGATCCCCTGGAGAGATATCGCTGGCTTGAGAGATATAGTCGTCCACCAGTATTTCGGGCTCGATCTGGAGCTGATCTGGGACGTGGTCGAGAAGGACATCCCACAGCTGAAACCAGAAATCTTGAGGATACGGGATGAGTTGAGGGGCTTGTAGATGGCCATCGTTTCCTTTATGAGCGTTGTCGGATACTGAACATCACGACATTGTGCATAAAAAGGCCCCATTTATATCGGTGGGATATCGGCTTTTTACTCCACTGCGACATCTTTTTAAGACATTAGAGCGACTGCGTGCTATCAGTTAGAGAGGTGTCGATATGTCCCAATATGAGATCAAGATAAAGAACGTCCCTGCCCTGCGGGTGGCCAGCCTCTGGGGAAAGGGCCTCCCCTTCGCCGTCACCGTCCCGGAGGCCTACGAGGAGCTGGCGGCCTGGATGGCGAAAAAGTCGATCCCCTTGCCCTCGGGATCGCCGATGGGCCTTGCCCTCTACTACGACGACCCCGCCTCCGTCCCCCCCGAGGAGGTGCGGTTCAAGGTGGCAATGCCGGTGGCGGCCGAGACGCCCGAG
>JARFPK010000038.1 GCA_029167045.1 Candidatus Methanocrinis natronophilus
CAAGGTCTATTCAAAGGTCCTCCAGATGGTCAACTATACCCTCTGGTCCAACATCAAGGGCCTCTCTGCTCTGAAGAAGAATGGCAGAAAGGTGGGGCATCTTAGATTCAAGGGCAAAGGGTGGTACAATACCCTGAACTATAATCAGTCGGGGTTCAAGCTCGATCAGGACCACAGTATACTGAAGCTCTCCAAGATTGGAGAGATAAAGATCAAGCTCCATCGGAAGGTTGAAGGCAATATCAAGGCGGTCATCATCAAGCGTGAAGGCGATAGCTGGTTTGCTTTGATTCAGGCAGAGCAAGAACCAAAGCAATTATCTGAAACAGGTAACGTTGTAGGTCTGGATGTTGGCTTGGCATCCTTTGTCGTGGATAGCGATGGAAATTCGGTGGAGAATCCGAGGTTCGCAGAGAAGGCTGCTACAAAGGTCAAGAATATCCAGAGAAAGCTTTCCAGAGCTCAAAAAGGCTCCAATAACCGCCGAAAACTCGTGGATAAGCTGAACAAGGCCCATGAACGGATCAATAACCAGAGGTCCGATTTCCTCCATAAGCTCTCCAGGATGTATGTCAACAGATATGATATCATCTGTGCTGAGGATCTGGATGTCATGGGCTTGAAGGAAAAGGGCAACAATAAAGGCATTCATAGAAACATCCACGATGCCTCCTGGTCAAGGTTCATGTCCATGCTTTCGTACAAGGCTCAAAGTGCTGGTCGAAAGCTGATAGTGGTAGACCCACGCAACACTTCGCAGAGGTGTTCCTTCTGCGGCAGCATTGTGAGAAAGGAACTGTCAGATAGAGTCCACGAATGCCCATATTGTGGTTTCTCATCCAACCGCGACTACAATGCAGCAGTAAACATTCTCTCCACAGGGATGGAACAGCCCGTAGCGCCCATAGAGTCAAAACCTCTACATCACGTTTCTGTGATGCAAGTCTTGGCGATGAAGTGGGAAGCCCTACCCTTTAGGGTAGGGTAGTTCACTATTGTATTGTTTTTATCTCTTATCTCGAGGCGGAAGCCGAGGAGGATTAGGCTGATATCGGTGGTTGATATCAGAGCAAGCGGAGGTGGATCCCCGTGGGGTGGGTTGGAGGGTCGGCCGGGAGACCTTCTTCCCACCCTCCGGCCGATATGGTTGCATCGGCCCAAGCTCCCGTCCCCTTTCGTTTGGAGAGGTGGTCCGACCCCCTCTCCTCCATCCTGAGGAACGTTTTTACCCGGCGCCGTCTTCTTCCGGCCATGACCGATAAAAAGAGGATCATCCCCTGTCTCGACGTCAAGGTGGTGGACGGCCAGCCCTCCGTCGTCAAAGGCGTCAAGTTCGTCGACCTCCAGAGGCAGGGCGACCCAGTGGAGCTCGCCATCCGCTACGATGGAGAGGGGGCGGACGAGCTGGTATTCCTGGACATAACCGCCTCTTCTGAGGGTAGGAAGACGATGGTCGAGGTAGCGAGGAGGACCGCCCGGGAGGTCTCGATACCCTTCGCCGTAGGCGGGGGGATCGGAACCGTCGACGGGATCGTCGAGATCCTGGACGCCGGGGCCGATAAGGTGGGGATCAACACCGCAGCTGTCAAGGACCCAGATCTGATTAAGAGGGCTGCCAAGGCCGTCGGCTCCGAGAGGATCACCGTCGCCGTCGATGCTAGGAGGAACACCGATCTCAAAGAGGGGGTGAGCGCCTTCAAGCTCGAGGATGGGACCGACGGCTGGTTTGAGGTGGTTATCTACGGTGGGCGGAAGGCCGTCGACCTCGACGCCGTCGCCTGGGCCAGAAAGGTCGAGGATCTGGGGGGCGGGGAGATCCTCCTCACCAGCATGGATCGGGACGGGACGAACGAAGGGTACGACATTCCCCTCACCCGGGCCGTCGCCTCTGCGGTGGACATCCCGGTGATCGCGAGTGGCGGGGCCGCAAACCCTCATCACATGCTGGAGGCCTTCAGGGATGCGGGGGCTGACGCGGCCCTGGCCGCCGGGATATTCCACCGGGGGGAGTTCAGCGTCAGGGGGGCGAAGGAGTACCTCCGTTCCCACGGCATCAGGGTCGAGTTGGACTGAAGGGCCGGATCCCCCTGGTGGGAAGATGGAGGCGGCCCCCCGGGGCCGCTATCATTCATCTTGGATCTGATGTTCAAGTACCAGCGAGGTCGGACGGTCCCCTCCAGGGATCCCTTTCAGGAAGAAGGAGATCCGCCTCCATATCGAGATTTCTCTTGGCTCGGGGTTTTCCCAAACAAAAAAAGGACCCATACAGCCCTTACCCTCTCACCATCTCTCTTATATCCCTGAAGATTTCCAGGGTTATGGCAAAGACTATCCCCGAGGATAGCAGAGCCATAAATATAACTTCCAGTACCATAAGTACCACTTCCCAATACTCTATATAGTAGTATGTACTATATATACTTTATCGTCTACTGATGAGAAGAATAGGCCAGGTCTCGATCTCCGGTTGGCCATACGATCCCTTTTATACCGATCTTGAATGATCTTGATAATTTGGCTGGCCTGGCCTATGAACGCCCTCCTGGCATCGAGGCGGAAAGGGCGATCTCCAATTATACAAAAATTTTCCACCAAAAAAAAATTCGTCCATCGGCAGCCTTATATCTAAAGGAGGTCTGTTATAAATCCGCATCCTCTCCAGGTCAGGAGGTGAATGGCGTGAGTTTTCTGATAGATCCGCCTCTTCTAATATTGTCAGGTCTCTTCATCTACTTTGGGGGCCGAAGGCTCGGCTGGAATAGACATGCGAAGATTGTGGTGGGCGTAGCCATCGTTTTGATATTCGTGATATTCAGCTCCCTCCTCTACGCCGACGTATTCCGGTCCGTCTTCCCCTTCTTCTCCGAGACGAGGGGCTCGGATTTCATGTTCCACTCCGATACCACGGGGATCACCAAGGATATGGTCCCCATCGCCTTCGTCGTCTTCCTCTTCATCCTCTATCCCATCTGGCTCTTCGCCGGATATGCAGCCGCTCTCCTCATAACGAAGAGGAGGCTCGTCTCCAGCGAGGTCTATTCCTTCTCCAACGTCAGGAGCCGCGTCGTCCGGGGTCCACCGGAGTACGCCGTAAAGAGGGGGACCGATCCCAGAAGTTCCGTCAGGGAGGCTGTAGCAGACCTCGGGGGGATCGAGAGGTTCGTCAAGGGCGGAGACCGGGTCCTCATCAAGGTGAACATCTGTGGCGGGGTGCCGGAGGTGAAGGGGACCTTCACCAGCCCCGAGGTCGTCGAAGAGATCGTCGATCTGGTGAGGGAGGCTGGCGGGGTGCCGATGATCGCCGATGCCGACATGATCTGGAACAAGTTCTGGTCTGTGGCCGCCGCCTCCGGCTGGGTCGGATGGGCTGAGGAGAAGGGGGTGAAGCTCGTCAACCTCTCGGAGACGGAGATCGTGGGCTTTGACTTCGGAGAAGACGGCGTCATCGGTACCGACCGGGTCTCCAAAGAGGTGGTCGAAGCCGACGTCATCATCTCGGTGCCGACGATGAAGACCCACCTGCTCACAGGCGTCACCCTGGCGATGAAGAACATGTACGGGACCTTCCCGGAGGTGGACAAGGCGAGGTATCACAAGATGAAGATCGAGGAGGTGATCTACGAGGTGAACCGGGCCTTCACCCCCAACCTGGTGATCATCGACGGTTCCATAGGAAACGAGGCGATAGGCCCCCTCAGCTCCAGGCCCATCGACTTTCAGACGATCATCGCCTCCAACGACGTCGTCTGTGCCGACTCCATAGCCTCTCAGATGATGGGGTGCGATCCGTCGGAGGTGGCCCACCTCTCCCTCGCCGCCGAACGGGGGCTGGGGGACGCCTCGAAGAGGTTCGACTTCGACACCCTCCCCTACAGGCACGCCAGCGGCAAGGACGGGAACTGGGACCGCCCCGAGGCGAAGGTGAAGGACTTCTACAACTGGGGGATCGAGCTCTTGCTGAAGTTTCCGGGGTGGCCCACCCTCTTCAACGTCGGGGCCGATTTCTTCCTATACGACATGGCGAGGCTTCCCGTATTCAGGTATCTCACCCCCGGCCTGCTGAAGCTATTGAACGACTCGGTATACCTAGTCCTGAGGGGGCAGGGGGATACGGAGGCGGACAGATCGCGGAGGAGAACCAACTTCTTCCTCCTCCTCCTCCTGGCCGAGGCGGTGCTCATCGGCTTTTATATGGATGGGTACCTGACCAAGTCGTTCTTATTCGATCTGAACTTACTCTTTGCCATAGCCGTATCGATCCTCGCCGCCGTAAGGATGAAGACGAAGAACCTCCTGGCCCTCATCATCTCCTCGGCGGCGTTGATGTTCGTCGTTGAGAGGATCTTGACATCGGCAGAGATCGTCGATTATTCAGGAAGCTCGGGCCCCACCCTCTTCGTCGTATCGGGGTGGGCGCTCGTGATGGTGGCGATCTTCGGGATATCGGATCTCTTCAGGCTCTGGTTTGAGAGGCTCCACCTCTTCGACCGCCTCGATAGGTGGCGCCCCCTACCTTTCGCGGCAGTCGCCGCCGTCTTCGCCGTATTCTTCTATCTTGAGGGGTACTTTCAGCTGGCGGGTATAGACGTTCTCGGGCTCTACGCCGCCATGGCCCTCCTCGGGATCATCTTCTCCAGCCGGTCCTCCATAGAATGGAACGCCGCCCTGGTGGCGGTGAGCGTGGCCCTGGGGGGGTATATGGAATTATTGGGCCACGCCGGTGGTCTGTGGAGCTACAGCCTGACGGAGGGGCTCCCCATCTTCATGACCATCGCCACCGCCATCAACGCCGGGGCCGTCCTGGCGGTCGCCTCCATCGCCGGGGTGGACCTATCCCGCTCCACCGCCGGAGCGGAGGCGGAGGACCGTCGCCGCCGTCGGGGCCACCCCTGATCCTAACCCGTCTCCAGCAAGCCGCCGTCTCCCCCAGGACCCCGCCTGCCAAAGCCGGGGATATCCCTGAAGGCCAGAGGGCGGCACGATGGGGAGGTCACCGACGGACCTCTCCAAGAAGCGGTCATCATCGTCTCGGGATCTTTCACTCTGAGGATCGGTATGAGTTGAAAGAGATCTTATCTATCCGATCCACGACCACCGCTTCGATATGGCCCTCCCATAGAATTCTTATGTATTGAATTAAAATTTATGGTCATATTTGCTACAAATAGAAACATTTATATGAATATAGAGGGTTTAGCCTGCGGTGTTATATGATGAAACGGGATATATTCATCGCCATGGCTCTCCTGAGCCTTCTCTTGGCCCCCGCAGCTGCCCACAGCCTCTGGGTGGAGGCGGAGGACGCAGTGGAGGTCGGCGAGGTGAAGGAGGTCTACTCCCTCTTCGGCCACGCCAGCGGTTCGGCAGGGATGTACGTGCCGCTGATGGAAGCCTTCTATCTCGTCTCCCCCGCCGGGGAGAGGCTCGACCTCGCGACGGAGGAGGGGACTTGGCTTCCCGGCTTCGGGAGGATCGGCTACCTCTCCGGCATGGCCGCCTTCTACTGGCCTGGAGACTACGTCCTCGCCTCTGAGAGGGCCGCCGGGGTCTACGATACCGGATGGCACGGAGGAGAGAGCAACCCGATGCTGGTGAAGGATTACGCCAAAGCGGTCATCTCCGCCGGGGAAGGGGGCGATAAGACCTGGAACGGAGGCTTCCCCCTGGAGATCGAGTTCGAAGTGGCCCCTTACGAGGCGAAGTCGGGGGACGGCTTTAACGTCGTAGCCACCTTCAACGGCGAGCCCGTAGCCGCTGAGTACACCGCCTGGTACTGGACCCTCGACGCCCACTCCTCCCCGGAGGCCCTGAGGGGTACAGCCGGCGATGACGGGAGCTTCTCCGTCCTCTTCAACAAGGCGGGCCCCTGGATGATCGAGATTGAGACGACGACGGACGAGGCGGGAGAGTGGACCGCCACCTACAGCAACCCCTACTACAAGGAGGGGGACCCCGTCTCCTACGAGAAGGTCTGGCACCGATCCACCCTCACCCTATGGGTGAGGTAATCTCCCTCCCTTTTTCACACCGTCTCTTCAGCCCATCGGGATCTGTTGAGCTTCAGCGTTTCGATTTCATATCGAGTTCATGGAAAATCCGATCCGATAAGTGCCAAACAATTGCTACTATATGTTATACCCAAAATCATTTTATATCATTAGTGAGACTAACAGGTGAGGTGATTAAAACGAAGCGCATAATACCTTTGTTTGTCCTCCTCATTTTGGGAGGGATGACGATGAACGCCAGCGCCCACGCCCTGTGGGTCGAATCGAAGGACATCGCCGAGGTCGGAGATGTCCAGAAAGTTTACTCCCTCTTCGGCCACGCCGGGAGCTCCTCGGGGATCTACGTCCCCCTGATGGACGCAGCGTACCTGGTGACCCCCGCGGGGGATAAGATCGATCTAGCGTTGAAGACCGGAAACTGGCTTGCTGGGTACGGCTGGTGTGAGTACGAGTACGGTGATATAGTCCTCTACTGGCCCGGCGACTACGTCTTCGCCGTCGCGAGGTCTCCTTCCGTCTACGACCCCGCATGGGCCGGCCAGGAGAGCAACCCAAGGCTCGGCTACAGCTACGCCACCATGGTGATCCACGCCGGTGACGAGGGGATGGAGAGCTGGGAAGCGGGATTGCCCCTGGAGATCGTCCCCGAGAAGGCCCCCTACGAGATAGCGCGGAATGATGAGGTTAAATTCCACGTTATGTGGAACGGCGAGCCTGTGCCTGTGGAGGCGACCTTCTCCGCCTACTACTGGACCTGGGATTCCCACGACGCGGATAAGATCCAGACGGGGACCACCGACGCTGATGGCACCTTCACCGTAAGCTTCACCCAGGCAGGGCCCTGGCAGGTTATGGCGAGGGTCGACCTGGACGAGCCCGGGACCTGGACCGCCACCTTCGACCATGGAGGGGAGAGGTTCAAGGCTGGAGATGAGGTCGACTACAACGTCGTAAGGTACACCAACGTCATGTCGGTCTGGGTGAAGGCTTAAGCCCTCACCCGGTAATTTTCTTTCCCGGCGGCGTCCTTCATAAAAAATCAGATCTTTTAATAAATAGAGATTATAAGACTGAAATTAGGTATCGAATAAGGCTTAAAATAGACTAAATTCATATAACCAGCTTTAAATCCGATGATGATCATCCCCGTCACCATCTAGATGACAAAAGGGCGGGATGATAGAAGAAAAGGAGATGATAAGGTATGAAACGGCTTTGCTTATCGGTACTGGTCGTCGCCGGGCTCGCGGCCTTGGCGTCGGGTCATATGCTCTTTGCGGTATATCCCGAGGATGTCGCAGAGTACTCCGACGTCAACATATGGATCACATACGCCCATGACATCGAAGGAGATACGGCTCCCCAGCTCGCAAGAGCCGTGGTATTCGGCCCCGACGGGAAAGAAGGACTGAGCCTTTCCGAGAGAGACGGCGGTCTCGCCGGGACGGTGGAGGTCGGCGGCCCGGGCTGCTACGTCCTGGACCTTGAGATGGAGCCGACCTTCCTCGACCTGGGATGGTTCGGCATCACCGGAGAGTCTTCGTTCCTTCCGAAGTCCGGGCGGGCGGTCATGCCGGTGGGGACCGGCGCTGATTGCATGATATCCACCGGCGAGGGGCTCGAGATCATCCCGCAGGTCGATATGAGCGGAATCGGCCGGGGCGACCGGTTCAGGGCTTACGCCCTCTGGAACGGCGCCGAAGTTCCCGGAGACTACACCGCCATGGTGGTGAAGACCCCCGAAGACCTCCTGACGGTCCTCCACGCCTACGAGAGCGAGGTCGATGGCACCTCCTCCGACGGGATGATCGAGTTCGACCTCTCGAAGCCCGGGCTCTGGGTCGTCTCCTTCGAGGCGACGATCGACAAATCCGGGACATGGACCGCCACCACCGACGATCCGAACGGCAGATACCGGAAGGGCGACCGCCTCGAATACGACCAGATCGCCCCCACCGCCTACCTCACCTTCTGGTGTGGCAGGTGAAGGAAGAAAGGTGATCGATTGGTCCACATCTCCGATGGCGTCCTATCGTCGCCGATCCTGGCGGGGGGGTTTCTCCTCGCCGGGGCGATGATCCTCCTGACCTTGAGAGACGTCAAGGCGGAGGAGGTCCCCAAGATATCCCTAATCACGGCGGCGATCTTCGTCGCCTCCCTCGTCCACTTCCCGGTGGGCCCGACCAGTGTCCACCTGGTGATGAACGGCCTGGCGGGGGTCCTCCTGGGGAAGAGGGCCTTCGCCAGCGTCGCCGTCGCCCTCACCCTCCAGGCGGTCCTCTTCCAGCACGGCGGGATAAGCGTCATCGGGGTAAACGCCGTCAACATGGGGATCCCCGCCCTCATCGCCTGGCAGATCTTCGAGCGCCGCCGCGGCCTCTCGTCGCCCAAGAGGGAGGTGGTCTTCGGAGCCGTGGCCGGGGGGTTTGCCGTCCTCGGAGCAACATTGATGCTCTCCGCCGAGCTCCTCCTCCTGGGGGAGGCGTTCAGGGAGATCGCGGCCCTGGTTCTGGCGGCCCACGTACCGATAATGCTCATCGAGACGGCGGTGATAGGGCTGGCAGCGGGTTTCCTCCAGTCCGTCAAGCCTGAGATGCTGATTCGCGCCAGAGGTTCTGGCTATGGAGGTGCTTGATTTTGAGAAGAGCTGTTATTTTGGTCCTCCTCATCCTCGTCACCGCGGGGATGGCGGAGGCGCACAGGATGTTCGTCGGGCAAAGTGTAAGCCTGGAGATCTTCGCCATCTACGACGACGGCGAGCCTGCCAGAAAAGCCGACGTGATGGTATACCGTTTCAACGCGACGACCCAGAACTACGATCTTTATCAGGAGGGTGTGACCGACTCCCAGGGGATCTATTCGATGACCCTTCCAGGAAAGGGGACTGGAGATTGGCGTTATAAGATCTCCCAACACGGCCACGCTGAGGAGGGGTTTCTAAGCGTATCGACGGAGAGGCGCTTGCCGGTTGAAGCAGGCATTATGGCCCTCGCCCTCATCCCCGCCGCCCTCGTCGCCCGGAGGGTCAAAAAGAGATGAATGAGAAGAATTGCAGGCTAGCGGTCCTGGCGTTGATATCGGTTCTTATCCTGGCGGGGACCGCCGCCGGCCACAGGATGCTGATAGGCTATAACGTAGAGGAGGTCGGAATCTCCGTCTTCTACGACGATGGGACCGCTGCAGCCGGCGCCAGCGTCATGGTCTACGATGGGGACGACCTGATCGCTGAAGGGGTGGCGGATTCGAGGGGAGTTTACCGGTTCAGGCCTGAGGGGAGGAGGATCGACGACCTGGTATTTGTGAGCTCTTCGGTGGGCCACCGGGCCGAGATCAGGATCGGCACCCCCGGGGCCCAGGCCCCTCCTCCGGAGATCCCCACCTCCATGAAGGTCTTGGCTGGGTTTGGCTACCTCCTGGGGATCGCGGGGGTATCGATGATCTACGCCTCCAGGAAGAAGAGATAGGGGGGGATCGACCGCCCTCCTCATCAGCCCTTCATGCCTGAGGTAAGGCCCCGTCAGGGAGCTGGGATCCTCTGTAGCCTTTAGCTCCCCGTCTCGGGGCCTATCCCGCCGTCGATATCTTGAGGGAGGGGGTGACGGTAGAGGATAAGTCGAGACCCTCGGGGCGTTCCCGTCGAAACCACTCCCCTACCAGATTCTCTTTTAAGAACAACCGGCTTGGACCTCCGGCGCCATACGCATTTAAAACAAATTTTTCGATCTTAACTCAAGAAATACTTATATAATATGAAGCCTCCTTCCCCCATTGAGATCATGGCCGTCTTGAGGGGGTCGATGATCCGGAAGTAAAATTATAAAATTGGTGAATGGCGATGAGAAGGCTTTATCTGGCGATGCTTATGATAGTGGGGGCCGGATCCCTAGCATCGGGGCATATGCTCTTTGCGGTCTATCCGGAGGTGGTGGTGGATGGATCTAGGATCGACTTATTTATCACATACGGCCATGATGCCGGTGGGGACGTAGTGCCGGATCTCGCCGTCTCGCGGCTGATCCACCCCCGGGGGATCGACGACCTAGTGCTCCGGGATGAAGGCAGAGGGCTTGGGGGGACCGTCGAGATCGGTGATCCCGGCTGCTACATCCTGGATCTGCAGATGGAGACGACGCTATTTGATCAGGCGTGGTTCGGCCTCGGCGGAGGATCGTCCCTTCTGCCAAAGTCCGGCCGGGGCATAATCCCGGTGGGGGCCGGTGGTGATTGCGGCTTCACCTCCGGCGACGGGCTTGAGATCGTCCCCCAGGTCGATATGAGCGGCATCAAACTGGGCGACCGGCTCAGGGCCCAGGCTCTATGGAACGGGGCGGAGGTGGGGGGAGATTTCACCGGAGCGGTTCTGAAGGCCCCCGGGGATCTCCTGACCGTGAAGCACGCCCATGAGTATGAGGTGGAAGGAGCCGCCTACGACGGGAGGATCGAGTTCGACCTCTCGAAGCCCGGCCTCTGGGTCGTCTCCTTCGAGGCGACGATCAGCGAATCCGGGACATGGACCGCCACCACCGACGACCCCAACGGACGATACCGGAAGGGCGACCGCCTCGACTACGACCGGATAGCTCCTAGCGCCTACCTCACCTTCTGGGTCGGCAGATGACCGGCGGTCCGGGGTGATCTGGTGCACATATCCGATGGCGTCCTATCGCCTCCGGTCCTCGCGGCGGGGTTCGCCATCGCGGGGTTCCTCCTCTTCATCACCCTCCGGGATGTGGAGGCGGAGGAGATCCCCAGGATATCCCTCATCACCGCGGCGGTCTTCGTCGCCTCCCTCGTCCACTTCCCGGTGGGGCCGACCAGCGTCCACCTGGTGATGAACGGCCTGGCTGGGATCCTGCTGGGGAAGAGGGCCTTTGGGAGCGTCTTCGTCGCCCTCACCCTCCAGGCTCTCCTCTTCCAGCACGGCGGGATCACCGTCATAGGGGTCAACGCCGTCAACATGGGGGTGCCAGCCCTCCTCGCCTGGAAGATCTTCGAGGGGCGCCGGGCCTTTCCCTCTCCCAAAAGGGAGGTCTATTTCGGCTCCCTGGCGGCAGCTTCGGCCGTGATCGGCACGGCGATGCTCCTATCCCTTTCCCTCCTGGCGGTGGGAGATGAGTTCAAGGAGATCGCGCTCCTGGTCCTCATAGCCCATCTTCCGATAGCAGCGATCGAGGCTGGGGTGGTAGGCCTTGCGGCGGGATTCCTGGTATCGGTGAAGCAAGAGATGCTCGTGACGGCGGTATGCGATGGGGCTAAAAGCTGATCCGTAAGCCACCACCCCCTCATCGGAGAATATCCAGCCTCGATGAATAACACTACATCATATATTTATATACCTTTATAGCTGTATATTCTGATATTAATAACATTATTTCATTACAGCAGAACGGCTTGTGAAATAAAATGCCCCTGAGAGGGGGAGATGTGGTATCTTAAGTCTTGAGGTGGGTCCGATTTGGGCAACAGCTTCTGATGTCGGTCGAAATAGACGGCAAGCCGGGAGGGTAGAAGAGAGCTTATTTATCCAGGGTGGGGGAGGTTGTCGGGGGGCTGTCGTTGTTAAGCCCCGTCGGCGGAAGAGAGGAGGATATTAGGGTCGTGGTCGAAGGGCGGAAGGGCAGGTATCTCAGGGGCTCGAGCTTCGACATTCGCTCTCGTAGAGGATCGTATCTCGACCCAACCGTCTTCCACGGTTGGGTGGGAGGATCGATGAATAACGGACCTAATAAGAGAAGAGCAAAGAGAAGAGCAGGGATGGGTGCCAGATTGATCGAGAAGACGGGGATGTCGATCGTATGACCAGCATCGACATCGACAGCCATGCAGATATCGACTCTCCGATCCACCGCTGGGACCCTCGGGCTAAGATCGCCTCGATCCTCATCCTGATCTTCTCCGTCGTCATGGTGGAGAGCATCCGCGTCGCCCTCCTCGGTCTCGTCCTCTCCCTGGCCGTCCTCCTCGCCTCGAGGCTTCCCCTCGGAGAGGTCGCCAGGAGGGTTAGGTGGCCGGTGATCTTTCTACTTCCCATCTTCTTCATCCTCCCCTTCACCGCGGGGGGAGAGAGGACCGTCACCTTCGCCACCTTCGACCTGAGCCTCGACGGCCTCCTCCTCGGAACCCTCATCCTCATGAGGGGGCTTGCTGCCGTCATCCTCGCCTACCCTCTCTTCGCCACCTCCCCCTTCAACATCACCGTCCAGGCGATGAGGGGCCTGAAGATGCCGGAGGTGACAGCCCAGATATTTCTCTTCACATACCGTTACCTATTCCTCCTCAGGGAGGAGATGAGGTCGATCGAGAAGTCCCTCGCCTCCAAGAGCTTCGCGAAGAAGACGGACCTGCGGACGGCGAGGGTGATAGGGACCGCCCTGGGGATGCTCTTTGTAAGAAGCTACGAGCGGTCGGAGAGGATATATCGGGCGATGGTATCCCGGGGATATGACGGCGCCCTGCCTTCGACGGTGAAGTTCGAGATGAGGAGGGGGGACTGGGCGAAGAGCTTCGCTGTGGCGGGGGCGGCCGTTATCCTCCAGCTCATCGATTTTGCCGCAACCCAGGGGATGATCATCTGACGAAATACGCCATCGAGATCCAGGATCTCAGCTACAGCTACCCCGACGGGACCAGAGCCCTCGACAGGGTCAGCTTCTCCGTGGAGCGGGGGCGGTCCGTCGCCCTCCTCGGCCCCAACGGAGCCGGAAAGTCGACCCTACTCCTCCACATGAACGGCATTTTGAGGGGGGGCGGGACGGTCAAGATCCTCGGCCGGAAGGTCGAAGAAGATAACCTCCCCTGGGTCCGCAGCCGGGTGGGGATGGTCTTCCAGGACCCCGACGACCAGCTCTTCATGCCGAACCTCCGAGAGGATGTAGCCTTCGGACCCCTCAACCTCGGCCGCAGCGGTCCGGAGCTGGAAAGAGACGTCTCCTGGGCCCTGGAGGCGGTGGGGCTGGAAGATCTGGAGGGCAAGTCCCCCCACCACCTCAGCTTCGGCCAGAAGAAGAGGGCCGCCCTAGCCACGGTCCTCTCCATGAGGCCGGAGGTCCTGGTGATGGACGAGCCGACCTCAAACCTCGACCCCAGATCCAAGAGGGCGGTCGTCTCCCTCATAAGAGGGCTCTGCGATTCGGGGACGACGATCATCACCGCCACCCACGACGTCAACATAGTGACTCTGATGGCCGACGAGATCCTCCTCCTGGACAAGAGGGTGGTGGGATACGGCCCTGCGAGGGAAGTTCTGGATAAGAGAGAGGTCCTGGACGACCTAGGCTTGGAGGTCCCGATACTGGTGGACCTCTTCCACTCCCTGAAGGGCTGCTGCGGCCACCACCACTTCCATGAGACGCCCATCACAAAAGAGGAGGCGTTGGAAGGGCTGAAGAAGATCCTCGGATGAGGGATCAGATATCGATCGGCTCACCCGATACCTCACGTCTCGACCGCTTCCTTATCCCGTCAAAAAGAGAGATGAGGGGGGGGTTTTAGTCCGCCTCAGGCTTTATGTAATCCGACCGGAGGGTGAGGACGGAGAAGTAGCCTGTTCCTACAAAGCTCTCGTCGACGGCGTCGGGGCCGCGTTGTGGCAGAAGCATCATCTCACCGTCTTTATGCTCCGTTGCCGCGACCCAGAGCCCCGGCTCGGGGACGGCGAGGACGACGACTCCCTCCTCGTCGGTGACGCCCGCAGCGACGGCAGGATCTCCGGGGGTCGAAAGCCTCACGTCCAGACCTGCCGCCGGGGAGCCGTCGAAGAGGATCAGGAACCTGAAGTCTCCTGTCCCCAGAGCCTTGATATTGTCCAGGGGGACGATCTCCAGCCTCTGGCCGACGGGGACGGAGGCGGAGGCGAAGTCGGCGTTCTCCGCTACGATGAAGAGCTTGGAGAACTTCACCATGTCGTCGTAGGCCTCGGCGATGTACCAGTCGGAGTCCCAGCCGCTGGCGTCGACCTCATCCCAGGCGATCTCTTCGTACCCGTCCATCTCCTCGCTCGGGGCGCCGAATCTCGTTCTCACGAAGGTCAGGGGGCCCTCATACTGCTCACCCGTCGCGACGTATAAGCCGGGGAGGGGGACGTCGAAGTCGACGCGGTAGTAGGGGCCGTTCGTCGCCGTCGTCTCGTCGAGATCGTACTCCTCGTCATATCCTTCGGGCCCGATCATCCTGACGGATATATCTCCTGGGGGTGGCGCCATGGGTACAAAATAGTGTCCTTCCGTCATCTGGACGAGGGCGAGGTCCCCATCGCTCACCCACCCGCTGGTGGTCATCAGCCACGTATCGTGGGCCTGCCCCCCGGCGACGGCGAAGGCCAGAAGGAGGCAGAGTGCCAATATTCTGTTCATTCAAAACACCCGTAGACCCTTATTAATACTAGATATTTAACCGCTCTCACCGGATGATCAGAAAAATAATAATGCGGGCACGGTCTTCGCATATCGGTGACGAGATGCCTGTACCTTTTGAGGGGAGGTTATCCCCCCCAAAAGAAGGGCTTTTCAGTATCCGTCAGGTCGATAGTCGGATCTGAGGGTGAGCGCCGCCCGGTATACCGGACCTACGTAGCTCTTCTCAGCGGAGAGGGGTCCTCTGGGAAGGTCCACCGACTCCACGATCCTCGGGTCCATCTTGGTGTCGGCCCTGACGATCCACTCCGTCAGCTCTGAGGCCTCGTCGGTGAGGTTGAGGGTGAACTTCCCCTCGGCGTCGGTGACGCTCTCCACCGGGGTGTCGTCCCCGACCTTCATCGCCCAGACGTCGATCCCGGAGATCGGCTCTCCCCAGAAGAGGACCTGGAAGGCGAAGTCGCCCTTCCCGACGGTGGAGATGTCGTCGAGGGGTACGATCTCCAGCTCCTGGCCGACGGCCTCGTTGGCCTTGGAGAGGTCGGCGTCGTCTCCGACGGCGACGAAGGCCTTGGCGTAGCAGTTCTTCGGATAGGACCGGGCTACGTACCAGTCGTCGGCCCAGCCGGTCTTGTCAAGGGAGTCGAAGTCGATCTCGTAAGCAAAGGCGTGGACCCAGAACCCTCCCGTTGGGGGATTTGTTCTTATGTTCGTCCAGGAGCCTTCGGAGTGGTAGACGTCGACGACGTAGAGGCCGGCCTCTTCGGCGACGAAGCTGTAGATGTCCCAGAATCCGGAGATCTCTCCAGTCCCGTCGAGGACGATATCGCCCGACGGACCGATGACGGTGACGTTTACTATCCCTTCAGGAAGCTCGGTGTTGGCGGTGGCATGGCCGCTTCCCAGGGGTAGGTATACCAGATCCCCGGGGTTCGCCCAACCGGATATCGGTCGCAGGTACGTCTCGTGGCAGCTGGCCCCCATGGTGAGGGCCAGGACCAGCATCACTATACATAGTGTGACTCGTCTCAAGTTATCACCTGAAGGCCCATTAGTAATACTAATATATGATTCTTCCTACCATTTGCTACTATTTAGGAAGAAGTGGTGGAAAATCCCAGCCATCCTTTAGGCGGCCTTTGGCGGTTGGCTCGCCCCACCTTTGAGGAAGGCGGCGGCTGGATCTGGAAGACCGGGCGAGAAAAGGGGTTAAGAAAGGGATGAAGACCATGGAGGGAGCTTATCTCGGTTAGGGACAAAAGGTTTGGTCCAAGCTTCCGCCCGGAGGATCAGGCGGTTAGCTTGGACTTGGCGATGTACTTGATCAGGTCGGGGGCGAGCCTCGTCCTCCTCTGGATGGCAGCGGAGGCGTCCTCGATGGACTCTCCCTGCTTGATCAGAGTCCCGATCTCCTCGATCGCCTCTTCGTCGACGACGTAGTATTCGTCGATGTCCTTTCGGTGGCCCCAGACGTCCCCCTCCAGCAGATCGATACCCTGCATATCGAGGAAGAGCTTGATCGCCTTGGACATAGTCTTGTGGTACGACGGAGGCACCTGGACGGCCCGAAGCCTCGGGCAGCTCCTCATCAGGTCGAGGAAGTCGACGTTTGAGGGCCTGAAGGCGAGGTGGACGATCCTCTCGTTGGGGCTCAGCTCCGATATCTCATCTTTTGAACTGACAACTCTAATTCTCATGTTTTTTCACCTCAACAATTAACCGAATGTTAATCTACATATTAATAGTTAATTGTGTTGTATACTAACGTCCATATCGACAGGCTGATCCATGGCGACGCGATGCAGTCTCCTCTTGTGGCAGGATTTCTGGCAGGAGGATATCTCCATAGCCGTCCTAAAAAGTGGCATCATATCAGGGCGATCCTCCGAGATAATAAAATGGGACGGGCTCAGTCACTTCCAAAATGCCTTTTCTCGACGCCCTGGACGGGGATAGAAAATTAGGGTGTGAGGAAGGTCGTCGGTTTTTGTGGCCAGAGACCGCCTGAGGTTTCAGGCGGTGATCTTGGACCTGGCGATGTACTTGATCAGGTCGGGGGCGAGCCTGGTCTTCCTCTGGATCGCGACTGCAGCATCCTGGATCGACTCGCCCTCCTTCATCATGGCCCCGATCTCCTCGATCGCCTCTTCGTCTACGACGTAGTACTCGTCGATGTCCTTTCTGTGACCCCAAACGTCCCCCTCCAGAAGGGTGATCCCCTGCATATCGAGGAAGAGCTTTATCGCTTTGGATAGGGTCTTGTGGTAGGAGGGTGGAACCTGGACGACCCGGAGGCGGGGACAGCTCTTCATCAGGTCGAGGAAGTCGACGTTGGAGGGCCTGAAGGCGAGGTGGACGTTCCTCTCGTTGGGACCGAGGTTCGATATCTCTTCTTTTGAACTGACTACTCTAAACTTCATGGTCTTTCACCTTTACGATTACAAGTATTTTATCAATGTACTTATAGTTACTTGTGATGTATAGTAACGTCCATATTCAGCTTGGCGCGTGATAACAGCTATCATAAAACTTCTGAAGCATGATATCTGGGATCGTTCTCTTGATAAAAAAAAAGGCCTTCCTCCGACTCGGTCTTCCGCGGTTAATAGGGGGCGATCCGGGCAGGCGCCTATTCAATATCGCTCGCCCCTTTAAAATAGTCCTTCTCACCCCCGGAGGTCTACCCTAGTATCCCGGATCAGAGGCCGTCTGGGGGGTCAGAGGGCTATCTTGGACCTAGTGATCTGCCTGATGAGATCTGCGGCTAGATCCGTCTTCTTGGCGATCTCCTCTGACGCCTCGTCGATGGTGGCCCCCACGGCGACGATAGATTCGATCTCAGCTATCGTCTCGCCTCCTACTATGAAGTACCCGTCGATATCCTTTCGGTGGCCCCAGACGTCCCCCTGGAGGAGGTCGACCCCCTGCATCTCCAGGAAGGACTGGACCGCCCTGGAGATGGTCCTGTAATAGGATGGAGGGACCTGGATCGCCCGTAGCCCAGGACATCTCTTCATCAGGGTGAGAAGATCCAGTTCGGAAGGTCTGAAGGCGATATGGACCGTCCTCTCGCCAGACGCCATCGGCGGTCAGTCGGGGAAAAAGTGATAGGATCGGCGGAGGGCCGCCACCGCTGATGGAGGGTCAATATTTCAGACGACGATCTTGGTTTCAGACGGCGATCTTGGATTTTGCTATATATTTTATGAGATCGGGAGCCAGCCTCGTCTTCTTCATGATCTGGTCGGCGGCGTCTTCGATGCTCAACCCTTCCGAGATCATCGACTCGATCTCGCTGATCGTCTCGTCGTTTATCATGAAGTACTCGTCGATGTCCTTTCGGTGGCCCCAGACGTCGCCCTGGAGGAGGTCGATCCCCTGCATCTCCAGGAAGAGCTGGATCGCCCTGGACATGGTCTTGTGGTAGGAAGGCGGGACCTGGATCGCCCGGAGCCGCGGGCATATCTTCATCAGGTTCAGGAAGTCGACATTTGATGCTCTGAAGGCGAGATGGACTATCCTCTCGTTGGGGTTCAGATCCGGTATCTCATTTTTTGAACTCACAACTCTAACTCTCATAAATCCTCACGAAGGGCGAGATGAAAACAAAATACTAATAGACACTTGTGATCTCCAGTACTGTCCAGATCAACGTATCGGAGCGATAACCTCTCCTAACGGAGGGAGGATCCCGATCCAGGGACGGATCTTCCTGCCCGATGCGCCGAATATTTTGCGGTATTGATCTGGAATGCTCCTCCCCACACTTCGGATAACAATTAATCAAACCTTCGTAACAATCAAAGGGTAATTGCCCGGATCTCTGCCATGCGCCCCTCTCCTATCTCGGGGGACGATCTCAAAGAAAGTTGACACCCCTGCGGTCCGGTTCCAACGACGGTCTCTCTCGGAGGATGGAAACCTCTCTTTCATCGAAGATGCCTCCATCCCGGCGGCGGATCCCACCCCCCCAGTACCGTATATCGCCGTTTGGAGATCTTCCCCCGCCCCGCCATATTTTTAACCATTGATCGAGATTTCCGGAACAACCCTGGGATGAAGGGTGGGAGTTGATATGGGGATATCAGAGGGATACCACCGACGTTGCTCGGATAAGACCGCGCCCCCGGAGCTTTGACTGGGTTTTTCTGCTGGGTTTGAGATGATCGACGGCTGGATCCGCAGGAGGTTTTTCTGGTATCTGCGAAGGGAGGTGGTGGTGGAGTGGGAGGCTAAGAAGATCGGAAGGTGCAACCGATGCGGAAGGTGCTGCTGGGGGTGCCCCGCTTTTGATGCAAGAGGGATGCGCTGCCGGATATATCCGCTCCGCCCCGAGATCTGCAAGGCCTTCCCTCTCGTCCCCCAGGATATATCGGAGATTGAGGGCTGCGGATATGAGTTTCGGCCTTAAGGTCGCGGTGCCTCGGGATAGTCAGACCTTCGATCTCTACTGAAACCCCTCGCCTTCCACCAGCGTAATCGAAGCCTGAGGCATGGGTGAGGTGGATAACCTCCATCCTCTCAAGTTCGCCGGATAACCCCCAGGAGATCTCGGCTCCGATACCTCCTCGCCCCTTTCCCACCAAGTTTAAATAAGTTATAATAATCTCTTCTCGGAGAAACGCTCCGGGCTGGTAATCCTTATGAACATAGACGAGATAGAGATGTGGGTCCTCAGCGCTGATCGGCGTCTTTTATTGATGAGGGCGATCCGACATTCCAGGGTGGTCAAAGCTTCAGAAGTAGCTCGAAGGACGGATCGATCGATCCAGAATATAAGCCGTGCGATAAAGGAGTGCGAAGAGCTGGAACTGATGGAGTGCATAACCCCCGAGAAGCATACATGGAAGAAGTACATGCTCACCGACCAGGGGCGACACGTTTTGAGAGAACTAGAAAAACACAAGATGATCTGAATTAGATGGAAGGTTGATCTCATGGGAAAAGTAAGGATAACTGAAACGGTCTTTAGAGATGCTCATCAATCACTTCTTGCCACCAGGATGAGAACGAGGGACATGCTCCCGATAGCAGAGAAGCTCGACGAGGTGGGCTTCTTCTCTATGGAGGTCTGGGGCGGGGCGACCTTCGACTCCTGCATCAGGTACCTCAACGAAGATCCCTGGGAGAGGCTGAGGGCCCTGAAGCTCGCCATGCCCAATACACCTCTCCAGATGCTCCTCCGGGGGCAGAACCTGGTAGGATACCGCCATTACGCCGACGACCTGGTGGTGAAGTTCGTCGAGAGGGCGGCGAAGAACGGGGTAGACATATTCAGGATCTTCGACGCCGTCAACGACATCCGGAACATGACCGTCGCCATCAAGGCAGCCAAGGATATGGACGCCCACGTCCAGGGCTGCGTCTGCTACACCACAAGCCCTGTCCATTCCATAGGCCAGTTCACCAAGATGGCGGTGGAGCTCGCAGACCTTGGATGCGACTCCCTCTGCATCAAGGACATGGCCGGCCTCATCCTCCCCCACGACGCCTACGATCTGGTCGCGTCGATGAAGGAGGAGACTGACATCCCCATCGATCTTCACTCCCACTGCACCAGCGGGATGGCTCCCATGAGCTTCCTCTTCGGCTGCGAGGCGGGGGTGGACATCCTCGACACCGCCATATCCCCCCTAGGCTGGGGGACCTCTCACCCCCCCACCGAGTCGATGGTCGCTGCCCTGGAGGGGACCCCCTACGAGACCGGCCTCGACCTGAAGCTCCTGACGGAGATCAAGAGGTACTTCGAGAAGCTGATGGAGGTCTACGCCCCCCTCTTCAATCCCATCTCCGCCAGGGTCGATACCAACGTCCTCGTCTACCAGGTCCCGGGCGGGATGCTCTCAAACCTCGTCTCCCAGCTCGTCGAGCAGAAGGCCCTTGACAAGTACGAAGAGGTCCTCGCCGAGATCCCCAGGGTCAGGGAGGATCTGGGGTATCCGCCCCTCGTCACCCCCACCAGCCAGATCGTCGGAAGCCAGGCGGTCCTCAACGTCCTCACCGGCGAGAGGTACAAGGCCGTCCCCAAGGAGGTGAAGGATTACGTCAAGGGGCTCTACGGTCGGTCTCCCGGGGAGATCAACCCCAAGATCAAGGCCGAGATCCTGGAGGACGAGGAGTCCATCGACGTTAGGCCCGCAGACCTCCTCGCCCCCGAGTACGAGAAGATGAAGGCCGAGGCGGAAGGGAAGGGGATCGTCAGGACGGATGAGGACGTCCTCACCTACGCCCTGTATCCCCAGGTGGCGGAGAAGTTCCTAAAGGGGGAGGCTAAGGAGGAGGTCCTCAAGAAGGCCGCCTCTGCAGATCTCCAGACTGGGGTCATCGGCGGAAAGCCGGCGGCCTTCAACGTCGAGGTGGACGGCGAGGCGTACCTCGTCAAGGTCGCTGCGGCGGGGATCTCCGTCGAGGCGGCGGAGCCGAAGGCCCCAAAGGATGGCGTGACGGTCCCAATGCAGGGGGTCATCATACGCTACCTGGTAAAGAAAGGCGACAAGGTCTCTAAGGGGGACGCCGTAGCCGTCCTCGAGGCGATGAAGATGGAGAACAATGTCTCAGCCAACAAGGACGGGGTCATCGCGGAGATCTACGCCGAAGTGGGAGCAACGGTCTCTCCGGGCGACATATTGATGTCCATCGACTGAAAGATCGTCTCCCAAATCCCAGGGGAAGTAAAAAAGGGAAGGAAAAAGGGAAGGATCTGCGGATGTCGGTCAAAAGGGAACAGGTGCTCATCGAGGCGCTCCCGTACCTGCGGGAGTTCTGCGACTCGATCATGGTGATAAAGATAGGCGGGTCGATTATGTCCGATAAGGAGGTTCTGGACACTTTCGTCCAGGACCTCGTCCTCCTCCGGTATGTCGGGATCCATCCCGTCGTCGTCCACGGCGGCGGCCCCGAAATCTCCGAGAAGATGGCCCGGTTCGGGAAGAAGTCCGTCTTCGTTGGGGGCCTGCGGGTGACCGACGAGGAGACCCTGGAGATCGCGAGGATGGTCCTCCTGGGAAACATCAACTCCAGCCTCGTCTCCCTCATCGGAAAGCACGGCGGCAAGGGGATCGGCCTCTCCGGCAAAGACGGCCAGCTGATTGTGGCAAGAAAGAAGGCGCCGATCGTCGTCGACGGGGAGGAGCTGCCCATCGACCTCGGCTGGGTCGGTGAAGTCGTGAGGGTCAATCCCGAGATCCTCCTCATCACCGCCGGGAAGGGGTACATCCCGGTGATATCCCCGATAGCCGTCGACGGCGAGGGAAACAACCTCAACGTCAACGCCGACACCGCCGCCGGCGTCATCGCCATCGCCCTGGGCGCGAGAAAGCTGATCTCCGTCACCGACGTCGAAGGGGTGAAGCTCAATCCCAGCGATCCCAACACCGTCATATCCAGCTTCAGGATCTCCGACTTCAGCAGGTTGGTCGACGAGAAGGTGATCACCGGCGGGATGATCCCGAAGGTGGAGGCCTGCGTCCGGGCCGTCGAGGGCGGGGTCCAGTCGGCCCACATCGTCGACGGGAGGAGGCCCCATGCCCTCCTCCTGGAGCTCTTCACCGATACGGGCGTCGGTACCATGATCGAGAGGGGCTAGAGCCGATGATTTGCGTCCTGAGATCTGAAATTAGGGTGCAGGCTAACACCGCATTCTAATATTTTGATCAACATACCTGCATGATTAACTGCTTTGAAGGATATCTCTAATGCATACGATTGATTCAAAAGAATACGAGAAATCTCTATATGAGAAACTCTTGTATGATTTTCCACCGCCTATGTTCGAAGTTATTCAAGACTTAAAAGTTAAAGGACGATATAGCAGAGGAACAAGGCAAATTGATGTCGCTGTATGTCGTTCTGGTGAATGTCAGCCATTTTTGGTGGCGGAGGCAAAGTGTCACCAAAGAACTGTCGAAATAAGATACATTGAGGCGTTTATAACCAACCTGAAAGATGTTGGTGCCAAGATAGGATTGATGGTTAGTTCATCTGGATTCACGGCACCTGGGAAAAGACTAGCGAAATCTTTTGGTATTGATCTTAGAATATTGTCAATAGAAGAAGCGCTTGAAACGAAATGGTATCCCATTGCACGCCAAATTTTTCCGTGGGATTGGGCATTTCATCCGGAAATGGCAGCGGCTCTCAGTCACATTAATAAAGGCGCATCTCCAAAATGCGTCATTGATGCTATTGAGCAAATTCCTTTCGAAGAGTGGGATGCCTTTGTCATATATGCTCTAAATAATCATTCATCTGAAGCAAAAGATTTCCTTGAATTTGTCACTCTCAATCACCATCTGGCTTTCCGCATCAACCCTCCAATCCGTAGTATTTTTCACAATCCCGTCCTAATAGTCGAATAATCTTAATAAGATTATCATTCAGATTCGCTATCCTCAGATGCGTTTCACCTTTTATCCTGACCTCCCCAGCGTTTAGGCACACATATGAAGAGCATCCAGGATTTCGCGCTGTTTCTTGGATATTTCAGTGGTCATCTTCTCTCCATTCGGCAAGATCATGATCTTAATTTTTTCCAGCTCAGTAAGCAATCCTTCGACGGAGTATCTTTTATTCAGCT
>JARFPK010000039.1 GCA_029167045.1 Candidatus Methanocrinis natronophilus
GCTCAAACGCTTTGTCAGCCACGAAGTTGCAGGCGGCGTTAAACTGATGCATCGTCTCGCGAATAGCTTGAACCTGTTCTGGGGTCGGTTCAAGTTTGACCTTGAGCGTCTGCATCATGTGTATAGACATATCCTATCTATGGATATTAACATTTCGGTGCCAAGGAGAAGCGGGAGTAGGGACGCATTCCTCCCCCGACTGAAGTCGGGGGCATCCTGCTGAGATTTTCGTGAATCAATTGGAGCTCTTCGGAATCAAGACAGATCTGGTGAGGCCTGGGGACGACCTGGCGGAGGCGATCCTCCGGGGGATGGATAGAGCGGGGCTGGCGCTCGCCGACGGAGACGTCCTGGTGGTCGCCGAGAGCGCCGTCGCCACCGCTGAAGGGGGGGTCGTGAACCTCTCTCAAGTCACCCCAGGGGCCAGAGCCTGCGAGCTGGCGGAGAGGTACGATAAAGATCCTAGGGAGATGGAGCTGATCATCAGATCCTCCGACCGGATCATCGGCGGTATCCCGGGGGTCGTTCTGACGATAAAAGACGGGTTTCTATACCCCAACGGAGGGATCGACCACTCCAACGCGCCGCCGGGGCATGTCGTCATATTCCCGAAAGATCCCAGAAGGTCGGCAGCGGAGGTGAGGAAGAGGCTGGAAGAGGCCTCCGGCAAGAAGATCGGCGTCATCGTCGGAGACAGCAGGACCCACCCCCTCCGCCTCGGCTGCGTCGGCGTCGCCCTCGCCTGCGACGGCGTCGTACCCGTCGAGGACGTGAGGGGGCAGAAGGACCTCTTCGGACGGCCCCTGATGATAACGAGGAAGGCCGTCGCCGACAACCTCGTCTCGGCGGCGGAGGTCGTCATGGGGGAGGGGGACGAGGGGATACCGGCGGTGATAATAAGGGGAGCCCCCGTGCGGCTCGCCGATGACGGCGAAGATATGCGGATCCCGAATATCCCCCCCGAAGAGTGCATGTACATCGGCTCCCTCCGCAGCGGACCCCACCCATACCAGGGCGGCTACGACCGGCTGATCGAGGAGGCGAAGGAGGCGTTGAAGAGGTCTTACGCCCCCTACTCCGGCTTTCGGGTCGGCGCGGCCATCCTCGCCAGGAGCGGAAAGGTGTACTCCGCCGCCAACGTAGAGAACGCCTCTTCCGGTGCCGCCATCTGCGCCGAGAGGGCGGCTCTGGCGAAGGCGGTATCGCAAGGAGAGAGGGAGTTTGAGGCCCTGGCGGTGGTGGCGGAGGCGGGGGAGCCCGTCGCCCCCTGCGGTATTTGCAGGCAGAGCCTCATCGAGTTCGGAGGGTATATCAAGGTGGTCATGGCGAACGTCCGGGGGGATGCGGAGATCGCGACGGTCGCAGAGCTGCTGCCGAAGGGGTTTACGGGGAGGAGCTTGATGACGGGGCCTTCGGATGAAATATGATACACATTATCCCAATCTGGAATATAGAAAAATCATATAAAAAGTTATATATTAAAGGTGTTCCCATTGAAGATACTCGTTATACCCACCACCGATTGGATCAGGCACCCCATCCCCAATAGGCTAAACTTCATATTCGACATATTGGCAGAAGAACATGAAGTGCATGTCCTCCACTTCGATCTCAAGAGGTTCAAAGATGAGCCTCCAAGAGATACGAACTGCATCCTCGTCGACGCAGGGCTCGCAGATGTCGACGACCCATCACTATATTATATATTAAACTTCCCTCATCACCTTTTGAAGATGAGAGAGACCGTCAAAAGAGAGGAGATCGACCTGGTGGTTTCAGCGAATATCCTCCCCTCCCTCATGGCAAACTTTTTGAAGGTCCCCATCGTCTTCGATTATCTCGACCATCTCGAAGAGTCGGCGGCTATATATTATCCCGATTCAGCCTTCGGGAAGCTGGTCAAATCCGGGGTAGGGATGATGACCAGGTACAACCTCAGGAAGGCGGACTCGGTGATTACGGTTACCGAAGAGCTGAAAGGCTTCTTGAAGGGGATCGGAGTCGAAGAGGTCGCAGTGATCCCAAATGGTGTCGACACCAGCCTGCTGAGCTCCATCCCCGCCGATGAGGCGAAAAGGGCTCTTGGTCTCGAGGGCGATCTTCTCGGATATGTTGGTTCTCTGGAGCACTGGGTGGATCTGGAGACCGTCGTCGAGGCGCTCCCAAGCTTGGACGTTAAACTGCTTGTCGTAGGGCCGGGATTGTTCACCGATTACGGGGATAAGATCCGACGGATGGCGGAGGATCTGGAGGTCGCCGACAAGATCGTCTTTACCGGAGCCGTCAAATACTCGGAGCTTGGAAGGTACATCTCCGCGATGGATATCGGATTGAATCCGCTTAAAAAAATGAAAAAGAATGAATATGCAGTTGGCGGCAAGGTGTTCAATTACCTCTCCTGTGGAAAGCCGGTCTTATCCAGCAGGATGACGTCTCTCGTAAGGGTTCTTGGAGACGAACTCGTCTTTTACGATGATAAGGAGAGCTTCATAAAAGGGGTTGAGGAGATTCTCAGGCGACCAAGAGATGAGAGGAGGCATCGGGAGGTAGCCGAGAGGTTCGATTGGAGGGCCATCGCCACTGAATATGAAAAAGTATTGAGGCGTTTCGCATGAAGATAATGCTATTGGCCAACCAGCCTGAAAAAACCACCAGATTACAGATGTTTCGAGGGACCCTGGAAGAGCTCGGGTATGATGTGGTGGTTCCCACATTCAACAGCATAAATTGGGAGAAGATCGCCAGGAAGGCGGAAAAAGCCGTCGAGGGCGAGAGGCCGGAGGTGGTTCACGTATTCAACGTCCCTGACGTCATCTACCGAAACCTCCCAAAATTGAGGGGTTCGCACTTCGATAAACTCATCTACGACTATAGGTCTCCGTGGGGGGTTGAGATGCAGATGACCTTCGGCCCCCTTGGTAAGATAGTGGGTGAGCATTTCGAAAGAAATCTGGCTTCGTCGGCCGATGCCATCACCACGGTCAATTATCCCCTGGGGGAGAAGGTGAGGTCCTATATAGGGGCTGAAGAGGCGGATATCCATGTAATTCCCAATTACCCAAAAAGAAGTTTCATAAAAAAAAGTGAGAATGTCGACTCAAGCGATGAAGCGATGGTATTCGTAGGGAGGATCAGCCATCAGGAAGGAGTAAAAAATCTTATGAATATTGTGCAGAATTTCCCCGATGAGGAGATATGGATCGTCGGAGATGGACCCTTCGCAAGATGGCATCTGCGAAGAAAGCATAAGCATGCGAAGCTTCTTGGGTGGCAGCCTCACGATGAGGTAGCAAGATTGATAAGAAGGGCTAAGTTGTGCCTTATTCCCATGAACGAAACCATTTTAACGCCTTACGCTACCGATAAGAGCGTCTGGAAGCTCAACGAGTACCTGAACCTCGGAAAGCTGGTGGTAGCCTCAGGGGTCACCAAAGAGGAAGAGAGGAAGAACCTGGTCGTGGTGAAAAGCTCCCAACTAGAGGAGACGATAAGGGCAAATCTCCAGAGGAGGCCAGAGGCGCTTAATAAAGAGGACTTCAGGATCTGGGAGATGAACCAGGAAACGATAAGAGAGGTGTACGAGAAGGTAACCTGACAAAGGAATACAAAATTGTATTAAAATTTAGTAATAATATTAAACGTAGGGGTTTTTCAAGAGGATCAAAGGTGCGATGACATTAAGCGAGTACAGGCTCTTCGCGCAGAGGATAGGACTCATAGGCGTAACAAACCTGCTCGTCAGCCTCAGCGGGGTTATACTACTACCGATCCTGACCAAGAACCTTCCCGTCGAAGAATACGGAGTTTATGCACAGATCATCGTTACCATCGGGTTGATACCGTCCATCGTCCTTCTTGGTCTACCATACACCATGGTTAGATTTTTGGCGGGGGAGAAAGATCGAGAGACGGTCCGGGAGGGGTTTTATTCTATATATTTTATCGTAATATTCATGGGCGCCATTACCTCCCTGGCGCTCTTCCTATCCTCCGACCTCATCGCTTCGATCCTCTTCGATGACAATCAAACTGTTGTAAAGATCTTATCTATGATCATCTTTGTAGAATGCCTCAACAGCTTACAATATAATTATTTTAGAACATTTCAACATATGAAGCGTTATTCATCATTCATATTCATGCAAACAATTTTAAATATACTTCTCATAGCATATTTCGTCCTTTCAGGATACGGGATCACAGGAGTTGCCATCGGCATTTTAATTGCCCGGATCTCAATGTTCATCATAATGGCCGTTCCCATAGTCGCAGAGATAGGGGTCAAAATGCCCAGGTTCGAGAAAACCAGAGAATACCTGGCCTTTGGCCTCCCCACCGTCCCGGGGAGTCTTTCGAGCTGGCTGATAAATTCTAGCGACAGATACATCATCGGGATATTGATGGGGGCGGCATTTGTCGGATATTATTCGCCAGGGTATACATTAGGGTATATGATAAGCATGTTTATTGCCCCCCTCGGATTGATACTGCCCGCGACTCTATCCAGGTATTACGACTCAAATGATAAAGCGACGGCCGGGGATTTTCTTAAGTATTCACTAAAATATTTTTTGTTATTGGCGATACCCTCTGCCTTCGGCCTCTCTCTCCTCTCAAAGCCGCTCCTAACCATTCTTTCTACGCCGGAGATCGCCGAGGAGGGGTACCTCATCACGCCCCTCGTCGCCTTTGGAACGGTCTTTTTTGGAGCCTCTGTAATAATAACTCATATAATAATAATGGAGAAGAAGACCGCCATAATGGGATCTTTATATACCGTAGCTGCCGTGTTGAACCTCTCGATGAATCTGGCTTTGATCCCATTAATCGGAATAGTCGGGGCTGCCGCGTCTACTCTCTTGGCATATATTCTAATATTCTTTGTAGGTACATATTATTCTTTCAGATATCTGAAATTTGACTTGAACATAAGATTTATACTTAAAAGCATATTTGCATCGATCATAATGTCTCTTATAATTTTAAGATGGTATCCTGAAGGTGTGTCGAGTCTGATAATCGTCATTGCTGTTTGTGTCCTTGTATATGCTGGAGTTCTTCTCCTTCTGAAGGGGATGACGAAAGAAGAGATATCGTTCTTCAAGATGTCAGTAAACATCAAATAATATATAATGCCTTAATCTAAGATACAGAGGAGAGCAGAAGAAAGAACATGCCTATACATGGATGAGGTCGAAGAGATCTGAAAGACGGATGGATAGAGTTATATCAGAGAAACGAATGGGGGATGAAAGGCTGAGACCACCGACGCCGCAGTATACTTATTAAAAAATAAAAGGTCGGACGAGAGAGAAAGGTGGGACTATATTAAATCGGGAGTGGAAGATAAAGGCGTGGCAATAAGAAAATCGAAGGGACCATCTGATGTGTGCCATTAATGGATTCACCTGGGATGATGAAAGATTAATCGAGATGATGAACGACGCCACAAGACACCGCGGTCCAGATGGCGATGGTACATATGTAAACGATGAAGTCTCCATAGGCCACAGAAGGCTCTCAATCATAGATCTATCATCAGCAGGGAGACAGCCTATGGCCAACGAGGACGAGAGCGCCTGGATAGTATTCAACGGAGAAATTTATAATTACGAAAGTATTAAATATGAACTCCAGGATATAGGACACGAATTCAAATCAGAGACCGATACCGAGGTCGTAATCCACGCTTATGAGGAATGGGGATATGATTGCCTCGAAAGGTTCAACGGCATGTGGGCCTTTGGGATATACGACAAGAAGAAGCGACTTCTATTTCTGAGCAGGGATCGGTTCGGAGTCAAGCCCCTTTATTATCAATTGAATTCCAAGGGGATGATCTTCTCTTCAGAGATCAAGGGGATTCTGGTCCACAACATAGAACGCTCTCCCAATGAGAAGGCCCTCTACGAGTATCTCTCCTTCGGCTTATTGGACTACTCGGAGGAAACGTTCTTTCAGGGAATTTACAGGTTAATGCCCGGAGAGATCCTAATATACGACCTTACAAACAAATCATTTGAAAAATTTAAATGGTATGATCTGAAGAGCAGGGCAGTCATAGGCCCAGGACCGATTTCAGAGGAAGATCTGATAAGAGAGATCCGAGATCTATTTGAGGATAGCGTACGTCATCGGATGATTGCAGACGTACCCGTCGGATCATGCCTCAGCGGTGGTATCGACTCCTCGTCTATAGTCTGTGCCATGAGAAAACTGGCCAAAGACACCAAGATTAAGACCTTTTCGATGATATTTCCTGGGTATAAGATCGATGAATCCACCTATATCGACGAGGTTGTAGCCGCCACAGAGGCTGAATCTCATAGGTTCAGCCCCACCACCGAAGATCTGATGGATGATCTCTACGATCTCATCCGGACTCAGGAAGAGCCCTTTGGTTCATTGAGCATCTATGGTCAATATAAGGTTATGGAGATGGCCCATAAAAATGATATGAAAGTTCTGCTAGATGGACAGGGTGCGGATGAACTCTTCAGCGGCTACTTTATTTATTATAAATATTATTTATTTGAGTCATTACTGAATTTGAGGATCAGAGAAGGGCTGAAGGTGGCGAAGACCGTCAACTACAATATGAAAGACCTTCTGATATTCCCTGCTGCAAGCCTTCTTTCAATGATCGGATTCTCCAGCCGATTATTCAAAATATATTTATCTAAACATACAAAACACTTGAATGCAGTCCACCTCTCGGGCCCCACCGAAATCCTTTCAGAGAGAGGTTTCGATTTGAACCGAGCTCTCTACAGCAACCTGACAAGGGACGGCCTCCCCCAACTTCTGAGATATGAAGACAAGAACTCTATGAGGTGGTCCATCGAGGCCAGAGTTCCCTTCCTCGATTACAGGCTCGTCGAGCTGGTATCTTCTCTTCCATCCCACTTCAAGATCAGGGACGGTGTGACCAAGTATATATTCAGGAAAGCCATTAGAGGGCTGGTCCCGGATAGGATTGTGGGAAGGCGGGATAAAATCGGCTTTGCGACGCCAGACGGCGAATGGATGGCATCAGACGAACTCGTAGGCTTTGCTAAGGATATATTCATCTCTCAGCAGTTCAGATCTAGAACCTACTGGAAGCAGGAAGAAGTTATGAAGCTTCTCGAGGACCATGAGGCTGGTAGAAGAAACCACTGCGAGATGCTGTGGAGGCTAATCAATGCAGAACTGTGGTTGAGGATCTTAATTGAAAAGACGGATATAGTAAATGATAAAGAAAAGCAACTATGAGGTATAAAGAATGAAGATTTGTATGATATTAGGACATGATTTCTTACACCCACATATAGATCCTAGACCATATAAAGAGGCAAAAGGTTTGATAAGGAAAGGCCATGACGTTACTATTGTGTGCTGGGCAGTAGATTTTACAGGAGTTGGCAAAGATCTGAAAGGTCTACCTCGTACGGAGGTATTTGAGAACATAAAAATCGTGCGCATATTTCAGAGGCTTTCTACACCCAGAAGTACTTCACTAATAAGGGGGTTTCAGCAATTAATAGCAATGATAAAAATGGGGAGAAAAGCTGTTGAATTTGACCCACAAATAATCCATTGTCATGACTTAGACACGCTATTGTCCGGAGTTGTTGCTAAAAAAAGAATCAAAGTACCGTTGATATACGACTCTCATGAAGATTGGCCAGGAATGATCGCCCCCAGAGGCGTTATAAAATCGAAGCTATCATATATTTTCGAGATTTTATTAATTAAATATGTGGACTATACGATAACTGTTAGTAGTGAATTGGTAAATATGTTTAAAATTAAGGGGCAAAACCATATAGCTGCTATATATAATTCGAGGCTGTTAAGCGATTCAATTGAGGAAGATATGTCAATGGATCTCAAAAAGAAATTTGATATTAATGATGACGATTTTATAGTTGGATATGTTGGAGCATTATCTGATAATCGAGGAATAGATTATTTAATTAAATCAGTGAAGCTTGTAAAAACAAGTAAAAAAAATATAAAATTGCTTATTATCGGTGGGCCTGAAATCGAAATTGAAAATCTAAGATTTATTGCTGAAAAAGAAGGTGCAAGTGAAAAAGTGATATTCACTGGACATGTTCCTTATTGCGATATACCTTCATATCTTGCTTTACTAGATGTAGGTACTTCATTAATCCAACCTGAACCAAATCATTCGATAGCTGCGCCTGGGAAAATATTTGAGTATATGAGAATGAAATTGCCCATGATAGTGAGCGACCTTAAAGAGATGGAGCATATTGTAATTGAGAATAATTGTGGCATCACTGTAGATCCAACAAATCCAAATGAAATAGCGAAAGCGATAGAATTTTATTTAGAGAATCCGATAGAATTAAATCTGAGGGGAGAAAGAGGAAGGTTGGCGTATGAGAATAAATATAGTTGGGAGAAAATGGAGGAAAAATTGATCTCTGTATATGAGGAATTAATATGCGTTTAAATAGATATGATCTTCATAGCTTAACTCAATATCAAAGTTGGAACAGCGAAGATGACATTTATAGATTTAATGTTATATCAAAATATTGTTTTGGAAGTGTTTTAGATGTTGGCTGCGGGTTGGCAAATCTTAAAAACTATATTGATAAAAGAAAAGTTCATAAATATGTAGGTCTGGATGTTTACGGCGATATAGATGTACATGCTTCGACCTATGACCTTCCATTTAAAGATGGTATTTTTGATACTGTTGTTATGTCTGAGGTCCTTGAGCATTTAGAGTACCCAGTCAAAGCTTTGTCCGAGATCAAACGTGTATGTAACTCCAGAATAATTCTTTCCGTTCCAAACCCATACTCAATCCAGCAATTATATACAATATTCGTGCATAAGTATAGTATTGAGTGTGAAAATCATATAACGGCCTTCTCAGATGGCGAAATTAAGGCAATATGTAACCGATTAGAACTAATAATTGAGAGGAAAGTGCCTTTGAAAGTAAGAGATCCGTTTTTTGGAAAGCGTTTGCCATTAGAAACGACATTATATTCCGACGTATCCGTTTATTTAATTGAGAAGAATGAAAGCAGCTCCGAGAAGCCTAGTAAACCTTCGGCGGATGGCACCGCCGGAGGCCATCGGCTTGATAGGCTGTCGAGGTCGATTTGATGATTCCAGTAGCAAAGCCGATACTTTCCGGCGAGGAGATAGAAGAGATCAGAGCGGTTCTCGATAGCGGCATCCTCGCCCAGGGAGACGTGGTGGCCGATTTCGAGGGAAGGTTCGCCGATTACGTCGGCGCAAGTTACGCAGTCGCGACCAACAGCGGCACCTCCGCCCTCCACGCCGCCCTTGCTTCCTTAGGCGTAGGCGAAGGAGACGAGGTCATCACCACACCCTTCACCTTCATCGCGACGGCGACGAGCATCATGATGCAGAGGGCGCGGCCGGTCTTCTGCGACATAGATCCGCAGACATACAACATCGACCCAGACCTCATCGCGGAGAAGGTGACGGAGAAGACTACGGCGATCGTCGTGGTCCACCTCTACGGCCTTCCCTGCGATATGGGGCCGATCATGGAGATCGCCCGGGATCAGGGGCTGAAGGTGGTAGAGGACGCATGCCAGGCCCACGGGGCCGAATACCACGGCCAGAAGGCCGGGTCGATCGGAGACGCCGGCGTCTTCAGCTTCTACCCCACCAAGAACATGACCACCGGCGAGGGGGGGATGATCACCACCTCTGACCTCGAGGTGGCAGAGAGGGTTCGGATATTCAGAAACCACGGCCAGAGCAGAAGGTACGTCCACGAGACCCTCGGCTACAACTACCGGATGACGAACATCGCCGCCGCCATCGGCCTATCCCAGCTAAAACACCTCGACGAGTTCAACGCCAGACGGAGGGAGAACGCCGGCTATTACGACAAGAACCTGAATGTAAAGACCCCCTTCGTCCCTGAAGGAAGAGAGCACGTATACCACCAGTACACCATCCAGGTCGAAGGGCGAGAGGAGTTTATCGAGCACCTCGAAGAGAACGGCGTAGGCTACGGGATCCACTACCCCATCCCAGCCCATAAACAGCCCTTTTTGAAGGATTATGGCGAGCTGGTCCTACCTAACGCCGAGGAGGCGAGCCGCAGGGTGATATCGATCCCGGTCCACCCAGGCCTCACCGATGAGGAGCGAGATATGGTGGTCCAGACGGTGAACAGCTATGAATGAGCCCCTCTATCTCGGAGAAGTCCGCCTCGGACGGGGATCCGTCGTCCAGGGCGGCGTAGTCGTCGGCGGTGAAGGTGGTCTGACGGTCATCGGAGACGGAGCGACGATAAGAAGCGGAACCGTGATATACCCCTCCGTCAGGATCGGGAAGGGGTTTCGCACCGGCCACCACGTCCTGATCCGGGAGAATACCGACATCGCAGACCACGTCCTCATCGGCACCAACTCCGTCGTCGACGGAAATTGCGAAATAGGGGATAGAGTCAGCGTCCAGACGAACGTCTACATCACCACAAACACCATCATCGAAGACGACGTCTTCATGGGCCCCTGCTCTGTCACCTCCAATGACAGGTACATGGTCCGGGGAGCGGAGCTTATAGGCCCCAGGATCAAGAGGGGTGCCAGGATCGGGGCGAACGCGACGATACTGCCGGGGATCGTCATCGGCGAGGGTGCTATCGTGGGTGCCGGGTCGGTGGTCACAAGAGATGTAGCAGACGGGGCGACCGTCGTGGGAAATCCTGCGCGAAGCCTCGATTTAAAGTCCCGATGAGATGAAGGGATCCCTCGCCTCGACGGCTCCGTCTGGAGAGGTCCACTCGCCCTTGTGGCTGAGAGGGGCACGTATGAACATCGACTCCGCCAAGGCTATGGAGAGAGGACGGCATGGATATTGGAGTAATTGGAACAGGGAAGATGGGGCGTAACCACGTCCGCATATATTCCGAGATGAGGGAAGCTGATGAGGTCTACGTATACGACCCCGATGAAAAGGCGGCAGGAAAGATGGAAGAGACCTTCGGCGCCGTCCCCTCCAAATCGATCAGTTCGCTGCTCGATGATGTCGATGCCGTCAGCATATGCGTCCCTACAAGATACCATTTCGACGTCGCCAGGGCGGCTATAGAGAATCATGTCAGCTGCCTGATCGAAAAGCCGATCGCTTCCAGCTCAAGAGAGGCAGAGAGGCTCCTGGAGATCATACCCGATGACCTGGTGGTGGGGGTGGGACATATCGAGAGGTTCAATCCGATGATCGGGGAGGTTAAGCGCCTCATAAAAAATCCCAGATATATAGATATAAGAAGGCACAACCCCGCCTCGTTGAGGATAATCGATGCTGGCGTGGTGGTGGATCTGATGATCCACGACATAGACATCCTCTGGAACTACCTCTTCAGCGGCAAAGAGAGCTCTGACCTCCACTCCCTCGGAGATGACGACCTGCGGAAGATAGTAACTAAGTTTGGAGACTGCGTCGTCTCTTTGTCTGCGAGCAGGATCGCCTGCAGGAAGATAAGGACGATCCACGTTGAAGAAGACGACTTCACCATCGAGGGCGACTTCATGAACCAAGAGGTTTACATATATAGAAAGCCGGCAAAGTATGAGGTCGAGAACGCCCGATATTCACAAGAGAATATAATCGAGAAGGTTCAGGTGAACAAGGTCGAACCCCTCAAAGAAGAGCTGAAAACCTTCATAAATTCCGTGAAGACCGGTACGCCTTTTCCAATAACCCCAAAAGAGGCTCTTCTCAACCTGATGATCGCAGAGCAGGTGGTATAGGGAATGATCGGACCATTTTTGAATAATTTATATAAATCTAAATGGGATGATATGCAGTGAATATCGCTGTCGTTGGTTTGGGAAACGCCGGTCTCCCGCTGGCATCGGTGATCGCCGACTGCGGCTTCGAGGTGATCGGGGTTGACATCGACATGGAGAGGTGCGAGAGGATAAACAGGGGCATCAATCCGATCCCTGAAGAGGCGGGGCTCGACGATCTGATCGAAAGATACGGCGGAAAGAGCCTTCGAGCGACGCCGAGATACGAAGACGCAAAGGGCTGCAAGAGTTTCATAGTCATCGTCCCCCTATTGATCGATGAGGGCCACAATCCGGATTTCAACATTCTGGAAGAGGCCTTTCGGTCCATAGGCAAGATCCTAAAGAAGGGCGATCTGGTGGTCTTGGAGACGACGGTTCCGCCCACTACCACCGAGACCATGATCCGAGGCTGGCTGGAAGAGGAGAGCGGCCTTCAGCTCGGCGACTTTTATCTCGCCCATTCTCCGGAGAGGATAATGACCGGCTACAGCATATCCCGCCTGAGAGAGTTTCCCAAGATAGTGGGGGGCGCAGATGAAGAGAGCGGACGGCTTGCCTTCGATTTATACCGAAAATTCATCCCGAACCTTCAAAGAGTTACCAGCTCTAGGGTAGCGGAATTCGTCAAGATAGTCGAGGGATGTTACAGGGATGTCAACATCGCGTTGGCCAACGAAATATTGAAGATTTCTGAGGAATTAAACATCGACTTTAATGAGGCGAGGGAGTATGCAAACCACGATTACTGTCACATTCATCTCCCGTCGACCGGCGTAGGTGGGCACTGCATCCCCGTATATCCCTGGTTCTTGATCAACGAGATGGAGAAGAGGGAGAAGTTCGGCTTTGTCGAGCTTCAGAGGTGCTCGAGGAAGATCAACGACGAGATGGTCGGCTACTGGGCGGAGAGGATCGTTCTCAAAGCCCTCAAGATAGATAGACCGTTGAGCCAGATAAAGATCTGCCTGCGGGGCATTACATATCGAAAGGGTGTCAAAGAGCTGTATCACAGCAGAAACCTCGCCCTGGCGAGGGTTCTGGCTCGCAAGGGGCTACAAGTCGGAGTCTACGATGAATTATTCTCTGAAGAAGAGATCGAGAGCCTCAGCTTGAGGTTCATGGACCCAGAGGATGCCGATGTGGTCTTCGACTGCTTTGAGCTGAGATTCTCCTGAAGTCCGTTCACTCCACCGTCACGCTCTTCGCCAGGTTCCTGGGCTTATCTATGGGAAGCCCCCTGGCGTCGGCGGTGTAGTATGCCAGGAGCTGGAGCGCCACGGTGCAAAGGACGGAGGATAAGACCGGCCTCGCCACCGGGAGCTCCACCACGGTGTTTGCGATCTTTGAGATGTCGGGATCACCCTCGGAGGCGAAGGCGATGACGTCTGCACCCCTCGCCCTCACCTCCTTGATGTTCGCCTGGATCTTCTTGCCGAAGGTCGCGAGGGCGACGACGGGGGTTCCTTCGGTGATGAGGGCGAGGGGGCCGTGCTTCAGCTCGCCGCCAGGATAACCCTCTGCGGAGATGTAAGATATCTCCTTCATCTTCAGCGCCCCTTCGAGGGCTATCGGATAGAGATAATCTCGACCGATGAAGAAATACCTATCGCTATTGGCGTACTTCTCCGCGATCTCCCGTATCTGGTCACGCCTCTCCAATACCTCCTGGATCTGCCCCGGAAGCCTCGTCAGCTCCACCAGCATCTTTCTTGAGTTCTCGTAGCTTAGGTGGTTTTTTCCCCTACCGAGCTTTATCCCGAGGAGGATCAGGGATACGAGCTGGCCTGTAAAGGTCTTTGTCGCCGCCACGCCGATCTCAGGACCGCACCGGGTGTATATCGTCTCGTCGACCATCCGGGTGACGGTGCTGCCCACGACGTTGCTTATGGCGATCCGCTTTACTCCGAAGGTGCTGGCCCTCTTCATGGCGCTCAGGGTATCGGCGGTCTCGCCGGACTGGGTGATGCTCAATAGAAGCGTTCCAGGCCGCAGGAGATGATGCTGAAACTCCGACGCCACCTCCACGTCGACGGGAAGCCCCGCGGCCTTGGGATAGAGGTATTTAGCCAGGACTGCGGCATGGTAAGAGGTCCCGCAAGCGACGATCGAGACTCGTTCCAGGGCCCTGATCTCATCGACCGTCAGGCCGATGTCGATCCTGACGTCGCCATCCATCTCTGAAACCCTTGTGGCGATCGTCTCCTGGACCGATCGTGGCTGCTCGTGGATCTCTTTGAGCATGAAGTGAGGATATCCCGCCCTCTCGGCGGCTTCGACGTCCCAGTCGACCCTCTCCAGATCCAGAGGGAGCAAGATTCCGCTGAGATCTCTCAGAACTACCCTCTCGTGATCTATGACGGCGATCTCTCCGTCGTTC
Source organism: Candidatus Methanocrinis natronophilus (assembly GCA_029167045.1). GTDB lineage: Archaea > Halobacteriota > Methanosarcinia > Methanotrichales > Methanotrichaceae > Methanocrinis > Methanocrinis natronophilus. The sequence continues at coordinate 14,185 of JARFPK010000039.1, forward strand.
ATCCTGACGATATCCCGAGTATAGGGGAGAAGGGCGGAGACGTCGGATGCTACATAGTTGGCACCTTTCCCGATGCCTATGACAAGGGGGCTCTCGTTCCTGGCGCAGACGAGGCGGCTCGAGCCCCTGGCCAGCGCCGCAATGGCGTAAGACCCCTCCACCCGACAGACCGCAGACCTCACCGCCTCTTCAAGATCCCCCATATAAAAAGAACCGATCAGGTGGGCCAGCACCTCAGTATCCGTATCAGACCTGAAGACGAAGCCCCTCCTCAAGAGATCCTCTTTGAGCTCCAGGTAGTTTTGGATGATCCCGTTGTGGACGACGGCAACGTCACCGGAGACGTGGGGATGGGCGTTCTCCGTCGTCGGAGGGCCGTGGGTCGCCCACCTGGTGTGACCTATTCCGGTGGAAGATCCGAGTGATCCACCTCTCAGATAGGATTTCTCGAGGTCAGCTATCCTTCCCGCAGCCTTCAAGACCAGTAGATCGCCATCCGAGATGATGGCAACGCCGGCGGAGTCGTATCCTCGATACTCCAACCTCTTGAGGGTGTCAAAGAGGACAGGTCCCGCCTTATCGCAGCCTGCGTATCCCACTATGCCGCACATCTCAGATCACCCTGCTCCCTCGTTCTATCCACCCGCAGACCTTTGCCCCGGAACCGATCTTCGATCCGGTACCCACCATCGTTCCAGGGAGCATCATCACCCTCGCACCCGCCACCACGTTGTCCGCCACCACCGCGCCGAACTCGGCCATATGGAACTCGTCCTCTATCACGACCGCAGACTCCCCCGACTCCACGATCAGATGATCCCCGAAACTGGAGCTCGCCCCAAGGATCGAACTGGATACCACCGCTCCGGTTCCGATCCTTCCGCCGTTCATAATTATGCTGTTTCTGATCTCGGTATGAGATCCGATATGGACATAGTCGCCGATGGAGGTCGTTGGAAGAACTGTGACGTTCGGCCCAATATCACAGTTCTTGCCAATTGAGACGGGTCCGACGATGTAAGATCCCGACCTGACCACACTACCCCTTCCTATCTCTACCGGGCCTCGGACCACCGCCCCGGCCTCTATCTCGCCCTCGACCCTCGGCTCAATGATCCCCGGAACGCTGCTGTTCGCCTCCAAGAGCTCCCAGGCGAATATGGCGTCCGCCCAGACCCCCGAAGTTATCTTAGCCCTCACATCTCGCCCTTCCTCTATCATGTGAGCGATGGTCTGGGTCAACTCGTAAGAACCCCTCTCAGATATCGGCGTCTTCTGAAGCTCATCAAAGATATCCGGACTGAACCTGTATAACCCTGTATTTATTATCCCCGAAAAGGGACGACCGGGCTTCTCCACGATTTTGGTGACCCTCCCCTCCTCCACGGTCAGCACCCCGTAATCACCGGCCTCCTCCCGAAGGACGGCCAGCATCACGTTCTCCCCCTCCGCCCGGAGGACGTCATCTATCGCCCGCTCGTCCACCAGATTATCGCCATTGATCACCAGGATGGGGCCCTCGACGTAAGATCTAACTCTGCTCAGGGCGTCGGCGGTCCCGAGCTGCTTCTCCTGGACGACATATTCGATATTCACCCCGTAGTGTATCCCGTCGCCGAAGTGGTCCATGACCCTCTCTTTCTGGTATCCGACGACCACCACCAGGTCCCGCACACCCCCCGCCGCCAGGGCCCTTATGACATGTTCCATGAAAGGCCTGTTTCTCACCGAGAGCATCACCTTAGATCGGGTCTGGGTAAGGGGTCTGCACCTCCTCCCCTCTCCTGCCGCCAGTATAACCGCTTTCAAAGAAGATCACAGCCGGGATTGTCCATTTAGGGTTCAGATTGCCGATGATCGGCTTTATACCTTCCTGACGATGGTCAGTCCCCTTATTCAAAAGAGGACTATCTCAAAATCCGGTTGACCCTTCCGTCCTTCATCCTGCCCCCCCCACCGTCGCCTCCTCTATGAGCATGTGGGGCGATCCGTCGCTCACCGGGACGAGCTGACCGGACTTTCCGCACCGTCCGCTATTGAATAAAAGGTCGTCGCCGACGGCTTTCACCCTCTCCAGAATCTCCAGGATATGGCCCGAGAGGGATACGTCCCTCAAGAGGGGGCCCACCTCCCCCCCCTCCACCAGGTAGCCGCGCTTGGCGTTGAACTGGAAGACCCCCTCGGCGGTGGAGACCTGACCGCCTCTGCTTCCCAAAAGGTAGACCCCGTCCTTAATCTCCTCCAGGATCTCGACCAGGGTCCAGCCGTCCTTCGGCTGAGCTATATAGGTGTTGGACATTCTGACGACCGGCCTGGAGTTTCCTTGCGCCCGGGCGTTTCGCGGGACCCCACCCAGGCGGCCCGCCGTCTCCCGGGAATGGAGGTAGGACCGAAGAAACCCCTCCTCGACGAGGACCGTCTCGGCGGGACCGGACCCCTCATCATCGAAGAGGTAGCCTCCGTATAGGGGGAGGCCCGGGTCGTCCTTCACGGTGACGAGCTCTGAACCGATCCTCTCGCCGATCTTCCCCTCCAGGATCGATCCGCCCTCCAGGACTATGTCAGCCTCGACGGCGTGGCCGACAGCCTCGTGGACGAAGACGCCGCCTAGCTCCTGGTCGACGACGACCGGATAGCTCCCCCCCTTCGGAGCTTTCGCGTCGAGGAGGGCGACGGCCGTCTCCCTCGCCCGCCGGGCTAAGCCCACCGCATCGACGTCGGCGAAGAGCTCCAGGCCGCAAGCACCGGCCCGGCTCTCCATCCCCGCCTGATAGACGCCGCCCCGGCTGGCGACGGCGGTGACGTAAAAGCCGACCCTCGTCGCCTCGCCCTCCAGGTCCCGGCCGTCGGAGCTGGTATAGCGGTTCTTGACGATCACCTCGTTGTAGACCGCCTGGGTCGAACCGACCCCCGGTCCCATCGCCGCCCCTTCGATCTCCCGGAGGAGGTCGACCTTCTCCTCCAGGGATAGATCGGCGGGGTCTTCCTTCACCTGGACCTTCCCGCTCCTCCCGGGGGGGGAGGGGGCGAGGTCGAGATGTTCGTCTCCCCCGATCCTCCTGGCCGCCCTCTTCGCCGTCTCCAGATCTCCGGGGAGGTCGTCGAGGCTCTCGGTCTCGACGAAGCCCCAGGACCCTCCCGATAGGGCCCTGATGGCGGCGCCGACAAAGAAGCTCTCCGATATCTCGTCGGGCTCCCCGTTGTCCAGGACTATCCTCGTCGCTTTACCCCGCAGCACCCTCTGATCGAAAAATTCTTCCATCCGATTCCCTCTCAACTTCGCCCCTCTAGGACCATTCGACCGGAGGAGGGAGCTTCTATGACTTAACCCTGACCATCGGCTGATGTAAGACGAGATGATAAGACACGTCAACAAAAAGAGATACTGAAATGAGGGGAAGTCATATGCAGGAAGAGATCGGCCTGGGGAGAGGGCCGGGACCCCCCTCCCCCGTCACAGCCCCTTGCTCGGAGTCGGGATCGGCTCGGGGAGGATGATCCCGAGCTTCTTCTCCGCGGCGAACTTCTTCAGCTTCTCCAGAAGCTTCGGCTTCTGGCCGGAGAAGCTGTACTCGAATACCTCGCTGATGGAGGTGACGGGGATGATCTTTATCCTGTCCTTGAAGGAGTCGTCCAGGAGGACGTCACCCTCGTTCGATTTAGGGATGAGGACGGTGGTGATACCCGCCAGGGCGGCCGCCTCTATCTTCTGGGTGACTCCCCCGACGGGGAGGACGTCCCCCCTCACCGATAAGGACCCCGTCATAGCCACGTTCTGCTTTACGGGGACGCTCTCCAGAGCCGATATCACGGCTGTTGCTATCGATATGGATGCACTGTCCCCCTCGACCCCCTCGTAGGTCCCTATGAACTGGATGTGGACATCCTTGTTGGTGATATCCTCCCCGAGGAACTTCTTTATCAGGGCCGATACGTTCTGGACCGCCTCCTTTGCTATCTCTTGGAGCCTCCCCGTGGCGATCACCTTCCCCTCCTCCTTCGACTGGGCGGGGGTAACCTCGGCCATGATGGGCAGCACGATACCGGAGTCGCCGATGACCGCCAGGCCGTTAACCCTCCCGATCTCGGCCCCGGCGTTCTTGAACATGGAGTAGTCCTTCCTCCTCTCCAGGTACATATCGGCGAGCTGCTGCTCTACAGACCGGGCCATCTTCTTCGCCTCCAGGACGTGGCTCGTATCGGTGAGGGGAGCTCCCTCGGACCGGGCGACGTCCCCGGAGACCCTGATCAGACCTCCCAAATCCCGTAGGAGGAGCGTTAGATGCCCCTTCCTCCCGGCCCTCCTCTTCGCCTCCCGGACGATATCGGCGACGGCGTCCCTCGTGAAGTGGGGGATCTTACCGTCCCGGGTCACCTCCTGGGCCACGAACCGGACGAGCTTCTCCCGGTTCTCGACGGTATCCTCCATGGTGTCCTTCATGTAGACCTCGTAGCCGTACCCCTTGATCCTGGACCGCAGGGCAGGGTGCATCCCCCCCATGGCGTCCAGGTTCCCTGCTGCGATCATGACGAAGTCGCATGGTACGGGCTCGGTCCTGACGAGGGCTCCAGAGGACCGCTCCGACTGGCCGGTGATGGGGTACTCCCCCTCCTGGAGGGAGGTGAGAAGGCTCTGCTGGGACTCGGGGCGGAGGGTGTTCACCTCGTCGATGAATAGGACCCCTTTGTGGGCCCTGTGGATGGCGCCGCACTCCACCCGATCGTGGCTCGGGGTCTCAAGCCCTCCGGACTGGAAGGGGTCGTGGCGGACGTCCCCCAGGAGGGACCCGGCGTGGGCGCCCGTGGCGTCGACGTAAGGGGCCTTCTTCTGTTTGCTGTTGTCTACGAGAAGCTTAGGGACGATGGAGTCGTCCTTGGGGATGAAGTACCTCATGGTGAGGAATATCAGGGCGGCGGCTATGATCCCGAAGAGGAGCTGGCCCATGTAGTAAGCGTAGACGAGCAGGCCCATCACAATGAGCATGAAGAACATGTTCCTCGTCTGGGCCTTCTTCCTCGCCTCCATCTTGTGGGCGTCGACTATCTGTCTCCCCCTACTCGCCGGGACGACTCGGATCTTGGGGTTGTTGTTCTCTTCGGGGTTGTTGTAGACGAGGACGTCCTGGAGATCCTCCACAGGGAGTAGCTCGCTCATCGCCTTTCCCAGCATCGATTTGCCTGTGCCGGGGGAGCCGATGAGCATCACATGGCGGCGCTGATGGGCCGCCTTCTTTATCACCTCCACCGCCTCGTCCTGGCCTATGACCTGGTCTATCAGGCTCTCAGGCACTTTCACACCGCTGGTGTCCTCGAACTCGGTAGTGCCGAGGAGATCCTTCTTCTCTTCGTCCAGCAAAATATCGGCCCTCTCACTCATGGTGGGACCTTCTAACCTATATAACTGATGCTGAGACGACCGGTCCTCAGATGACCGATCCTGATATGACAGATCCCTGTATAACCACTCTTCTTTAGTCAATTTCAGATCACACCTCAAACTCCCTCATCACCCTCTGGTAATCGGCGACCATTTCGGGGGTGAGGTGGGGTTTGGCCCGCCTGAAAGCCTCCCGGAAGTGGCGACCTTCCACCTCTACACCCTCCAGGACGAGCTCCTCCCGCTTCATCCCCGGAGAGATCCTCTCCCGGAGGGCGAGCATCCCCGCCTCCCGGCAGAGGGTCTCGATATCCGCCCCGGTCCACCCTTCCGTCATCTCCGATAGCTCGGGGATGGAGACATCCCCACCGAGGGGCATCTGCGAGAGGTGAATACCGAATATCATCCCCCTGGCCCTTCCATCAGGCATGGGGATCTTGATCATTCTATCGAACCTCCCCGGCCGGAGGAGAGAGGGATCCAGGAGGTCCGGCCTGTTTGTGGCGGCGAGGACGACCACATCCTTCAACTCCACCACCCCGTCGAGCTCTGTGAGAAACTGGCTCACCACCCTCTCGGTGGCGTGGGAGTCGAGGCCAGACCCCCTAGCCGGGATGATGGAGTCGACCTCGTCGAAGAATATGAGGGAGGGGGCGGCCTGCTTCGCCTTCCTGAATACCTCCCTCACCGCCCTCTCAGATTCGCCGACCCACTTGGAGAGGAGCTCTGGGCCCTTCACCGAGATGAAGTTGACCCCGCTCTCGGTGGCCACCGCCTTGGCGAGGAGGGTCTTTCCCGTCCCCGGGGGGCCTATGAGGAGGACGCCCCGGGGAGGCCTGATCCCTACTGAGTCGAAGGCTTCGGGATACTTCAGAGGCCATTCCACCGCCTCCACCAGCTCCTGCTTCGCCAGCTCCAGCCCCCCCACCTCGTCCCAGTGGACCTCTGCCACCTCCACGAAGACCTCCCTCATGGCGGAGGGTTCGATCATCTTCAGGGCGAACCTGAAGTCCTCCGCCGTCACCTTCAGCCCTTCCAGGACCCTCATCGGTATCTCCTCCTCAGAGTCGAGGTCGGGGATCAGCCTCTTCAGTGTGTGCATCGCCGCCTCCTTGCATAGCGACGCGATATCAGCCCCCACAAAGCCGTGGGTCATCTCGGCGATATCCTCCAGGCCGACGTCCCCGGCGAGGGGCATCCCGCGTGTATGGACGTAGAGGATCTCGAGCCTCCCGTTCTTGTCAGGGATCCCCACCTCGATCTCCCGATCGAACCTGCCTCCCCTCCGGATCGCCGGGTCCAGGGAGTTGGGTCTGTTGGTGGCGGCGATGACGACCACCTCTCCTCTGGAGGCGAGGCCGTCCATAAGGGAGAGGAGCTGGGCCACCACCCTCAGTTCCAGGTCGCCGGCCACCTCCTCCCTCTTGGGGGCTATCGAATCGATCTCGTCGATGAATACGATGGAGGGAGCATTCCTCTCTGCCTCCTCGAAGATCTCCCGGAGCCTCTTCTCCGACTCGCCGTAAAACTTCGACGTCACCTCGGGGCCGCTGAGGCTGACGAAGTTCGCCTCCGTCTCGCTCGCCACCGCCCTGGCGATGAGGGTCTTTCCCGTCCCCGGCGGACCGTGAAGGAGAAGCCCCTGGGGCGGCCGGATCCCGAGCTTCGAGAAGATCTCGGGATGGCGCAGCGGCAGCTCGATCATCTCCCTCACCATCCTGATCTCCCTGGCGAGGCCTCCGATATCCTCGTAGGAGACGTCCCTTCCTGCCATCTCCTCCAGGGTCTCCTTCAGGATCCTTATATCCGTCTCTGAGGTGACGACTACAGGCCCCTTAGGGGCCGTGCCGACCACCACAAAGCCCAGGGATGAAGAGATCATCTCCACCTTCAGCTGCTCGCCTTTGACGATGGGCCTTCCCATGAGGATCCGGTGGAGGTACTGGGCACCTCCGGCGAGCCTCGTCCTGGTGGTGGGAGCGACTACTACCCTTTTGGCAGGCCTGGCCTCGCTCCTCCTGACGGAGACCCTCTCGTCTATACCGACCCCAAGGTTGGACCTAAGGTTTCCGTCTATCCTGACCTGGTCGGGAGGGTCCTTGGGCGAAGCCTGCCATGCTACGGCGTAGACGCTCCGCCTCCCCTGGATCTCCACGATGCCCCCGCCCTCGACCCCCATATCCCGGATATGGTCCTGGCTTAGCCTGGCGATCCCCCGGCCGACGTCCCTGTGGTAGGCCTCGGCCACCTTGAGCGTTATGGTCTTATTCATGCTGATCGAGATCCCAGATCCCTCATATCGTCCACGTCCCGTTCCTCTTTTGAACCTTCCCCTCCTCCGCGAGCCGCCGGAGCCGCTCCTCCGCCACCGCCGGCGGTATCCCCAGCCTCCGGGCTAGATCCTCCGTCGCCGACTCCCCGGAGATTAGGGCGGACAGTATCTCCGCCTCCAGCTGGTCGGAGGCGGCACTCTCTATCAGCCCCATAGCGAGCCTTCTGAAGAGCGTACCCTGGGAGTCGATCTCCTGGAGGAGCCGCCTCAGCCGGAGCCTCTCCACCTCCAGGTCCCGAAGACTGGAGTAGATCGCCTCCAGCTCCAGGGAGTGATCATCGTCGCGGACCGATGAGCTCCGGGAAGAGGTGGTAGAGGTGGTGGCGGCCCTCTTCGGAGAAGAGTCGGGGCTGTAGGTCCTGACGCCGTAGGAGTGGGGGGAGAAGGCGACCTCCAGGACGACGTTCTCTCTTATCCTGAAATACTTGCGCCTCCGGTCGTCCCGGTAGCACTCGACGAGCCCGGCCCGCTCCAGCATCTCCAGGTGGTCTATCACCGCCTTGGGCCCCAGGTCCAGCCTCTTGGCCATCTCGCTGAAGTAGAAGGGGCGGCAGGAGAGGAGCTGAAGTATCCTCCTCCGGTTCTCGTTCCCCAGTATGTCCAGAATCTCCACAGGATCCAAAACCATCACTCAAAAGGTAATTACGGGTTAGTAACCTCTGGTTATTATATAAACCTTTCGTCGACCTCAAACTCAGGCCGGATCCGGATAGGAGGCATTATCTATGAAATCGGAGGCTTCATGTGACTACTCCCCGCCCTGAAGGGCGGGGCTTCTAGCTTTTGGCAGAGACTGTAGCCCCAGTCTCAGAATGTTTATCGCTGCATTCTCGTCACGGTCCATGACCAGCCCGCATTGAGGACATTCAT
>JARFPK010000040.1 GCA_029167045.1 Candidatus Methanocrinis natronophilus
GCCGCCGAGCTTATCGAGGCAAGGAGAAAAAGGACATCGAGCGGTTCAGGCTGGTGGGAATATACAACGAGGATGAAGATAAGTATCATTTGTATGTCACAAATATATCTCCAGAGTTATTGGAACCTGAAGAAGTAGCGAGGCTCTACGGGGCCCGGTGGGAGATCGAGATCCTGTTTAAAGAACTCAAGAGCAGGTACGCACTTGATATGGTTCCTACGTCAAATCCACAAGTGATAGAGGCCATGATCTGGATAGCTATACTTACGCTAATAATTTGTAGGAAAATTTATAAAGTTCTGCGAGCCATAAATCCCGAGGTTAAGATGGCAAGATTCACCACCCTTAGATGGAGCAATATCTTTACGGAAAACGCAAGTTCTTTACTGGCTAGCGTCCTTTAGTCATATGGTATTAGAAACTTCCTTAAAAGCATCTTTAGAATTTAGCATGAGTGAGGCGGTTGATCCGCATGTGACTAGAAAGCGATTTACAGAGGAGTGGTGGGCTTAACCGATGACCAATGAAGTAAGAACACTGATACGTATCTTTCCGTTAGTAGTAGTACCATATCGACCTGTAATCCTGCGGGTCCTCGCCCCTTTCTCTCAGCCTCTCGAGGTAGCGGCTTATGCTGACGTCGTCGTAGATGTAGGGCTTCACCTGGACGATGTTCTTCTCCCAGGGGAGGAAACGGTAAGTACGGCGGCCGTCGGGCTGGATCGCTATGATCTCGTGGTTCTGCCAGGCCCGGAGGTGGTCTTTTCCGAGGAAGGGGACGTTGAAGACCGGCTCGTCGGTCCTGAAGATCCCCGGCAGGAGGCGGGCCTCCTCTTTCTGCTCCTGGAGGATCCGGGCAATGGGAACGCTGTACTCCTCCATCTCGCTCTTACCCTTCATGTTGAAGGTGTAGTAGGGGTCGACCCCGATCTTCTTCAGGACTATCCGGAGCGCCGCCGTCTCAAACCGCCGGCTGTTGGCGAAGGTGAAGACCTGCTGGTTGTAGACGTCCATCCCCAGGACCCGGATCCTTCTGATCGCCTCCAGGGTATCTCGCGTCACCTCTCGGGGGTGCATGAAGTGGGTGACGACGGAGAGGCTCCTTCTCCCCAGGTCGTGGTAAGAGCCGAAGATCTCACAGAGCTCCTCGGTTATCCTCTGGGGTACGGTGATGGGGGTTCTGGTGGCGATCCTGATGCTGACGATCTGGTCCATCTCGGCGAGGCGGCCCAGGATCCTGTCGATCCGGTCGTCGGCCATCACCAGGGGGTCGCCGCCGGTGACGAGGACGTCCATCATCTGGTCGTGGTCGGCGTACCAGTCGAGGGCAGCTTCGATCTTCTCCACGGACGCCATCGCTGAGGGCATGAAGGGGGCGGTGATCTCCCAGTTCCTCTGGCAGTAGACGCAGATCTGGGGGCAGGAGTCGTAGGGCTTTATTATCGCAACCCGGGGGTAGCGACGGGTGACGAGGTCGGCCGGGGAGGTATCATACTCCCTCATGAAGTCGAAGGCCCACTTCCGGTCGACCCTATGGGCGATCATCTTCTGGACGTACCTGAGGGGAGGGAAGACCTGCTGTCTGAGGGCGAAGTCGAGGTCGCCGGGATCTCTGTCCATCAGCGATAGGTAGTGGGGGGTGACGCCGAAAGGAATCCCCTTCTCCAAGGCGAGGGGGATGGACTCCTCGTGCTCGGGGCTGAGGCGGATGATCTCTTTTATGAGGGCGAGACCGTCGGCGTCCTTGAAGACGTTGCGGAACTGCCACCTCCAGTCGGACCACTCCTCCTCATCGCCGCCCAGGATCGAGAGGATCCTCGCCTTATTCTGGGCCCCCGCCTCGGCGATATCGGGGTCGAGGCCGCTTCGATACCTGGCGAGGTAGCCGTCCATCCTTCGGCCCATCTCGTCCAGGTAGAGAGACCGCCTCTCTGCTGCCTCTCGCCCCTCGTACCTCTCGAAGTCGGGGACCTCCATCCCCTCCATCAGCATCGAGGGGTAGACATCGGCCTGGACCTTCACCGCCTTGAAGAGGTGGAAGAACTCGTCGACGAAGCCGTCGGCGACCTTTGAGTCTCCGGATACCGCCGCCTCCCAGAGATACTCCAGGGAGGAGGTCTTCGCAGCCCTCTCGTTTCGGGGGGAGAAGAGGTTCTTCAGACCCTCCACCGCCTCTTTGAAGAGGACGTAGTCCCAGGGGTCTATCTCCACCGCCTCCCGCTGCCGGGTCCAGTCGAGGGACTGGAGGTAGCCGACGACCACATCCCGGGCCGCCTCCAGGCTCTCGCTCTCTTTGAGGAGGAGATATATCTCCGGGGCGACATCCCAGCACTTCTGCCATCTATCCGCCATATCTGAAGCCCAGATCTAGATCTGATCATATTTAAAAATCACTTCCGTAACCACAGACGCCTCTATCGAGAAGAGGAGTTCTATATCCGCCTTATCCGAGATCCGGTCTTTCGTCAGGTCATAATTACCGGGGCATTAAGCCATATCTTTGTGATAAAATTATTGAAAGTGTATATGATAATCTTCTAAATCAGTGTATTGTGACATGAATAATTAAACAATCGATATATAGTCGTACTATCCATATTGTAAAACAATAAGATTCATAAATAAGAAGACGAAACATAGATTCCGTAAGACAAATCCAGTACGAGGAACGGAGGATCATATGATGAGATATTCGCTGATATTTGCGCTGGCGGCGGGGCTATTTGTCCTGCTCTTGGCAGGCTACCCCGCCGCTGCCGACGACCGAGGATCGGTCCCGGTATACACGGTGGCGGACACCACCGGAGACTGGGGTTTTCCCTCTCCTTACGCCCACTACGCCCGGGGGCCGGGGTACACCCGGATGAGCTTCCTCTTCGACACCCTGATCTGGAAGGATGACGCCGGGTACGTCCCCGCCCTAGCCGAGAGTTGGGAGCTCGTCGGGGACGACACCTACATCTTCACCTTGAGGGAGGGGGTCACCTGGCATGATGGGGAGCCCTTCACCTCCGATGACGTCGTCTTCACCGTCGAGTACATCAAAGATCACCCCTACATGTGGGTGGACTCGGGTATAGTCGAGGAGGCAGAGGCGATCGACGACCTGACGGTGAGGCTGACCCTATCGGCTCCCTTCGCCCCCTTCCTCGACCAGGTGGCAGGAACTCTTCCGATCTTGCCCGAGCACCTATGGTCCGGGGTCTCCGACCCCGTCAACCGCCGGGACCAGGAGGCCCTCGTCGGGACCGGCCCTTACACCCTGAGGGTCCGGGACTACGACCAGGTCCAGGGGACCTACAGGTACGTGGCCTACGAGGACTACTACCTCGGATCGCCTATGGTGAAGGAGCTCCGGTTCGTCAAGATCTCGGCCCCCAACGCCGCGGCAGAGCTCATCCAGGGGAGGGTGAATACCGCCGGGATCGAGCCCGAGATGATAGGCCAGCTGGAGAAAAGCTTCGTGATCGTCGAGGTCCCCTCCCACTGGTGGAACTACAAGCTGATGATAAACCACAGAAAAGAGCCCCTCTCGGATAAGAGGTTGCGGCAGGCTGTCGCCTACTCCATCGACCGGGAGAAGCTGGTAGATATAGCGGCCAGGGGCTACGGCCTGGCGGGAAGCCCCGGTTTCATCCCGTCGGACAACGACTGGTACAACCCCGAGATCGACGGCTTCTATCCCCACGACCCGGCGAGGGCGAAGGAGCTGCTGGGAGATATGGGCTACGACGGCAGGAAGATCCAGCTCCTCGTCAAGGGCGGCTCCACCACCGAAGAGAGGATCGGTGAGTTGATCGAAGCGGACCTCGCGGCCGCCGGGATCAACGTCGACCTGAGGACGATGGACTCTAAGACCGTCGACTCCAAGGTCGCCGACTGGGACTACGACCTGGCGGTCAGCGGCCACGGCGGCGTCATCGGTGACCCCCACTTCCTGGCGAGAAACACCATCGAGATGGAGAGCTTCAACAGCGCGCGGTACGACGCCAACCCCGAGCTGGTAGCCCTCCTCGAGGAGCAGGTGACGGAGATGAATGAGGACGCCCGCCGCGACCTCATCGACCGGGCCCAGATCCTATACGCTGAGGACGTCCCGGCCCTGACCCTCTACTACACCGAGGCCTTCGTCGCCCACGACGGCCAGGTGGAGCTCTACTACACCTACAACGGGATGGCCCTGGGGGTTCCCATCGCCCTCAACAAGCTCTCCTTCGTCGGGGTGTGAAGAACGGAAAGGAAAGTAAAGTAAAGTAAAAGTAAAGGATAGCAAAGGAGAGGGCTGCCCGGCACTCCCGGATAGACGCTGTGGGGCGGAGGAGGCGGATGCCACATGAGGCGGCTATCGCCCCCACCCCCCACCTTCCCTGCCCATCCTTTTATTTTTGTAGATCTCTCCAGGATCGCCGCCGATCACCGCCGCGCAAAAGATAGGGGCGGCGGCATCGAGAGGGGCAAAAGCGGCTAGCAAGGCAAGCCCGCCCCGCCATCAGCTCACAAATAGATCGGGACGTCCCATCTCTCCTTGCCCTCCTTGGGAGCGTTCTTCTTCGACCAGGCGGGATATACGAGGACGTTGCCGTATTCGTCCTCTTCCCGGATGAGCTCTTCCTTCTTCTCCTCTTCGGACATGGAGGCGGCCTCCCGGATCTCTCCCCTCCTCCAGCGACCCAGGGCCCTGCCGGAGAGAGGGGTCTTAAAGGCCCTTTAACCTGATTTAAAGAATTTAAGAGTTGCCCTGGAACTGATGCCGGACTCGCCTCCGGCTGCGGAGGGCGGGGGGAGCAACGCCTCGGATCGCCATAAAGCCGGCGAGGGTCCCCTGATCCACGATCTATAGCTCGAGAAGAGGATAACTTCCTCCATATCCGCTATGCTCGCGAAGTGCATGGTTCCACCAGCTATTCGGTGGAATGAAGTCACACGGCGTTGGGCTTTGGTAGCCATGAGACGAAGTTCCACGACTTAATGAAACGCCGATTTGAACTGCGATAGATTCATTGCTACGGAATAATTGAGAAAGATCACTGGATATATGTATTTAACTATTGATAGAATACACAAAAAATAAATGAAGATTTTTGATAGAAATAGATATCTGTTTAGAATTTCAGAAAGGAAAATTGATAGTATTTTATTAATGGTTATATAATGAATAAATAATTCACATATTATATACTTTATACATCCGGAAAACTTATATCCGATAATTACAAGGAGCATAATTGCTACAATTTAGCAAATTTGTTACTATATAAAAGAGCTGATAGACCATGACACGGCGAGATCGACTTCAAAAAATAATTTCAATTTTAAATATCTGTACTAGAGGAGCGAACAAGACGAAGATCGTCTACGCAGCTAATCTTAACTTCAGGAGTGTTAAACCGTATCTAAATCTTCTAGAAAATAGAGGTCTAATTACAAAAAATACTAATGAAGATGATACTATTGTATATCAAACAACTCCTAAAGGCAAGGATTTGGTGAATAAACTCGACAGCTTACACGAAATGCTGGAGTATGATGATTTATAATCCAAAAATCCCGATCATCGACCTAGCCGAAGGCCTTGGATAACACCTAAGGAAAGGGCAAATGCCGGTTAGCGTCTGGGTATGGATAAGGAAAAATCTTTTGCCGATCATCCTGACTAGCGTCCAACGGATGATCCCGTTCCGTCGCTGCTGGAGTCGCAGAGATCTTCGCATAGGATCGGATCCTGATCGTATCCCGCATGCTGCAACCCCCAGTTAGGAGGCTGCCAGATACCGCATCCCGTCGGTCCGCACTCTTTACCGACGGTTCCGACGTCGATGACGCAGGTGGCATATACCGGCTGTACGACGGACCCGTCGACGGATCTGACGTCCACCTCGACGGTGTTGGTGAACCTGCCGTCAGCGGGGGCGAGAGTCGAGAACACGATCGTCGCCGTCTCGCCAGGATCGATCTCCAGGAGGTTCCATACTACCACCCCGTACCGGTAAGAGGCGAAGGGTATGGACAACTCGAGGAGGTCCATCCCTTCAGGGAGCCGGTCGATCACCGTAGCGGCCCTGGTGGCTCCGTCGTGGTTGGTAACATCGATCCTGTACTTTACGACCCTGGGGTTCTCATCGTCTATCTCGGCGGTCTTGGCCACCGAGATGGGCTCGTCGAGGCAGCATGTGAGCCAGTTCTTCTCGAGGGCCGAGAAGTTCGCGGCGCATACCCATTTATCGCCGCCGTCGTAGCCGCCGCAGACCTCGACTCTGTTGACGAGCTCGTCGGGGTAACGGTTGGTGACGTCCAGCAACAGGTTGATCTCGGAGACGCCCCCGACGGTTAGAGCGGGGATCGTCCAGTTGGCGCTCGTCTCCCTGATCTCGTCTGGCCGGACCGACGACGGCTCGATGAAGATCGCCCCCGGCGGGAAGAGATCCCGGACGTTTACGGGCATCAGTGTCCTGTCGCCGTCGTTCTCGATCTTAATGTTGTAGACGGCCACCCTCCTCTTCTTCACCGCTCCTTCGAGATGGGGTTCACCGTAACCCCACGGGAGGGTCTCCTCGTATACATCCACGAGGGTCTTGGTGACGTTGAGGTGGGGCCTGTTGTACTTTGAGACCCCGGTGAAGAGGACCCGCCTCTGGATCGAGTAGTCGCCGATGTACTCTTCGTCGAAGTCCACCTCAGGCCTGCTCCTGCTCTGGCTCCTATCCAGGATCGCCCGGAACCTCGCCTGACCGGAGAACTCCGCCTCCGTATCCATCTCGTTTAAGCCCCGGGCGACCGTCTCCTTATCGAGCTCGGTGATCGAGGTGAACTCCTCGCCGATGAAGCTCGTCTTCGGGACCGTCGAGTAGATACCCTCCTTCCACTTCATCGAGGAGTTGATGGAGGTGGAGTCCGTCAGCCTCTGGCTGACGGGTGCGTATACGAGGCTGATATCTTTGGCTATGTAGTTGGTGGAGGTCCGGATCAGCTCCTCGGAGTCGTAGGTCCCTGTACCCGACTCGTAGGTCCTCTGGGCCGAGCCGACCCTCTTATCGATGACGACGAGACCCTTGCCGGAGGCCGCCTTCTCGGAGGAGACGGACTTCCCGTACTCGTCGACCCGCTCCAGGACCTTGAAGCTTCCGACATAGTCCTCCCTCGCCTCGAATATAGGCGTCGTCTGTTGTGGAGAGGTGTTCGTCGGCATCTTAAGGAACCCTATGTGGCCCCGGCCGTCGAAGGAGCTGTCCACCTCCATTACCGACTGGTTCTCGTCCAGGAACATCCTCGACTCCCGGTCGAGCCTCACGGCGTCGTGGTACGTCTCCGTCATGGTGGTTCCGGTCACATAGTTCTTGGCTCGGGCCTTCTTCACCCAGGCCGAGTCGTATGTGACGGTCCTGTTGTTGTAGAGGGTCAGGGTCGTGGGCCTGTAGGCGGCGGAGAGGTCCTCCTCCCACTCGATCGACTTGTTCTCGGTGTAGATCGTCACCCGCTCTTCGGCGTCGAAGCTGCCGCTGCCGTACTGTCTCGTCGACAGCTGCGTTCCCAGCTCCCGGCCGAGGGTGACGGTGGCGCAGGCCGAGATGGGCTTCTCGTTCCAGTCGGAGGTGGCATAGGCGCAGTTCTTGATGAGATACTCTTTGAAGTTCGTGCTGTAGTCGTTGGCGATTTTTACGAACCCTTCACCAGACACCCTCTGCTCCATACCGAACTCAAAGTCCTGCCGCTCGGGGACTTTGATCTTGATGATGATCGTCCTGCATTCGCCCTTGGGTATGATGTCGAGGTGCCATTTGCCGTCGGGGTCGGGGGCGGGGGACGACCAGAGTATGTCGACAGGCCTGCTGAAGACGTCCCAGACGGTGACGTTGGCGACGTCGGTCCCGCCGTTGTTACAGACGGTGATGGTGTAGTTGACCTCCTCGCCGCCCTTCACGGAGAGCTTGTCCGCCACCTTGGTTATGGTGAGGTTGCGGGGGTCGTTATAGAAGTCCAGAGTCGTGTTCTCGCCTGGATTTGGAGTGAACCCCTCCGAGTAGACAATGAGTTAAGCAACATCAACCCTTGGAGGGATGTAGATGAAGAAAACAAGGCGGCGATATGACCGAGAATTCAAGATATCAGTAATAGCTGAGCTTGAGAGCGGCAAGCCGACCGCTCAGATCGCCCGCGAACATGGGATTCATCCGAGTCTACCATCTCGTTGGAGAGATGAATTGGCTGAAAATCCTGAAAAAGCATTTAGCGGCAATGGTAACAAGTACAAAGACCAGGCAAGAATTGCGGAATTGGAGAGAATGCTCGGCCAGCTGCACGCAGAAAATGAACTTTTAAAAAAAGCATTCGCCATGACGCAAAAGAAGGTTCGAGAGGAGAGAATAAAACAGAAACTGGGAGACGCTACATGATTATCATGGAAACCCTATCGAACGGCCTTCAATTGTCGGTATCTCAATCCTGCCGGGCTCTTGATGTAAGTCGTAGCGGCTACTGCAAATGGTTGAATCAACCGGAGATAGCCCTATTCGATAACGAAAAGGGTCTGAATCTAAGAAACCAAATTCAGGAGATCGCTCTGGAATTTCCCGGTTACGGATATCGAAGGATTACAGCGGAACTCCGGAACCGTGGCTATGAGGTTAACCACAAGCGCGCGCTGAGACTCATGCGGGAGGACAATCTGCTGTGCCTGAAAAAGAGGTTTAAGCCAGTGACAACAGATTCTAGCCATGGGCTACCGGTATATCCAAACCTTCTAAAAAGGACAACGGTCACCGGGTTAAACCAGGTTTGGGCTTCGGATATCACATACATTCAGTTGTTGCATGAGAATATCTACCTGGCAGTTATTCTGGATCTCGCCAGCAGAAAGTGCATCGGTTGGGATCTGGGTAGGAACATGGGAAGTCAATTGGCATTGAATGCTCTGGCCAGGGCATTAAAGGATCGCTGGACCGATTCCATAAATGGCCTCATTCATCATTCGGATCAGGGTGTGCAGTACGCATCAAAAGATTATATTGATTGTCTTGAAAGTCACAACATACAGATCAGCATGTCCAGAAAAGGGAATCCATACGACAATGCGTTCGCTGAAAGCTTTATAAAGACACTGAAATGGGAGGAGGTTTATCTGAATGAATATGAAACGTTTGAAGATGCCCTAAAAAACATATGGCATTTCATTGAGAAGGTGTACAACAAGAAACGACTGCATTCAGCACTCGGTTACAAATCTCCGGATCGGTTTGAAATGGAGGTTGGTTTAAATACTGTTGCTTAACTACTTGTCTACTATCAGGGGTGCAGTCCAAAGCTGCCATAAACTACATTCAGCCCAAGATCGATATAGAACTGTGTGGTAGGCAGTTCGACATCATAAAATCTGAAGTGATGCATATAAAATCCGAAGTTAAGGACATAAAACCCGAATTCGAAGAGATTAAGCGCGGAATGAAAGAGCTTCAACAAAAGATCCTCGATCGTCTGGACGAAGATAATGAAGCGATCATCTCCTCAATTATCGATCAGACCGATCAAGGTCAAATGGACAAGATGCTGGATCTGGTAAAGCAGATTTTATCGGAGATTCAGAATCAACAGCTTCGATATCCTATAACTTCAGACTATGTCGAGGAGTCATTGAAGGTAATTGATGACACAAGGCTCAAGGCAGCAGACAAGCTAAAATTCATACTACCTCTCATAATTTTCCAATACGAACACGAAATCACGCTTGAAAAAGGCGTGAATCTTAGCGCCGCTTGGGGCCGTGTAGTTGGCTGGGCGAAAGGGAACAAGTAGGGCGGAGAACGGCCGTGTCTTCCGTATTCTAAACTTGCCATTCTCTCTTTCTCTCAGTAATGCACCAGCGTCCCCTCCATCTTCGCCTTCCGGACCGCGTACCGAAAGGCGAGGAGGCTCGACGGCACCAGGACCGCCGAGAAGAGGACGAGGGCTCCTATCTCCGGCGCCAGCTCTTGCAGGGTGTACCCCTGGAGGAGGGCGTGCCTCATGCCGTTCAGCGAGTAGGTGATGGGAAGGAGGTGGGAGACGGTCTGGAGCCAGGTGGGGAGGACGGCGACGGGGAAGTAGACGCCCCCGAAGAGCTCTGAGGCGCTCATGAAGAGCATGTTGATGGGGTCGCCCTTCTTGAAGATCATGATGAAGCTAGCCGATAGGATCCCGATGCTGGAAAAACATACGATCGTGAGGCCGAGGATTATCAGCGCCCCCAGGACGTTGGCGCCGGCTAGGCTGACGCCTAATAGGACCCCGATGGCGAGGTAGAGGAGGACCCGGAAGGATGCGAAGATGAAGTTCCAGAGGGTCGAGAGGGTGATGATCGCCGAGGCGTCGGTGGGGGTGACGAGCATCGCCTCCAGGGTCCCCATCATCTGCTCGTCTCTGACGCTCTCGGAGAAGCCCCGAAGCGACACCATCAGGTAGCCGGAGAAGGCGATCCCGATGAGGACGAAGGAGAAGTAGTCGCCGCCGTAGGGGGCGAGGTACGCCTGCCCCGCCGTCCCGATCAGCTTGGCGACGAAGTAGTAGGTGAGGATGTTGAAGAACATGAAGAAGAGCCGCAGGAAGAACTCGAACTTGTAGCTCATCTGGAGGAGGTAGCTCCTCTTTATGAAGGATAGGGCCTTGCGGAAGATCATAATCAGACCCCGCCCCTCCTCCGGCCGAGGCCGCCGCCCCGGTGGGGAAAGCCCCTTCGGTCCGGCCGGAAGCCCGGTGCCGTTGCCCCGGCCCCGGCCCTGCCCCTCTCCTCAAACCTCTTTCCAGTGTAGTGAAGGAAGACGTCGGATAGCTTCGAGCCGTCGCCCAGGCTCGCCTTCAGCTCGTTCGGGGAGCCGATGACCTTTATCTTCCCTTCGTCGAAGATCGCCACCCGGCCGCAGAGCTCCTCCGCCTCGGCGAGGTTGTGGGTCGATATGAAGATCGTCTTCCCCCTCGACCCCACGATCTCCTTTCTGATGAAATCCCGGAGGCTCTCGGCGGCGCCGGGGTCGAGGCTCCTCGTCGGCTCGTCCATGAAGAGGACGGCCGGGTCGTTCAGGAGCCCCCGGGCGATGGCCATCCTCTGCTTCATCCCGGCGGAGTAGTTGAGAAACCGGACGTCGGCGGCATCCTTCAGGTCCACGACCCCCAACAGCTCCTCGACCATCTCCCGACCGTCGTCGGTGGAGAAGTTGTGAAGCGATCCGAAGAACTCCAGGTTCTGCCTCCCCGTCAGCCTCCAGTAGAAGGACCGCTCGTCGGTGGTGACGAGGCCTATCGACTCCCGGACCCGCCCGCTCTCCTTGACGACGTCGTATCCGTTGACTTTGGCTGCGCCAGCCGTCGGAAGAACCAGGGTGCAGAGGATCTTGATCAGGGTCGTCTTCCCCGCCCCGTTGGGCCCGAGGAGGCCGAAGACCTCCCCCTCCTCGACGGCGAGGTCAACCCCGTCGACGGGGGTGACCCCGCCCGCGGCGGTCCGCCTATGGACGAGGTCGGCGATGCCCCTAGGCGCGGCGAAGGTCTTGGTCAGATTTACCATCTCGATGGCGTTATCGGCGATCGTCCCCCCTCCTGAGGCTCTTGTCATTGGGAGACGGTATCAGAGATCCGATCACGATAGCCTGATCTCCTTGATCTCGGCTAAGGACCGAGGCAGCCTGGATCTCTTCTTACCGGACGTAAAGAGCCTCCCCCCGGGGTGCGGCCGCGGGCCGCTCGGCTTGATCTGTCTTAGGGGGACGATGAAGGGCTCCTCCGACTGGGACCGGACCGCCACCTCGACGTTGTAGATAGCCTCGATGTTCTCGGAGGTGAGGACGGAGGCGGGGTCTCCCGCGGCCATGATCCTCCCATGCTTCATCATGATGATCCCGTGGGAGTACTTCGACGCCAGGTTGAGGTCGTGGAGGGCCATCAGGACGGTCATCCTCCTCTTCTTCACCAGGTCGCTGACTATGTTCATCACGTCGAGCTGGTGCCAGATGTCCAGGTTGCTCGTCGGCTCGTCGAGGAGCATCACCTTCGTATCCTGGACGAGGGCTCTAGCGATCAGGACCTTCTGCTGCTGGCCGCCGCTCAATTCGGTGAAGCCGCTCATGGCCAGCTCCTCGATCCCGAGAAGCCTCAAGACCTCCCAGACCCTCTCCTCATCATCGGAGCTGGAAAGCCAGCCGATATGGGGCCTTCTGCCCATCAGGACGGTGTCGAAGACGTTGGAGGGGAAGGTCCGGGCCGAGCTCTGGGGTACGTAGGAGAGGTTCTTGGCGATCTCCATCCTGTCCATCTTCGTCACATCCTTCCTATCTATGAGGACGGTCCCCCTCTCCGGCGTCAGTATCCGGTCTATGCATTTGATGAGGGTCGACTTGCCTGAGCCGTTCGGCCCCACTATCGTCACGAGCCTCGAGGGTCCGATCTCGAAGCTGACATCTTTCAGTATCGGCGAGCTGTTGTAGCCGAAGACTATCCCCTTGGCCTGAAGCTGGATCATCATGTCCAAAACTCCTTCCTTCTCCCTTTCAGCATGAGATACATGAAGAACGGAACCCCTATCACCGATGTCATGATCCCCGTCGGTATCACCGTCGGAGCGATGATGTTCATGGCGACGCCGTCGGCGGCTATTAGGACCGATGCCCCCAGGATACCTGAGGCCGGGATCAGGAACCGGTGATCTCCGCCGAGGATCATCCTCGCCATGTGGGGCGCCACGAGACCTATGAAGGCGATCGTCCCCGTAAAGCAGACGACGGTCGCCACCACCAGGCTCGATATCACCAGGATGTACACCCTGACCCGCTCGGCGTTGACGCCGATGCTCTTAGCCGTCTCGTCCCCCGAAGCCATGATGTTCAGATCCCAGGCTTTCAGCATCAGAAGGGGCATGCAGACGGCGAAGACCCCGAAAATTATGTAGATCTTGCTCCAGGAGAAGGCGGCGAGGTCCCCCATCCCCCAGGAGGTCATCAGACGGAGCTGCTCGTCGTCAGCGAAGTACCTGAAGAGCTGGCTCATGGCGGTGAAAAAGTAGTTGACGGCGATGCCCGCCAGGATCAGGGTCTCCGAGGAGGCGCCCTTGACGGAGGCGAGGCCTATGATAAAAGCGGAGCAGAGAAGGGCGAAGAGGAAGGCGTTTCCTATGAGAAGGTACGGCCCGCCGAAGACCGATATCCCCAGGACCGCCGCCACGGCTATCCCGAACTGGGCCCCCGACGATATCCCCAGGGTGAAGGGGCTGGCGAGGGGGTTCTTCAGGACCGCCTGCATGACGCACCCGCATACCCCGAGGCCGAAGCCGGCGAGGATGCCGCCTACGATCCTGGGAAACCTTATGTTCCAGACGACCCGCTCCGTCAGAGGGTCCACCTGGAAGGCGCCGGGAAACGCCCTCGACAACAAGGCTCTATAGGCATCGGCGACGGATATGTCCAGGGGTCCGAGGGTTATTATGAACCCCGCCAGAAGGACGATGAGGGCGACGATCGCCAACATGAAGAAGTATCGTGCGAATACGAAGGAGTCGCGGGCCTCCTGCATCTTGCTCCTCTTCCCCGACCGGGTCGTGGACCGCCTCACCGTCTTTCCCATCTACTCCCTCCGGCCTTACCTCTCTACGACGGCCTTCGCTAGCCCCGCCGTGGCTGAGATCTCCCCGGCTGTGGGGCGGGGAGCGTCAGAGCCGGTCGATACCACGATGAGGTTCTTCTCTTTTGCGATCTCGGTGAGGGTCTGATACTCCCTCAGCTTCAGGGCGGAGGGCTTCTCCTCGTAGAAGGTGGCGGCGTCGCTCATCCTCTGGGAGGCCTGATACTCACCTTCCGCAAGGATGATCCTCGCCCTCTTCTCCCGCTCCGCCTCCGCCTGCCTCGCTATCGCCCGGAGCATATTCTCCGGGAGGGCGACGTCCCTCAGGGTGGCGGTGACGACCCTGATCCCCCAGGGGTCGGTCATCTCGTCGAGGATCATCTTCACCTCCCTGTTCAGCTCGTCTCTATTCGAGAGGATGGTGTCCAACTCGTTCTGACCGAGGACGTCCCTCAGGGTCGTCTGGGCGAGGAGCGCCGTCGCAGACTCGTAGTCCTCCACCTCGACGATCGCCTTCGTCGAGTCCATCACTCTGAAGTAGATGACGGCGTCGACCTCGACGCTGACGTTGTCGCTGGAGATCACCGTCTGTCTCGGGACGTCCAGCTCCCGGACCCTCAGGTCCACCTTGACTATCCTGTCGACGATCGGTATTATGACAAAGAGGCCGGGCCCCCTCTCGCCCAGGAGCTTTCCGAACCGAAAGACGACGGCCCGCTCGTACTGTCTTGTGATCTTCAACGACGAAACCAGTATCAGGCCTATCGCCAGAAGGCCGGCCAGGATCCAGATATCCACCACCAATCTTCACCCCTCATGTAAAAATCACCATAAAATTTCGCGGTCATCTTCGGTATCAGGAGCCTCCGCCCTTCGGCCACCATATCATGGCGCTCTTAGCCTTCCGCCTGGATACGAGCCCGCCCCCTTCTTCAACCAATTTGTTAGATAGATACTCCCTCAGATCGTCCTCTTTCTCCTCGGGGATATCCCTCATCTCCCTCCACCGGCCGACCGCCTCGTCGAGGTTCTCGTACCGCTGGACGTGCTCGACGTCCCTGATCTCAACGTTGGCGTAGATCCCCATATCGTGGAGGACGTTGTAGAGGAGCATGTAATCCGACCTCCATCCTCCCCGCCGGTGATGCCCGTCGAACTCCCTCTCCCAGAGCTCCTCCTCCAGGTCGTCGAAGAACCACTTCCCTGCGGCGGTGAGGATGTAGACGTATCTCCTGGAGGCGGCGTCCATCTTCGCCACCGCCTCCTCTAGGTCGAACATCCCCAGGGAGTGGGATGCTATGACGACGTCGTGGGGCTCGATGTCAACCCCGAGCTGGACGTCCTCCCACCTCTTCTGAAGGCAGGTCACGTTCGCCAGCCCCTCTCCGGCTATGTTCTCCCGGAGGCAGTCGAGCATCCCCCCCGACGGGTCGACGGCCGTCACATGGCTGACCCTCCTGGCGATGGGGACGGAGAGGCGACCCGTGCCGGCGCCGACGTCCAGGACCGACCAGCCCGGATCGAGCCGGAAGCCTGCGACCTGCTCCTCGGTCCGTTCGCTCCTCTCTCTAGTAGACCTGTTGAACTCTTTAGCCCTCTTGTCCCACATCTCTTCGGAGCTTTTGAGCCCTCTGCCTCTGCGGCCCTCGGAGATGATCGCCTTTCGTAGCTCGTTCCAGTTAATGAATCCCGTCAGCTCTTTCTACCTCCACAATAGAGAATATATAAATATGAGGCCGGGGGCGGCCGCCCATCCACCCCCATCCTCGATCTTCGATCCTCAGAGGGTGTCCAGGTACTCCCTCGGCCAGACCAGGTAGTCGGCGTACTCGGTGAAGACGCCGTCGACCCCCAGGAAGGCCTTCATGATCTCGTTGCCCTCTTTCTCCAGGTCCAGGTCTTCGAACTTGTCAGGATGGAGCAGCTTGGCCATGTAGATC
This sequence comes from Candidatus Methanocrinis natronophilus, assembly GCA_029167045.1. GTDB lineage: Archaea > Halobacteriota > Methanosarcinia > Methanotrichales > Methanotrichaceae > Methanocrinis > Methanocrinis natronophilus. Next base: position 15,516 of record JARFPK010000040.1, read on the forward strand.
ATGTTCAGCAGGCTTCTGTCGATCGGCATGCCCCTGCAGTAGGGGTAGAAGCTGTTGTAGACGTATCCGTTTCGGACGGCAGCTATAGACTGGAGGTCGGCGGAGGTCTTGATCCATTCGACCGCTTTTATATCATCCGGAGTGCTGCAGGCGACGAGGATATAATCCGGGTCCCAGGCGATGATCTGCTCAATTCCGACGTTGATGGCGCTTCCCTCGAAGCCGGTCTCACCCATTTCTGCGGCCACGTTTCTTGCGCCCGCCACTTCCAGAGGCTCATAGAAGGTCACCGTACGGGTGAAGTCGCGCCCTTCCGTCGGATCGTAGAAGCCGAGCATGGCGCCCCTTGGGGCAAAGTAGACCGTAGGCTTTTCGCTTTCATCTAAACCCAAAGTGACGGATCTCACCATCTCCACCTTGGAGTCGATGAACTCGATCAGATCTTCCGCCTCATCTTGCCTGTCCAGAACTTCTGCTACGAGCCTGATCTGACTGGAGACTATATCGAAGTCGAAGTCTGTTCCGACGCATACCACCGGGCAGCCCACCTTATTCTGCATATCGTCAGCCCGATCTGACCAGAACATCGTCTCGAATATGACGTCGGGTTCCAGGTACGCCATCAGCTCGTAGTTTACTTCAAATCTGGTGCTCGTCTGAGGGATAGCTGCAAGTCCACCGCCGCAGACGTTCTCCCAGCAGCTTGGACAGACCTCTTCGCTACCATGTTTGGGGCAGATGCAGCTTCCGATTGTCGACTCATCGGTTCCAACGATCTTCTCACCGTCGCCCAAAGCGATGATCGTTCTGGAGTTGTCGGGGTTTGTGGTTATGATCCGCTCGATCGGCCCGTCTATCGTCACAACCCTTCCGGCCATGTCGGTGATCGTCTTCGGATAACCTACATCTGCAGCTGCGGGGGATGCGGCAAGCAGGACCATTGATGCGAAAAGCACCATCGTCAGGGACAAAATCCACTTCATTTTACTCACCTGTTCTCAAGCTCCCTGACCGTTCAGCCATTCCCTCGGCCATACCAGGTAGTCTGCATACTCGGTGAAGACGCCGTCGACTCCTAAGAAGGCCTTGAAGATCTCGTTGCCCTCAGCCTCCAGGTCGACGTGCTGGAACTTCTCGGGATGGAGGACCTTTGCCATGTAGATCATGTTGATGAGGTTTCTATCGGCGGGCCTGCCCCTGCAGTGAGGATAAATGCAGTTGAGGACGTTCCCGTCTTCGACGGCGGCTATCGACTGCAGGTCCGGAGAGCTCTTGATCCACTCGATCACATCTCTATCCTCCGGAGCGCTGCAGGCGATGAAGATGTACTCGGGGTTCCAGGCGATGATCTGCTCGGTGGCGACGTTGATCTCGTAGCCTTCAGCCCCATCGGCGACGTTTTTGCCACCGGCGATATCCAGAGGGTCATAAGATGTGAAGGTCCTGGTGAAGTCCCGACCCTCTTTCGGGTCGTAGAAGCCGAGCTTGGCGCCTCGAGGAGCGAAGTATACCCGCGGCTTCTCGCCGTCGTCGAGGGTATCGCCGACGGATCTTATCATATCGATCTTCGACTCGACGAAGCCGATCAGCTCTTCCGCCTCATCCTCCCTCTCCAGGACGTCGCCGATGACCTCGATCATGCCGAAGAGGCCGTTTTCGCGGCTGTATGTCCAACCATCTCCTCCGGCGACGACGACGGGACATCCGATCTTATTCTCGAAGTCCTGGACGTTGGTCGTCCCCGAAGTGATGATGACGTCAGGGTTGAGGGAGGCGATCAGCTCGTAGTAGATGTCGAATCGGGTGCTAATCTCGGGAAGGTAGGGCATCCGCCTGTCGAGGATCTCATGGTAGCATTCGAGACATCCCGCATCGAAGGTGCCGAAGGTGGTGGGACAGAGGCACGCCTTGACCGCCTGCTCGGAGGCGACTAAATTATCTCCTTCGCCGAGGGCGATGACTATCCGGGCCGTGTCAGGCTCCCGGGTGATGATCCGCTCGACGGGCTTATAGAAGGTGACCTTCCGGCCAGCGGTATCGACGACGGTCCTGGGATAGTTTTCGTGGATATGCTCTATCTCTGCAAGCTCCTCCGCGGTGATCTTTCCAGCGGATAGAGAGGTCTTCGCCGCAGCCACCTCCTCGGCTGAGACGATCATGTCGCCGTCGAGGTCGCCGGGGACCGTGACGCTATAAGCTGCCGCCGGCACCGCTGCCATGGCTAGGGAGATCGCCAGAAAGAAGAGAAGGGAAGCCATCGCGACGCAGCTTTTTAATTTTAGTATATTTCCCATACCTTTACCACCAGAATTACAATTTGGTTTTACGAAGATAAAATTAATAAGCTATATTTAACATTATTGCTAAATGAATTAGAAAAATAGCATTAGACAAGAGTTATAATAGCCTTCAGACCTGATTCTGGTGAATATCGGGGACTGATCTGAGATGGGTGCTGGATGGAGGCGAAAGGCCCCTCATCCGCCCATCAGCTCCATCAGCTAAGTCTTCTGCCGCTACATTTACCCTCAATATCAGAGGGATATCGAGCAGACTTTCACCGTCCCGGCCAGCTCTTGATGGGAGATCCCCCGGCTATCCAGAGGTCGGGCGGGTGTAGATCCCCCCCTCCGGCCCCAGGATCATGGACATGGGCCTCGCCTTCTCAAAGTCCATCCCTCCCTCATCGTCGAAGAAGGCGTCGTTCCCCTCCAGATGGATGACTCGCCCTATGATCAGAGAGAACCTCTCCCGGAGGATCTCCTCGACGAAGACGCACTCCATCCAGGCGACGCATCCTTCGATACCCGGAGGCTCCACCTTAGCCGACGGCCGGGGTACCAAATTTGCTTCTTCGAACTCGTCGACCTCGGGCGGGAAGCTCTTGGCACAGACCTCGACCGCCTCCTCCATATCGACGGTGGGGACGTTCACGACGAACTCCCCGGTATCCCGGATGTTGTCGAGGGTGTCTCGTTTCAGCCAGGAGGCGATGGCGATCTCGTCGAGGGGGCGGAGGATCGGCATGATGCACCCCCAGGGGGCGGCGTTACGGACTCCATCCTTCGATACCGTGGATATCAGGACCACCGGCATCGGCAGGACCTGGCTTCTCATGCTGGCCTTCAAAATCATATTCTATCACCTGGAATCGTTCAATCATTTTTCTATAGATGTCGTTTTATGAATATCATTCTATAATCTTCTTGAAGCTGACGGACGCCACGGCGAAGGCCGCGTTGTAGAAGACGAGGATTGCGGCGGTGATGTATACCGGATTTAGAATGAACTTCACTCCCAGGAGGATCGCCACCGGGAAGATTATCATGGCCTGGACGACGGCTCTGACGCCGGAGGCTACGGACCGGCCGACGAAGGTCGCCGGCCGGGAAGCCGGCGCCACCAGTAGGCGCTTGAGGATCCCGGTCTCCCTCTCCCAGAAGATGGTGAGGCCGTACAAGACAGTCTAGCCAGATGGAGGTCTCCTGGGGAAAGTAGCCGATCACCCTCCTAACCTCCGCGCCGCGGCGGGCGAAGTCGAGGTCGAGGGCCCGGGCCTCCCCGGAGGTCAGACGAAACTAGGTCGTGAGGATCCTCATCAGGGTCGTCTTCCCCGAGCCGTTCGGTCCCTGGCGGGGGTCATCCCCGGCCGCCCCGCGCCAGATAGCACATGTATTCTTCAAACGTTGCCATTGTATTACGGATGATCTGATTTCGTATATGAAATCAGCTACGTATTAACCTGAACAGCGCAGCTCTTGCCACCTACAACTTTTAGATCTCCTTAAATCGTGGCCAATTTAGACCTTTTTTGAGCTATTAACCTGGAAATTTGAGTTATTTGTTGACCGTAATATATATAACCTTGTAGGTGTTATACCGCCTACATGGCCATCAAAAGGCATAAGCGCGGGGACCACGTATACCTTGCAGAATACAAATCCATCCGTCAAGGGGATAAGGTCATCAGCAAATTCGTAAGATACATTGGTCGCGAAGATTCTGAAAACACAATCAGTAAGCCTCGTAAGAGGGTACTAGACAAGCTAGAATTGGCTGATTCATATCGTGCCGGAGACGTTCAACTGCTCTGGTCGATTGCTGAGGATCTTGGATTTGTGGGCATAATCGACAGAATTTGCTGCGGGCTTTCTGATGTTGAAGGCCCCTCTCCAGGGAAGTTGCTTACCGTCTGGGCGATCAATCGCGCCATCGATCCTGAAAGCGCAACTCAGCTTGAACGCTGGATTCCAACTACAGTCCTTCCTAAATTGAGCGGTATTGATCCTGATTCATTCACTAAAGATGCGTTTCTTAGAGCTTTGGATTTCGTTTGTGCAGATGACCGCTCTACTAAAAGCATCTCAGACCTGACCGCCAAGCTGGATGAAGCGTTCTACAAGAAGTGGCGAGAGGATAACCCATTGCCGCCAGGGGAAAGAGAGACTTTGGCATACGATCTAACAACCGTCCTCTTCTTCGGAGTCAGTTGCCCCCTTGCCGAGCTTGGATATAACCCTGATAGAATAAGACGGAGACAGGCAAATATTGGCTTGCTCGTATCGAAACGAGATCGATATCCAATAATGCATTTCGTCTTTAACGGAAGCCGCCACAGCAATTCAACGGTAAAAAACTTGATATCTAGCCTGAAGAAGGCTAAAATCGAACCGGGTACTCTGATCTGGGATCGAGGCAACGTATCACAAAAACATGTGGAAGAGATGGTATCCTCGGGGTGGAAACTGATATGCGGCGTTCCAAAGACCTCGAAGAAGGCGAAGGAGTTGATCATTGAGACGGACGTACCAATTTGGCCAGAGACGTTGGTCCGAAGCAGCAAAGCAGGTCATATCTACGCTATCAAGACCGACGATTCCCTATTTGGTTTGGATGATATCGCTATCGTATACTGCAATCGAGAAAGAGCTGTTAGAGATGCCGATTTGAGAAACGAGGCCTTGGCCGTCATCGGAGACGATCTCGATGAGTTGAGCGAGATAGGCAGTGATTGGTCAGAGAAGAAACTCCATGCCAAGATGAAGACCATCATAGGATCGTGGTCAAATTACGTATCTGCCAGCGTCTCGAGAAAGGACGAAGGCAAGAGAATAGCTTGGAGCTACAGGAAGCACGAACTAAAAAAAGCACAGAAAGCCGATGGGAAATGGTTGCTTATATCCACTGATAAATCATTAGATGAAGATCAAGCTGTCAATATGTATCTCGAAAAAGACTTCATCGAGAAGGTTTTCCGAGTTCTAAAGTCGAATGAGGAGATCGAACCGGTGCGCCATCGTCTGGAACAACGGGTAAGGGCTTACGTCTTTGTTTGTATGCTGGCTTATAGATTGTTAGCAGTTTTACAATGGAAGCTGAAAGTGGCATCTAGAAAAGAGGATTCATGGGAAAGTGCTCATTTGTTTTTGCAGGA
>JARFPK010000041.1 GCA_029167045.1 Candidatus Methanocrinis natronophilus
GGCAAAGATCTGATAAGAAGGATCTTCCAGGCGAAAGAAGCCCTCCAGGGCGATATCAAGATCGCCTACCTCGAAGATTACAGCATGACTCTCGGGGGGATGATCACCTCAGGGGTCGACCTCTGGCTGAACACCCCCGAGCCGCCGATGGAGGCGTCGGGGACGAGCGGGATGAAGGCGGCCCTTAACGGCGTCCCGAGCTTCTCCGTCCTCGATGGCTGGTGGGTCGAGGGGCATATCGAAGGGCTCACCGGCTGGTCGATCGGCGACCCAGTCCGGGGTAGGGGGGAAGGCCGCGACAACTCCAGGGACGCCGCCTCCCTCTACGATAAGCTGGAGCGGGTGATCATCCCCCTCTTCTACCAGGATAATGAGAGGTTCACTGACGTCATGATCCACACCATCGCCATCAACGGCTCCTTCTTCAACACCCAGAGGATGATGCACGAGTACGTCCTGAACGCCTACTACCTCCGGTGAACCGGGGGAACCCCTCCGGTTCATCTCCCCGTCAGATCCGAGATCTTTCGATCGGATCGGCGAGGGGGAAGATCCCATCGCCGCTTCCGTCTCCCCCCACCTTCGCCTCTTCTTCAATCTCCATGAGCGTCTCCAACCTCCCTCCGGCCAGCTTATCCATGACCCCGGAGGCGACGAGGTCTCCGGCGACGTTCACCGAGGTCCTGCTCATGTCGAGGATCCTGTCTACGCCGATGATCAGAGCAACGCCGGCGGCAGGAACCCCAACGCTCTCGAGGATCGTCGCCAGGATTATAATCCCCACGCCGGGGGTGGAGGGGGTACCTATCGACGCTCCCACGGCGATGATCATCACCAGAAGGAGCTGGGCGAGGCTCAGATCCACCCCGAAGACCTGGGCGAGAAATACCGTCGCCACCCCCTGATAAAGGGCGGTCCCGTTCATGTTTATCGTTGCCCCCAGGGGTATGACGAACTGGCCGACGGACGGCCTTATCCCGAGCTTCTCCTCGGCGACCTTGATCGATACTGGCATGGTGGCGGCGGAGCTGGAGGTGGAGAAGGCGATGAGGATGGCGTCCTTGGAGTCCGCCATGAAGCGGAGGGGGTTCCTGCGGAGGACTACTAATATTATGATTAAATATAAAACGAAGAGGAGGAAGAGCCCCAGGAGGACCGTCGCCACATAGACCCCCATCCCCAGGAGGGTCTCGATCCCCATCTGGGCTGTGAACTTCGCCATGAGGCCGAAGACGGCGAGGGGGGCGAGGTGCATCGACCACCTGACGACGGTCATGCATATCTCCTGGAGCGACCCCAAAAGCTCCATGAAGGGGCCGGAGTTCCTCGGCGAGAGGGTGAGGACCGCAATCCCGACGATGATGGCGAAGAGGACTACCTGGAGCATCTGGCCGCTGGCCATGGCGTCGAGGGGGTTAGAGGGGAAGAGGCCACCGATGATCCCCGGGACCTCGAAGAGCTCCGGGATATCGGCTATCTCCTGAGACCCATCGGGGACCGCCGCCATGAGCATCACCTCCTCCCCCTGGATGTACTGACCCGGGTTGATCAGGAGGGCGACGGTGATCCCTATGGCGATGGCGGCGGCGGTGGTGGCGACGAAGTAGAAGCCGGAGAGGACCCCCAGCCTCTTGACCATCTCCATATCCTGATTGGCGGCGATTCCGAGGATGATGGAGGCGAAGATTAGGGGGACGACGATCATCTGCAACAGGCCGAGGAATATGTAGCCGGGCAGGGATAACCACTCGCCCAAGGTTGCCGAGACCCCGGGGTCGACGAGCCCTGCCGTCGGCCCCATGGCGATCCCCAGGGCCGTCCCCAGGATCATCCCGAGGAGGACCTTGAGCCACATCCGCCCCTTAATGAGAGACTGAAGCTCCAAGCTCAGCTTCTTTATCTGGGGCGGATGGCGAATCCTGGCTGATCTTCTTCTCCCTTCCACGATATTCCCCGCTAAGGATATACAATAGATAGGATTATTATCATATTTGTTCTTTGCCACCGAGGGGAGGGAGAACCTGAGGGAGGGAGAACCTGGGGGAGGAGGGAACGAGAAGGGGAGAGAAACCGTGAGAGGAGGGGGGTGGGATCGAAGGGGGCGGTAGTATAATAGAGGCCCGCATGAGGACGGCTTAGGGGCTCGGATCTTAGGGCCGGTGCCGGGATCTCCGGCGCCAAAAGAGCTGTCCGTCCTTTATGGCAGGAGAGGAACCATCGGATGGGGCGGGCTGGGGGCGAGGTCCGGGAGGCGAAGGGTCCTCAGGCCTCGACTTCCTTCCTTCCTTCCTTCCTCAGCCGAACATCCTCTGGGCGCTGGCGTTCATCCCCGCCCTCTCCTGGGCCTCGACCCAGGTGGAGGCGAGGATGGCGAGCCCCAGGAGGAACTCGCAGAGGTAGACCTTCAATTTATCCGGGTCTCTGATATCTTTCGCCTTCTCCTGGAAGAGGGCCATCGCCTCCCTCTGATCCTTCGCCCGGGGCCAGATCTCCTCCATATCCTCTCGTGCCTTCAGGATCGTCAGCTCCCTCTCCACCTCGCTCAGCCCCGTGGCGTCGGGGATCCACCTGAAGGCGAGGGCGAGCCCCTCCGGGGTGACGTCGTACTTAAAATTCGTATACATAGGGTCACCCTTCAGACTCAACTTCAAGTTCTCCAACCCTGGCACCTCCCCAGATCTCGACCTCTTCCATCCACCATCTATCTCCAACCCCTCTCAGCGGTATCATTTCTCCGATATATCTGCCGCCTCATTTATAAGTATTATCCATGATCTACAAAAATTATTCTTTATGTCTCCTGGGGGAGTTCGCGGATCTGGCTTACCTCTGCCCAATAGATCAGCCCGCCGCCTTCCATGATACCTCTTCGAGATCCCGGGCCGGCAAAGAAGGGGTGGGGTCCGCCACCGAGACCCAGATAAGGGGAACGTAGATCGGATTACGGGAACGTCGACCGGAAAAAGGGGTGAGATGCCACCCCGGTGGCCGGGTGGAAAACCGAGATCACCGAGGGTCCCGGGGATTCATGCCGCTCCGATCAAGACCCTCCAACACCGGCCGGAGAGGAGATGACGTAGGTATCCCTAGCTGTCGATATATCCCTGGGCCTATAAAGCCCCGTCGAAAAGGCCTTCTCCCTCTCCTCGATCGTCTCACCGTTGAGGCTCAGGGTCAGGTCCGCGAGATGGAGCCGGGACGGCCTGTGCTTCATGATGAACTTGAGGGGGTTGAAGGATAGGGGGACGGTATGGACCCCAGCCTCCAGGAAGACCGTCTCTGCCGTCCTATCGATCTCGAAGCCATCGTCGTCGATGAGCCTGCCGGAGACCTCGTAAGATCCCGGATGCTGGACGGCGACCCCCACGCCGATGACGATGGCGTCGGGCTTCGTTTCAGCCTGCGACGGGGTCGCCATCATCTCGTCGCCGAACTCGCCGGTGAACCTGGCAGATATCGGCTGGAAGTCCTGAGGACATTTGAATATCGTCACGTTCCCGTCGTACCTGTCGATGATATCTCCCCTGCCGCTGTAGAGGAAGAGGTTCTCAAGGCTGAGGGGACCGCACGTACCCTTCCTCCAGATCTCGCTCCCGTTGACGCAGATCTCTATCGACCCGGAACCGTCCAGCTCCTTTCTATCTCCAAGCCACCCTATGTAGGTGCCGTTTCCGTCGACGAGGGAACCCTCGACCCGGTACTCGCCGGGGGAGATGACGTCGACGCCGACCTGGATGCAGAGCCTCTCGTAGAGGCCGTCCCCATCTTCATCGATTAGGTCGATGCTGCTATCCCCCGTCAGAGACGCCCCCGCCACGGTGACGGTGACGGGTATCGCGAACCGGTCCTCGTCGGCCCGGATCTGAATGTAACCCTCGACCGCGGAGCTTGGTGCATCGGAGGGGACTGTGATGGTGGCGTTGACGATCTGCTCGGTCCCGGAGTCGAGGCTATCCGGACCCGTCGCAGAGATCCAGGACCAGGAGTCCTGGACGTAGAAGGTCGCCTCGAGATCAAAGGGCTCTCTCGCCTTCGTCGTGACGTGGAACCCGTAGACTATCGCCCTCCATACCCCTGGAGCCGGATGGTTCGCCCCCACCACCTCCTGGACGCCGCGGCTGTAGGAGACGTCGACGGCCCTGCCGTCCTGGTTGAATAAGAGGAGGGCGAGGTCGCTTTCGGGATCGGCCCAGGCGAGCCTAACCCCGAGCCTGGTGGCGTTAGCGGGAACCTCTATCGGTACCGTCCAGATCACCTTGTCCCCGATGGAGTCGGACCAACGGGCCTTCTCGACGACCTCCGTCATCCCGAGGTAGGTGACGTTGGCGAGGGAAGGGCCGCCGTTTCTCAGGGTGAACTGGATATCTTTGGTCTCGCCGGGGGTAGCCGAGCCGACAGCCCATCTCCTGGGGGTGGGGGCGAGGAGGGTCCTCTCCACCTCCAGGATGTAATCGACCTCTCCGGTTATGTTCCTCGGGTGGACCGCCATCATCCACCGTCCCGTGGAGGGGGCCTCCACCGAGACGGTCTCTTGTCCCTCCCCTCGCCCCGCCGGATAGTACTCGCTGGTGGGAGAGAGGAGGAAGAGGTCCAGGTCACAGTCCCCCTCCCACCGGAGGGTGGACTTCAGCTCGTCGGTGCTGACAGGGACGGAGACGTAGTAGTAGTCCCACCCGCCTCTTCCGATGGTCCCCGCCACTGAGCCGCGACCCGTCACCATCTCGATCTTCTCGGCTACATCGATGGTGACGGGTATGGAGAATATGGCGGTCCCGTTCTCGGATATATCTATGGACCCCTCATATCGGCCTGATTCGGCACCATGGGGGACGCTGACGGCAGCCCCAAAGATCCTTTGGCCGTTGGCGGGGATCCCTCTTGGGAGGGGCTGGACGGAGGTCCAGCCCGATATATCCCCGGAGGCGGAGGTGGATACATCGGAGAGCTCTCTATCAGTGAAGAAGAGGAACTTGGAGCTCCAGTCGACGTCTCCGGGGGCTAGGGCGTATATCTTCTTCTGGAACCTGTCGGCTCCGGTGTCGAGGCTGCCGTAGACGGTGCTGTCGCCGGCGATCCAGAAGTCGCCGTAGACCCACCTCCCCGCAGCCCAGCGGTCCGGGAGGGCACCCGAGAGCCGGTCACCGTGGAGGAGGTCGAAGGACCTGCCGGCGTCGACGAGGCCTGCCCCCTGGTAGTAGGCCTCGTACTCCTCCCCCTGGGTATTATCGAGCTTCTTTGCCCCTCCCGTCAGCGCCGCCTTCACCCCTGCCGGCGTTATTCCAGGTTCCGCCTGAAGGAGGAGGGCCGCCACCCCTGCGACTACCGGCGTCGAGAGGCTCGTCCCCGAGGTGGCAGCATAATAGCCTGCGATCTTCCCCTCGATATCGAGGTTCTGGGGGACTGTGGTGACGACGTTCACCCCCGGCGCGACGAGGGTCGGCTTGTACCTCCCGTCCCGGAGGGGGCCCGACCCGCTGAAGGCGGCGATACGGTCTTCCCAGTCGGTGGCTCCCACGGTTATGACCTTGACGCCGTCGCCGGGGGACTCGACGCACCCGAGACAGACCGATGAGGCGACGAGCATCAAAAGAAGAAGCCTCTCGTCCAGGTTCCCCGCAGAGACGCAGACGACGGTCCCGGCGTCCATGGCGTTGTCGGCGGCCATGGATATCGGCGGATTGCTCTCCCCAAGGTTGAGGCCGCCGAGGCTCATGCTGAGGATGTGGGCGCCGTTGTCGATCGCCCAGTCGATCCCGGCGATGATGTCAGAGATCTGACCCGACCCCCTGCTGTCGATGACCCTGACGTTGAGGAGGCTGGCTCCCGGGGCGACCCCAGTGTATCGGCCGCCGGAGGCGGTCCCCGATCCGGCGATGATACCGGCGACGGCGGTACCGTGGCCGAGGAGGTCGTCGGTCGTCCTCTCAGAGTCGACGAAGTTCACCTCGCCTACCACCTTCCCCGCCAGGTCTGGATGGTTCTTGTCGATCCCGGAGTCCAGGACCGCCACCACCACCCCGGCTCCGTCTATCCCCAGGTCCCAGAGGGGTTTTGCGTTCACCCTCTCGGTGACGCAATAACCCCCATCATCCGGGGTGGCGTTCGCCGGCTGGGCGACGACGACCGACCCGTCGGGGTAGACCCCGAGGACGTTCGGGTCAGCGCCCAGCGCCCCGAAGGCTTCGGGGCTGATGGTGCCACTGACCCCGTTTATCACCCTGAAGGACCGCTTGACATGAAGCCCTTTCGCCTCTCTATCCGCTCCATCTCTGAATATCACTATCACCGGCAGGTCTCCTCCTCCAGCCCCCTCGATGAATATATCCATGGCCGCTGCCATCTCTTCAGCCAGCGGATCTGATCCTATCAGCGACCCCAGTCCCGAAGATGGGGATGCTGCCATCAGGGCGAGGAGAAGACCGACCGCCAGAGCCGGTCTCCATCTCTCTGCGTCCATAAACATGACCACTCCCACGAGGACGCCGACCGCTTTTCTGAGGGGTCGGCGATCCCAGATTTCCCGGTTGGTAGATAATGCTAAATAAACCTGTGGATTTTCTATCACCGATGATTGAAAGCTGGCTTTTCGCCAACGTCCTCTGGATTGGCCTCGCCCTCCTCGCCGCATCGGCCCTCTCTGGGCGGCGTGCCCTCTCGGGGGCGGGCTGGATCATCTTTGCGATCCACTGGCTGAAACAGCCGACCCATTACCTCGCCATCGGGGACCACTTCAACGTCGCCCTGACCCTGGGGGTGGCGGTAATCTCCATCTACCTCGGCTGGCTCATCCTGGCGAGGGGATGCGCCTCTCGCCCCTGCTACTGGGTCACTTCTGCTGTGGCGATAGGAGGGTTCGCCTACTTCCCCTTCGCCGAGATCGCCCTCTTCCGGGAGGCGCTGATCGGAGGGACGGCGACCTTCACCCTCCTCCTCCTCCACGCCCTCGACGTCCCGGCGGTGGCCGGAGATGGTAACGTCATCACCCTCTACGGTCGTTCCGTCGAGATCGTCCTCGCATGTACAGCCATCGAGAGCATGGCCCTCTTCGCCGGGGTCGTCCTCTCGGTCCGGGCGCCTCTGAAGAATAAGGCCGCGGCCTTCCTCGCCACCGTCCCGGTGATATACGCCCTCAACCTCCTCCGGAACGTCTTCGTCGTCGTCGCCTACGCAGAGGCGTGGTTTGGAGAGAACAGCTTTTACCTCGCCCACCACGTCATCGCCAAGGCCGGGTCCGCCGTCGCCCTCTTCGCCATAGCGTACATCGTATTCCTCCTACTCCCGGAGCTCCTCGACATGATCGAAGGGCTCGCCTCCGAGATGAGACGCGGCGGGGGTGAGCCGGCATGAAGCTCGCGAGAAGCTCCGGCCCCTGGGTCGGCGGCCCCCTCCTCGCCGCCCTCCTTCTGACTTTGACGGGGATCTGGCAGCTCTCGGGGGCAGCCCTCGCCCTCTCTGCCTTCATGGCCTTCTTCCATCGGGACCCGGAAAGGGCGCCCCCGGCAGAGGGGATGGTCTCCCCTGCCGACGGCCTGGTGGTGGAGGCGTCCGAAGAGAAGGTGGCGATATTCATGAACCACATGAACGTCCACGTCAACAGATCCCCCCTGGACGGGAGGGTGGTGAGGGTGGAGCATGGGGACGGGGGTCACCGCCCTGCTTTCCTCCGGTCGTCGACGAAGAACGAGAAGAACCTGATCGTCCTCGATACCCCCGATGGTGAGGTGGCGGTGAGCCAGATCACTGGGTTCTTCGTCCGCAGGATAGTCTGCTACGTCCGCCCCGGGGATATGGTGGAGAGGGGGGAGAGGATAGGGATGATCAGGTTCGGGTCCCGGGTGGAGTTCTCGATCCCCGATGGATACTACCTCAGGACCGCCGTCGGGGACCGGGTGAAGGCTGGGGAGACGGTGGTCGCGGTGAAGGAGAGATGACCGGGATATTCCGACTCATCCGGACCCCCGACGTCGTATCGATCCTAAACGCGGCCCTCGGCTTCAGCTCCATAATGATGGCGGCGGAGGGTAGGTTCGGTCCGTCGGCGGCGCTCATCTTCCTCGCCCTCGCCGCCGATGGGGTCGACGGGTTCCTAGCCCGAAAGGCGGGGGAAGGCCCCCTGGGGACTCAGATCGACTCTCTCGCCGACGTCATCTCCTTCGGTGTGGCCCCCGCCTTCCTCGCCTGGGCTGCCTACGGCTCCATCTTCTGGATATTGGGGGCGGTCTACCTCGCCTGCGGGATCCTCCGCCTCGCCAGGTTCAACGTCTCTCCCAAGAGCGGGGACGTCTTCTTGGGGGTCCCCATCCCTGGGGCGGGAGCGATGGTCGCTGCCAGCATCTTCCTCGGCGGTCCGCCTCTTACAGCCGCCTTCCTAGTCCTGACCTCCGTCCTCATGATCAGCACCATCCCCTACCCGAAGTTCAGAGATCCGAGGCTCATCCCTCCGGCTCTGGCGGTGGGGGGCGTCGCCGCGACGGCTTGGCATCTCGGCCTCCTCCGGATCTCGGCGGGGGTGCTATTTTTAGCTCTGGTCGGCTATCTCGGCTCACCGTTGGTGATGGAATTATGGCGACGAAGAGGGAAGAAGCCGCCTTCGAGGCGGGGATAAAGCTGGGGGCGATATACCACCAGTTCGTGGGGGCACCGGTATCGAAAGAGACGGCGGAGACCCTGGAGGCGGCGATGGAGGAGAGCATATCCCTCCAGCCTCACGTCAGGTCCGTTTCGGTGAAGATAGATCGGGAGATGCTTCAAAAGAACGTCTTCGGCTACGGTGAGCTATCGGGGAAGATGATCAGGGCCCTGGTGGAGATCGACTGTGACGGAGCCGTCGTCAGGGCGAAGCTCGAGTACGACCCCAAGATCGACTATCCCCTGATGAGCCTCCTGGACTGAGGGGAGAGCCAGCTCACCGAGAAGAGGAGGGCTGCGCTCACCATCATCCCGAGGAGAGGCATCTCGGCGCCGAACAATATGGCGGTGCCGCCGCCCCCCAGGAGGGCGGCGAGGGCGCCTCCGGAGGTGAGGCGGAGCCTCTCCCTCCAGAAACCCGCCACCAGAGGTACGATGAGCCCTCCGGCGAAGACGGTGTAGGCGGAGAGGAGGGCGCCTATGATCTCGGGGAGGCGGAGCGCCGAGAGGAGGGCGACCCCTCCGATGAGGACCGTCCCTCCCCGAGAGACGATCATCATCGTCCTCTCGCTAGACTCCGGCCTCGCCCTCCTGAAGAGGTCGAGGGATAGGATCGACGTCGCCGTGAGGAGGGTGGTGTCCGCCGAGGATATGAGGGCCGAGAGGAGGGCCGCGGCCAGGAGCCCCTCCCCCAGGGGCGATAGCGTCTCGGAGATGAGGACGGGAAGCGCCTCCTCTGGACCGATCCCCGGAAAGAGGATCCGGGCGCTGATCCCAAGGCCTGTGATGATGAAGGCGATCGGTATCAGAAGGAGGGCGGCGGCGAAGGCCGATGCCCTCGCAGCCTTCGGGTCCTTCGCCGAGAAGAGCCTGGAATAGATGTCGGGGCCCGCTATATAGGTGGAACCGACCACCAGGACTAGGACCATCACATCGATCCCGCCCCTGGCCTGAGAAGTGGGAAAGGACCCGCCCGCCGCCAGGATCTCGTCGGGGCCTGCGAGATGGAACGCCCTCCAGGCGACGACCAGAAGCCCCAATAAGAGTATGGAGATCTGGACGGCGTCGGTCTTGACTATCGACCTCTGCCCCCCCAGGGCGGTGTAGCCTACGAAGACGAGGGCGGAGACCACCATGAAGACCTCCTGGCCGGGGCCGAAGAGGACCCCCAGGAGCTTTCCCGAGGCCACGATCTGGGCGGATATTATCCCCACCCAGGAGATGAGGATGAGGGCCGAGGCCCCATACCGCACCCTGGGGTCGTACCTCTCCCCCAGAAGCTCGGGGAGGGTGTAGCAGCCCGCCGACCTCACCTTCTCAGCGAAGAATATGGAGAGGACGAGGAGGCCTAGGGCCCCGGATAAGAGCCACCAGGCACCGGTCAGCCCCTCTCTGAAGCCGAGCCCCGCCATCCCCAGGGTCGATGAGGCCCCCAGGATCGTGGCGGTGAGGGTGGCGGTGAGGACGGCGGGGGAGAGGTTCCTGCCTGCAAGAAAGAAGCTCTCGATGGTCTGCGACCGCCTCGCTGAGGCAGCCCCCACCCAGATCATGAGAAGGAGGTATCCTGCCACCACCAGGGCCACGATCCAGGAGTCGTCAACCATATTTGCCCAGGCAGGTTTACGAAAGGATAAACCTTCCGATCCAAACTCTATATAACATCAGCCTCCATGGGGTGCGAGATGACTCTGGCAGATCCCTTCGGCCGGGAGGTGACGGGCCTTCGGATAGCGATAACGGCCCGGTGCAACCTGAGATGCCTCTACTGCCACCACGAGGGGGAAGAGGTGAGGTCTTCCGGGGGGCGGGAGATCTCGGCGGAGGAGATAGTGGAGGTGATCTCTGCCGGGGCAAGCCTGGGGGTAAAAAGGGTGAAGCTGACGGGAGGCGAGCCCCTGATGCGCCGAGACCTAGAAGAGATCCTGATGAGGCTCCCCGGCGGGTTGGAGATCTCCCTCACCACCAACGGCACCCTCCTCGCCGGGAGGGCCGGCCCTCTGGCGGAGGCGGGGCTTGATAGGGTGAACCTCAGCCTCGACTCCCTCAATCCGCGGGTCTACAGAAGGATCACCGGCGGGACCGAAGAAGACCTCAAAAGGGCCATGGAGGGGATAGACGGGGCCCTGGAGGCGGGGCTCCTCCCCGTCAAGGTGAATATGGTGATCCTGAAGGAGAACGAGGGGGAGGTCTGGGATATGGTGGAGTTCGCCCGGGATCGAGGCGTGATCCTCCAGCTGATCGAGCTATTGGACCGGTCCGGCCGGGGTATCGGAGGCGACATAGCCGGCATCGAGGCGGCCCTCGATAGGGAGGCAGAGGACGTGGTGACGAGAGATATGCACCGGAGGAGGAAGTACTTCCTCTCGGGAGCGGAGGTGGAGGTCGTCCGCCCCATGGACAACACCCAGTTCTGCTCCCACTGCAACCGGCTCCGGGTCACCTCCGACGGGAGGCTGAAGCCCTGCCTCCTCCGAAACGACAACCTCATCGATCTGGCGGGAGCCGACGGCGAGGAGACGAAGAGAAGGATAGAGAAGGCCGTGGGCCTGCGAAGCCCCTACTTCTGCGAAAAGAGGCGATAAGGATCGGTCAAAAGAGGCTAAGGAGGCCGGTAGACGACCTTTAGGGGCTTGATGGGCCGCCAGCCGCCTCCGGCCGCCATCGTATCCCCTCCTCTTTCGGCCATCTTCTCAACTTTCAGCCATCTCCTTATACCGCGGATCCTGGTGGTCTCATATGCTCGTATCCCCGGGGCTCAAGCCTCCTCCTCGCCCCGGCGGCCTCCATCAGCACCTTCCTCTCCTCCAGGACCGTCCCGATGACGGTTAGGTCGCAGGCCCTGGAGACCTCATCGATCCGGTTCTGCCTCACGGTGAAGACGAGCTCAAAGTCGCCACCGGAGTAGAGGGCGAGGTCGATGGCGTCGTCTCCGTCCTCCGCGACCTTCGAGACAAGGGGGTCGATGGGGATCCTCTCCTCCTGGACGAGAAAGCCGACGCCGCCGGCCTCCGATAGGTCGAATAAGGAGAGGGCGAGGCCGTCGCTGTTGTCCATCATGGAGGTCACCGCCCCCGAGAGCGCCAGGGCCCGCCCCTCCTCAAGCCGCGGCGACGGCTCAAGGAGCCTCCTCATCAGGGCGCGGAGGTCCGGATCATCGACCGCCCTCTCCCCCCTTCCTTCCGCCTCCAGGGCGACCCGGAGGCCGGAACCTGCCGATCCCAGGGTCCCGGTGGTGCAGAGGAGGTCTCCGGGGCGCGCGCCGCGGCGGCGGAGGATAAGGTCCCTCTCGACCCAGCCGAGGGCCGTTCCCGATAGGGTCAGCTCCTCGATGGAGTCCAGGTCGCCGCCCAAAACCCCGGTGGCGTAGCTCCCGGCGCAGTCCTTCATCCCCCTGAAGATCTCCTCGACGAAGGTGACCTCCGTCTCCGGAGGCATCCCCGCTGCAATGAGCAAGCCGATGGGGACGGCCCCCATCGCCGCGACGTCGCTCAAATTGACGGCGACGGCCATCCAGCCGATCTGCCAGCCTGTCGCGATACCGGGAAAGTCCGCCCTCCGATGGAGGATGTCGGTCGTCCAGACGAGATATTTATCGCCATCCTCCACCATGGCGCAGTCGTCCCTCTCCCATATCTCGAGGATCCCTGTGATCCTCCTGACAAGCTCCCTCTCCCCCAGATCCGAGCACCTATCTCTCATCTCAAGTCACCCATATCGTCTCTGATATCATAAATATTGTTATTAGAAGAGTATTTTGAATTACCGGTCCATCTAAATTCGACTTTTAAATGCGGATCGTATAATACATGGAATAAATGTTTATACTGGATATCCCGTTATATAGTCCAGGGAGGAATTAGGCAATGTATAAAATCCTCTATATGGTATTAGCAGCGCTCCTTCTATCTTCAGGGATGGCGCTAGCAGATGATATGGTTGAGGAGGAGACCGCCGAGGTCATGACGGTCGCCTTTACAGGGATCGCTCTGGAGCTTTCCGTCGGCGATATGCCCGGTGCACCCACCATCTGGACCGTCCAGGTGACCTCCGTCGAGGAGGATGCAGAGATCTGCAGCGAGATCATCAACGTCACCGTCTTCCAGGCGACCCCTGGAGACTGGGGAACCTTTGATGAAAACGTAGAGGTCGGCGATGAGGTAGAGGTCTACGGCGCCTACATCGAAGACGAGACCGGATGTTCAGTGACCCTACAGGGGTCTGAGGACTACTACTTTCAGGGAGTCGTCGTGGAGGCTGACGAGGTAGTCGACGAGACCGAGGAAGAAGAGACGGAAGTAGTCGACGAGACCGAGGTTGACGAGACCGAAGAAGAAGTGGTTGAGTAAACCCCGGACTTAAACCCCAGAGGTATTTTTGAAGGGCGGACCGGGGGCGGCGTGGCGATGCCACCCGCCTCCGGCCCCATCCCTTTTATCCGAAAACCCCCGCTATTCTCATGAAGACCATGACCAGAAGGACGGTCTCCGAGGTCGGCCCCATCGAATCCTTCGCCCTTATTCGAGATAGAGCGTCTGAACCCGATTTTGTGATCCTGGACGTCCGGACCGCCGGAGAGCACGACCTCGCCAGGATCGAGGGGTCCGTACACATCGATTATCTATCTGCCACCTTCGAGGCGGAGCTTGAAAGGCTCGACCGGAAGAAGACCTACCTCCTCTACTGCCTGGTGGGGATCAGGTCGCGGGAGGCGGCGAAGGTGATGGAGCGGCTCAGCTTCGAGGAGGTCGTCAGCATGGCAGGTGGGATCCAGGGGTGGCACCGCCAGGGCCTTCCCGTCGTCGGCCGATAGCCCGATATATCCGGCCCGCCACCCCCAACCATGCGATTTGGCGTCGTCGTCACCGATCCTTCGGACTGGACCGCTGGGGCCATCGCCACCGGCCTCGAGAGGCAGGGGGCAGATGCCGTCTTTCTCAACTTCTCGCAGCTTGCGGCATCCATGGGCACCGGCCTTGCCCTCAATGCGGACGGGACCGACCTTCTCGACCTCGACGGTCTGGTGGTGAGGGACCTGGGGAGGAGGGGGAGCAGTGACGTAGCCTTCCGGTTTGAGGTGCTCTCCGCCGTCGAGGCCTCCGGCGTCGCAGTCGTCAACCCCCCCTCTGCGATTCTGAGGGCGGCGAACAAGTTCGCCACCTCCCTCGCCCTCCAGGGGGGTGGGGTACCCCAGCCGGAGACGCTGGCGGCTACGAGCCTCCCGGCGGCGGAGGGGTTCGTCACCCGCCACCGCCGGGCGGTATATAAGCCCCTCTTCGGCTACAAGGGAAGGGGTCTTCTTCTCCTAAGCCCCGACGACCCGGCCCCCCTGCGGGATGCCCTTGCGAAAGAAGGGGTCGTCTACCTCCAGGAGTTCCTCGAATCGACGGCCCCAAGGCCCAGGGACATCAGGGCCTTCGTCGTCGATGGGAAGGTGGCGGGGGCGATATACAGGGTCGCGCCGCCGGGGTCCTGGATCAGCAACCTCGCCAGGGGAGGGGCGCCGGAGAGGTGCCCCCTCACCCCCGAGATCGAGGCCCTCGCCCTCCGGGCCGCCGCCGCCGTCGGGACGATCTACAGCGGCGTCGACCTCCTGGAGAGCCCCGGGGGCCTTGCCGTCCTGGAGGTGAACGGGACCCCCTCGGGATGGGGGGTCCACCAGGCCTGGGGGATCGACGTCGGCGAGATGATCGCTTCCGCCGTCCTCCGCATCGCCGAGGGGTCTATTTAGGCGTCGTCGAATCGGAGCGGAGGGATCATGGCAACGGTTATCTATCATGGGACGGCTCGTCGAGATCATGCTCACCATACTTACGGGATCTCAGTTCGGGGACGAGGGGAAGGGGAAGATCGTCGATCTCCTGGCTGAGGATTACGACATAGTCGTCCGGTTCCAGGGCGGGGACAACGCCGGCCATACCGTCATCGTGGGGGATCGGACCTACAAGCTCCACCTCACCCCCAGCGGCGTCCTCTTCGGGGCGAGGCTCCTCATCGGCCCCGGCGTGGTATTGAACCCCAAGGTTCTCTGGTCCGAGATCGAGGCGCTCCGGGCCGAAGGCATACGCCCCAACATCGGGATCGACGCCAAGACCTCCATCATCATGCCCTACCACATAGCCCTGGACGAGCTGCGGGAGAGCGGCAGGAAGGAGAAGATCGGGACGACTAAGAGGGGGATCGGCTACGCCTACATCGATAAATTCAGCCGCGACGAGGTCCAGATGAAGGACCTGACCGACCCCGCCCTCCTGGAGGCGAAGCTCGCAGAGATCGGCCCCGCCAGGGAGAAGGCGATCGCAGAGATGGGCGGCGACCCTGCCGTCGTCAGAGATTCGACCCAGATAGGCGAGTACCTCAAGATCGGCCGATCCCTCAAAGAGAACGTCGCCGACGTCTCCTACGAGATAAACCTCGCCCTGGACGCCGGAAAAAAG
This sequence comes from Candidatus Methanocrinis natronophilus, assembly GCA_029167045.1. Taxonomy (GTDB): domain Archaea; phylum Halobacteriota; class Methanosarcinia; order Methanotrichales; family Methanotrichaceae; genus Methanocrinis; species Methanocrinis natronophilus. The sequence continues at coordinate 15,063 of JARFPK010000041.1, forward strand.
GTCCTGGCGGAGGGGGCGCAAGGCGCCTTCCTCGACGTCATCCACGGGACCCAGAAGTTCGTCACCTCGTCTTTCACCACGGCGGGGAGCGCGTGTGCCAATTTGGGCGTCGGGCCGGCGAGGGTCGACGACGTCGTCGGGGTCGTCAAGGCGTACATGACCCGGGTGGGGGAGGGGCCGATGCCCACGGAGCTGAAAGACGAGGCCGGAGCCCATCTCAGCAAGATCGGCAAAGAGTTTGGCACCACCACCGGCCGGCCCCGCAGGTGCGGGTGGTTCGACGCCGTCCTCGCCAAAAAGTCGATGTACCTCAACGGCTACACCGAGCTCGCCCTTACGAAGCTGGACGTCCTGGGGGGCCTGGACCCCATCAAGATCTGCACCGTCTACCAGCTCGACGGCAAAAAATTAAATTACCCGCCGGAGAGCACCGTCGAGTTCGCCCGCTGCAAGCCTGTATATGAAGAGGTCAGAGGCTGGGCGGATGACATCAGCGGGGCGAAGTCGTACGAGGCGCTGCCGGGAGCCGTCCGGGATTACGTCGAGAGGATCGAGGCGCTCCTGGGGGTGAAGATCACCATCGTCTCGGTGGGTCCTGGAAGGGAGCAGACGGTGAGGAGGGGGTGAGGGTACCTCCCCCTCTATTTATTTGTCGCATACGACTTGTAATCAGAACGGTTGGATTCATTTATATATTTTGATTTAATTGTATTTGTTCGGTTATTTTTTATGCTTCAGAAAATATACTGGCAACTGAGCCAAAAAAGGATGGTGATCCGCCCCCGAACGGATCACTCGGCCTGGTCGGGGGGTATGACAACCCCGCTCATGATCTCGTAGGTGATGGTCACCATCGCCGTCACCTTCACGTCCCCCGGGACGATCGGGGTCGCAGCCCCCGCGTCGGCCGCGAAGTAGATCCTGCTCTCCGCCATCGGCTGAGGAGATGCACCACCCTCGGATATCGAGAGGATCCGCCCCAGAGCCATCCCGGCGGCCTCGGTGATCACCAGGGCCTTCCCCATGGCGTCGACTACCGCCTCCTCAAGAGCCTCCTCCTGGACGGGGGTTGGGTCTCGCAGGCCGAAGAATATGCTCTCGACGGTGTTAGCTCCCGCCCCCACCGCTGCGTCCAGGACCGCTCCGATATCCATCTCATCGGCGAGGTCTAATGTAAAGGTGACCCGGTTATTGACCTCGAAGATGACCTTCTCGGACTGTCTCCCATCGATCCAGTCTCTGGTGGGGTAGATCGAGTAGCTGGAGGTTTTAATCTCCTCCTCGGGAACCCCGGCCGCCTTCAAGGCATCGATGGTGTCGGCCATCATCCGTCCGTTCTCGGCGACGGCGAGAGCAGCGCTCTCATCCCTGGTCTGGACCCCCAGAACTATGGTGACGATATCGGCGTCTGCGGTCGCCTCGCCGGTCCCGGAGACCGTCAGCCATGATACGTCGCATTCATCGTAGGCGGCTAAGGAGGCGGGCGCCGACGCAAGAATCGCTATCATTCCCAGTAGAAGGGCTTCAAATATCCTCATAAACAATCCCCATTTATGATAGATCCTAAAGTAATTAAATAATCCGGTCTGGAGGAGGACCCTGCTGTCTCTGACCACCACCTTTTAATCTCGACTATCCAAAGCCCTTCCCCCATGAGGAACGTCGGAAAGTCCATCAGGATGGAGAGGATCTTCAACAGGAGGACGAATCGGACGGTCATCGTCCCCATGGACCACGGCCTGACGGTGGGGCCGATCGGAGGGCTGATCGACCTGCAGGAGGCTGTCGACAGGGTGGCGGAGGGGGGGGCGAACGCCGTCCTCGGCCACATGGGCCTCCCCCTCCACGGCCACCGGGGCTACGGCCGGGACGTGGGTCTGATAATCCACCTATCCGCCAGCTCCAGCCTCAGCCCCGACCCAAACCACAAGGTGCTGGTCACCGAGGTGGAGGACGCCATCAGGATCGGGGCGGACGCCGTCAGCATCCACGTCAACGTCGGGGCCCACGATGAGGCGGAGATGCTCCAGGACCTGGGGAGGGTCGCTCGGACCTGCGACCGCTGGGGTATGCCGCTATTGGCCATGATGTACCCGAGGGGTGCGAAGGTATCCTCGGAGCACGCCGTCGAGTACGTCAAGCACGCCGCCCGGATAGGTGCCGAACTGGGCGTCGATATCGTCAAGACGAACTACACCGGATCTCCCGAGACCTTCCAGGAGGTGGTCAGGGGCTGCAGCGTCCCCGTGGTGATAGCCGGCGGCCCCAAGATGGAAACGGAGCACCAGGTTTTGGAGATGGCCCGCGACTCCATCAGCGTCGGGGGAGCCGGCCTCTCCATCGGAAGGAACATATTCCAGGCCGAAGACCCGACCCTCTTCGTCAAGAGGCTCTGCAAGGTCGTCCACGAGGACTACTCGGTGGAAGAGGCGCAAGAGGTCCCCCTCTGAGAGGCCTCCTTGAGATCCCCTTCTCTGAAGACCTTCGACGGAGGCGTCGCAACTTCCTAAGCACGGTCCGTATCCCGGAGGTACGGGGAAAAAAACCCGAGAGGAGGCCCCTTGTTCGAGCTTTACACCGCAAGAAAGCACCTCATAGCCCGGAGGAGGCAGACCCTTCTTGCGGTGGGAGCCATCGCCCTGGCCGTCACCATCACCATCCTCTTCCGGTCGCTGATAAACGGCTTTGAGGGTACGATCAACGAGATCATCTTCCAGTTCGTCCCCCACGTCACCGTCCTTCCGAAGGACGGCGAGAGCCGGATATACCTCTACAACTCCCTCATCGATGCGATCTGGACGATCCCGGGGGTGGTGGCCGCCTCCCCTGCTCTATCGACGACCGCCTCCCTATCCTCCGGCGGAAAGGTCGAGAACGTCGTCCTCCGGGGGGTCGTCCCCGACGAGTTGAACAAGATATCGAGGATAGGCCTAGACTACATGGTGGAGGGTAGCCTCGACTCCATCGAGGGAGGCAGGAGGCTGGCCCTGGACAGGGAGATGGCGGAGCGGTTGGAGTTGAAGCTCGGCGATACCGTCAGGGCCAGCTTTCCCGACGCCAGGAGCTTGAGCCTCGTGGTTACGGGGATCTTCGACACCGGCGGTTTCTCTACCAACTACGCTTACGTCTCCATGAAGACGGCAAGAGACTTCCTGGGGGAGGGGAGCGTCATAACAGAGGTCCAGATAAAGCTCGACGACATCTACATGGCTGACGAGGTGGCAGCCTCTCTCAGAGAGAGGGGCTACACCGCCGAGAGCTGGCAGAGCCAGTCGGGGATCGTCGAGAATATCCAGAGCCGCCGGCTCTCCAACACTATGATCATGCTCCTCGTCATTGTGATCTCCGCCTTCGGGATCGCCAACGTCATGAACCTCCTCGTCCTGGAGAAGACGAGGGAGATCGGCATGATGATGGCCATGGGAGCCACCTCATCCAGCATCCGCAGGATCTTTCTCGTGGAGGCCGGGATCCTGGGGCTCGCCGGCGGTATGGCGGGCTGCCTCATAGCCTACGGAATCGCTGCCTACATCAACAGCCTCGCCATCGCCTTATCCTCCGGCCCCGGCTTCTCCGTATACCTCATCTTCGTCGTCGATCCCCGGGACCTTATCCTCTTCCCCCTGGTCACCCTCCTCCTCTCCACCGCCGCCGGGGTCTACCCCGCTCACCAGGCATCGAAGCTCGATCCCGTCGTAGCCCTCCGGGGCTGACCGCAGAACCCCCTCTGCGGCATAGGTTACTCATCTTCCGGGCCGGCAGCTTCGATGGAGGGCTGCGGTGCCCGACGTTTTAAATAAGATCCGAAGAAGGGCTATTGGCGTCGTTGATATTCCTTCAGATATCTGGGGGGTGATCCCTTCCTCGAGCTCTTCGTGGCGATGAAGCACATAAGAACCAGAAAGAGGCAGACCGCCCTCGCCGTGGGAGCCGTAGGCCTAGCCGTGGCCATCATAATAATCATGAGGTCGCTGATGAACGGGAGCTTCGAGACGATCTTTCAGATAGTCTTCGAGCTGGCACCCCACGTCCTCGTCACTCCCAAGGATGGGGAGGAGCACATATACCTCTACAAGACGCTGATGGAGTTCATCTGGACGATCCCCGGGGTCATCGCCGTCTCTCCCGCCCTCAGCACCGCCGCGACCCTCTCCTTTGAGGGGAACGTCGAGAACGTCGAGATGACGGGAGTGATCCCGGAAGAGCTGAACGCCGTCACCAGGATCGGCGACAAGTACATGATGGAGGGGGACCTGCGGGGAATCGCCAGCGGCCGGAGGGTCGTCCTGGGGGAGGAGACAGCCCGGCGGCTGGACGCGAAGATCGGGGACGGCGTCCTCGCCAGCTTTCCCGATGCCACCACCATGAACCTGGTGGTGGTGGGGGTCTTCAGAACCGGAGTCGATTGGGATCGGGACGCCTTCGTCTCCCTCGATACGGCCCGAAGGTTCCTGGGGGAGGGAGACGTCATAACCTACATCAACGTCAAGACCGCCGACCCCTATCGGGCCGACGAGATCGCCGCCGATATCTCGGCCCTAGGATACGATGCCAGAAGCTGGAGGTCCCTCTTTCCCGAGTTCGAAGAGACCCTAGCCTTCGAGAAGTTCTCCAACAACCTGATCCTGGCCCTATTGCTTCTGATCGCCTCCTTCGGGATCGCCAACGTCATGAACATGGTAGTCCTGGAGAAGACGAGGGCCATAGGGATGATGATGGCGATGGGCGCCTCTTCCACCCGCATCAGGAGGATATTCCTCATCGAGAGCGGGGTCCTGGGCATCGCCGGCGGAGCCTTCGGGACTGTCGTCGGTTATGCCATATCGATCTACCTGCACGCCCAGGAGTACGTAATTACAGCGCCGAACGCCCCTCAGCCTATATTGATCCAGTTCATCGTCGATCCTGTGGACCTGATCGCCTTCCCGCTACTGGCGCTGGCCTTGAGCATGGCGGCAGGGGTCTACCCGGCCCACAAGGCGTCGCGTCTGGACCCTGTAGTCGCCCTGCGAGGTTGAAGAGATGTTCTAGCTATCGATCGCAGAACGACATATCCTCGGAAATCCGAGGATGGTTCTCTTCACGATCCTATCCCCTGGCGGAGCTATCCCCCGCCTCCCGCCGCCGTCGCCGGACGGGGGAGGGACGG
>JARFPK010000042.1 GCA_029167045.1 Candidatus Methanocrinis natronophilus
GGCTGGGCGAAGGGAAGGTGGAAGAAGGAAAAAAAGGCGAAGGGAAAGTGTGGGCAGAATTGGAGGTGGAGGCAAATGGAGAGGTCCGTCCCAGAGCGGGAGCGGGAGGGGGGCCCGCCGACCTCAGGAGGCGTCGGCGGCGAGATAATAATGCTCCCCCGACTCCCTCTGGGACCGGTCGAGCCTCGAGCCGGGCTTGTTCACCCGGGGGCGGCGGGTATCCTCGTCCCTCCGGAAGGTGATCCCTATCCCCTTCAGGAACCGGTTCATCCCCTCCCTCATATCCACGGGGGGATGGGCTACGCCCCTCTTACCCTCCTCCCCTTCGAATACCATCAGCTTCTCGCTGAGGAGGTCGATGAGGTATATGTCGTGGTCGACGACGAGGACCGACCTCTCGGCGCTCTCGGCGAACCGGCGCATCACCTTCGCCGCCATCATCCTCTGCTCGACGTCCAGGTGGGCTGAGGGCTCGTCCAGGAGGTAGAGATCCGCGTCCCGGCTGAGGCAGCCGACGACTGCGACCCTCTGCAGCTCCCCTCCGGAGAGCTCCTCCATCGGCTGTTCGAGGAGCTTCTCGATCCCCATCGGCTTTACGAACTCCGACTGGTAGTAGCTGGAGTCGAACTCCCGGTTGATCCTCCGCAGGAACCCCTCGACGGAGAGGTCGGTATCCGCCTTCAGGTACTGGGGCTTGTAGGATACCTTCAGCTTCAGCTGGAGGTGCCCCTCCGTCGGATCCTCGACCCCCGCCAGGAGCTTGATGTAGGTGCTCTTCCCGATCCCGTTCGGCCCCAGGATCCCGACGACCTCGCCCCTTCTGATGACCCCCGGTTCCGCCTCCAGCCGGAAGGCGGAGTAGCTCTTGGTGAAGGCTCCGTACTCCGCCAATATGGGAACGTCCTTCTCAGCCCTGGGGGCCCGGACCTCAAAGACGATCGGCTCTGATCTGACCCTGACGTTCTCCTCGGGGAAGTAGCCCTTTATGTACTGGTTGATCCCGACCCGGACGCCCTTGGGCCTGGTTATGACGCCGTAGGCTCCGGGGGTTCCGTAGACCAGGTGGACGCCGTCGGCGAGGAGGTCGAGGAGGGCGAGGTCGTGCTCCACCACCATCACAGACCTGGTCTTTGCGAGCTGCCGGATCGCTCCGGCGGCGTTGATCCTCTGGTATATGTCCAGGTACGGGCTTATCTCGTCGAAGAAGTAGACGTCGGCCTCCCTCGCCGCGCAGGCGACGATGGCGACCCTCTGCAGCTCCCCGCCGCTGAGGGACGATATCTCCCGGTCCATCAGGGGGGTGACCCGCAGCTTCTCCGAAAGGGGCGAGAGGGCTCCGCGCTCGTCGGTCCTCTCCAAGAGCTCCCCGACCGTCCCCGAGAAGCTCTTGGGTATCCGGTCGACGTTCTGGGGCTTGTAGGCGGTCTTCACCCCTTTCTCCCTCACCCGCCGGAGGTAGTCGCCCAGGGCGGAGCCGGAGAAGGCCTCGATCACCTCTCCCCAGGAGGCGCCCTTCCCCAGGTTGGGGGTGAGAAGGCCGGAGAGGATGGCGACGGCGGTGCTCTTCCCGATCCCGTTCGGGCCCAAGAGGCCCGTCACCTTCCCCTCCGTCGGGACGGGTAGGCCGTAGAGGGCGAAGCCGTTCTCGCCGTACCGGTGGGTGGGGTTCTCCAGCTCGTCGGGGAGGTTGATGATGGCGATCGCCCCGAAGGGGCACTTCCGGACGCAGATACCGCAGCCGACGCATAGATTCTCGGTGATCGTCGGCTTTCCGCCGTCGGCGAAGGTGACCGTCTCGTCCCCGGTCCTAACCGGCGGGCAGAAGTACTCGCATTCCCGGACGCACTTCTTCGGCTGGCAACGATCTCTGTTTATGACGGCGATCCTCAAAGCTACTGCACCCCGTTTCAGTTGAGGAGGAGGGTCCAGGATACGAGCCAGAGGTCGATGGCTATGAACTCGACGTAGAGCCAGTCCTTGGCCTTGAACTCCTCGACCTTGATCTTCAGGAACGGATATGTGAACTTCTGGATGTAGAAGCTGAAGCCGATGACGAGGATCATGACGAAGTACCAGGGGTAGACCATCCCGGCTGACCCCTCCTCGGGGACGCCGGTGCCGAAGAGCTGGAGGCTCGCGAAGCCGAAGATGACACCCAGGATGGCGGGGTATATGGTCATGACTATCCCGTCGGACCGCGCCTTCTTCCTCTCCGCCGGATCCATCTTCGATGCTGTAATCTTCTTCTCATCTGCCGTCTTCGACCCTTCCGGGCCCGCGGCTGCTCCATCTTGGACGCTCTTCGACTTCTTCCTCTTCTTGGCCATGGGATCCTCTCTGCCCTGGGGGGCATCATATCTTAATAGCGTTTTGGTCTGGGAGCCGATCCTTTTTCGCCGCCGTCTCCTCCCTCCGCCCGATAGAAGGCAAAGTCCAAGTAGTATTGAGGAAAAAAGGACCGGATGCGTCAGGCAGTCGTCGCAGATTCCTCGGTATTCATCTGCGGCAAGGACCTGGAGGGCGATCTGGTGACCGTCCCCGGCGTCGAGGGAGAGCTCTTGGACATAGCCTCCCGTATGAGGCTGCAGATATCGGGAGCGAGGATAGAGGCTCCGTCCCGGGAAGCTCTCGCCAGGGCGAGGGCCGGAGCCGAGATGACCGGGGACGCCGCCGCCCTCTCTGAGGTCGACCTGGCCCTCCTTGCGAAAGCCCTGGAGCTCTCCGCCAGGCTTGCCACCGACGATTACGCCCTTCAGAACGCGGCCCTCCACCTCGGGATCGAGGTCGAGACCGTCGCCATGCCCCGGATCCGGAAGGTATTGAAGCGGACGGAGAGGTGCTCTGCCTGCGGAAGGCCGGTGGAGGGGGACGAGTGTCTCGTCTGCGGCACGCCGAGAAGGAAGAGAATATCGAGGGGGTTATGATGAAAAATATAGATAGTTTGATAGAGACCGCCGCCGAGCTGAAGGCGGAGGGGTTGGTGGAGGGACAGATCGCCGAGGAGCTGAACATCTCCCGGGAGACGGTGACGTGGCTTTTGACCCACGGAGAGAAGAGGTCTGGGATCCAGGGGCCAAAGGACGTCTCAGTAGACTGGTCCTCCATAGGGAAGAGCTCCATAAGGCTGCGGCACGTCTCCATGGCCCTCACCGACATGATCATCGAGTGTCTCGATTGCAACGACGCCGAAGTCGACGTCGTCGTGGGGATAGCCCTCTCCGGCGTTCCCATCGCCGGCATGGTAGCCGAGGAGCTGGGAGCGGAGCTGGCGGTCTACACCCCAACGAAGCAGAGGTGGTCTCAAGAGAAGGGGGTGGCGGAGTTCAAGGGGATATTCAGCTCCAACTTCTCCGACGTCTCCGACGCCGAGTGCGTCATCATCGACGATGTGATCACCTCCGGCAGGACCCTGGAGGAGGCGGTGGAGGAGCTGAACGATCACGGAGCCGTCACAAACGCCATCGGCGTCCTCCTGGACAAGAAGGGGGTAGACGACATCGTCGGGGTCCCCGTATCATCCCTCCTCCAGATCATCAGGGTGAACTGAAGGTCGGGTTTAACTTCGGTCGGCCCGGCGGATAACGGGCCAGGTAGCTTTTTTTCGGGTCCATCAATGAAGCGGCCGGGATCGACGATTCAAATCCAGGCTCTTTTGAGAGGCTTTGAGAGGCCGCACCCTAAAAATTTATATGCACATCCGACCACTTAATAGAAGGAGGATCGTCATGACTCTGAAAATCCATCATATGGCCCTGTGGTCGGCCCTGGCGCTGCTCATCGCCCTGGCATCGCCCGCCCTTGCCCAGTCCGGCTCGACGGTGCCGGCCTCAACCTTCGGAGACGTCAGATACGGCGCGGCAGATCCGATCCATCTCGGAAAAGAGCCTAAACCCCTATACCAGGTGGACGCTTACTTCAGGATAAAGGACCTGCGGGAGATCGCCGCCAGGGATAAGGGGCTTTACGTCGTCAGGCAGAAGTCCTTCCTAGAGGCTTACGGGATCGGCAGGGATCCCAGGCCCCTCTACGATGTAGGATCTTACTTCAGGATAAAGGACCTGCGGGAGATCGCCGCCAGGGATAGGGGGCTCTTCATAGTGCCGTCAGAGACCGGCCAGGAGCCGAGGAGCCTCGGCAAGCCGCCTAAGCCGATGAGAGTGATCGACACCCCCTACCGCTCTAAGGAGCTTCGAGAGATAGGATCAAGAGAGAAGGAGGGCGTCCTTATCCCGTCGAAGATCTGGGCTTGAGGAGCTCCCCGCCGGATGAAACCGTATCTTTGAGGTCGGCGGATCGCCGCCTCAGAGATACTTCTGAATCTTATTTGCCAGGGTCGTCTTGGGATAGGCTCCCACCATCTGGTCGATAAGCTCGCCGTTCTTGAAGACGAGCATGGTGGGTATCGCCATGATCCCGTACTTGCTGGAGGTCTCCATATTCTCGTCGACGTTCAATTTAGCGAAGACCACCTTCCCTTTCATCTCCTTCGCCAGATCCTCGATCACCGGGGCGATCATCCTGCAGGGCCCGCACCACTCCGCCCAGCAGTCCACGATGACGAGAGGATATCTGCCCACCACCTCGCCGACGGTGCCGTCCGTCAGCTTGACGGGGCTGTCGGGATAGTCCGCATTTGGTTCGTTTGCCATCTTTTTCATCTCCTCGAGCTTCTTTCTTCTTATCCTTTCAAGCTCCTCGTCCAAAGATCCCACCTCTAACCTCTCTTTCGCCTCGACGATCAGGGATCGGAAGTGGTCCAGGTTCACGGCCATCTTCTGGGGGACGCAAAGGGTGAAATCGAGAAATTCGATGAGCTGATCTTCGCGTCTCTCCCCGTCCCCCAGGGTGTCCAGGAATATGGCGCCCTTGAAGGGGGCGAGCTGGAAGCGGGCCTCCTCGCGGCTCCAGTTCATCCGCTCGAACATATCCCTCCAGCTCTCGACCCAGCCGGGGGAGAGGTAGAAGTATAGTCCCCGGGCGGCTATCTCTTCCACCTTCTTTCGGGTTATAAACGCGTCGATGCAGTTCTGGCACCTCAGGAGGACGGCGTTGTAAGGGGCGAGGATATCGCGGATCCGGGGGTGGCACTCCCCGTAGGCGACGATGATCCCATCGTAACCTTTGCATCCCTCCAGCTCCGCCTTCAGCGCCTCTTCGAGGTCGTCGAAGTCGACGTGGAGGCCTGCCTCCAGATAGCGGACCTCGAAGGGGAAGTCTAGCTCCTCCGATATCTTCTCGATCTCATCCTTGAATATTCCGCAGGCGATGATCGCGTACATGGACAACCTTAGAGTCGTCGGGATGTTATATATCGCTTATCCGATGGGGATGCTCATAGAAACGGCAGCCGCCTTCCAAGTCCCTTCTCGACGGCGGTCCTGTAGACCCTCAACGCCGTCGCCACGTCCTGGATGGCCAGGCCTGTGGAGTCGAAGACCGTGATCTCATCGTCATCCTTTCGCCCTGGGACCTTCCTCGCCACCACCTCGCCGATGGTGGCATAGATATCCCCAGGGGCGATGACCCCCTCCGACAGGGGTACGTTCACCTCTCCGGAGTGGGTGGCCTGGACGATGTCGTCGACGACGACCTTCGCCCTCTTTAGGATCGCCGGGTCCAGCTCCTCCTTTCCCGCGGCGTCGGCCCCGATGGCGTTGATATGGGTCCCTACCCTTATCCAATCGTCCTTCACCAGGGGCTTTCGCGACGGGGTGGTGGTGACGAGGATATCGACGTCGCAGACGTCCTCAATATCGGTGGAGATCTCGAAGGTGGCATCAATAAAGGCCGTGGCCTCTTCTTCAAGAGCCCGGCACCGGTCGAGGGATACGTCGGCGATCTTGACGTTCTCGATCTCGAATACCTCCGCCAGCCCCATAAGCTGGGTCTTGCCCTGGGCCCCGGCGCCTACGAGCCCCACCGTACGACAGTTCTTTCTGGCGAGGTATTTGGCGGCGATCGCCCCGGACGCCCCCGTCCTCATGCTGGTGAGGAAGGTCCCTCCCATGACGGCGGTGGGGGCTCCGGTCTTCGGCGAGTTGAGAACCACCAGCGCCATCACCGTGGGAAGGCCTCTGCCTCGGTTATCCGGATGGACGTTGACGACCTTCACCCCCGTGGCCTCCATACCCTCCAGGTAAGCCGGCATCGTCCGAAGGTCGCCGTTGTACTTCTTGTAGAGGAGGTAGGACTTGGGCGGCATCTGGACCGTCCCCAGCCCCTCCTCCCGGAAGGCCTCCTCCACCGCCTCTATCGTCTCCTCCATCGATAGGGAGGCCTTCACATCCTCTTCAGATAGCCAGAGTATCTCCAAATAGTCTCCTCCAGAATCGGTAGACCCTTCCCGCGGGATATCCTCTATCCTGAGGATGGAAAAGGCTATCCCCCCTCCGATGAACCTTCGTTGAGATGGAGAGGTACGACGTCGCCGTCATCGGGGCCGGGCCAGCGGGGTCGATGGCGGCGAAGAAGGCGGTGGAGGGCGGAGCCAAGGTCGCCGTCTTCGAGGAGCATCCGAGGTCTGGCTGGCCGGTCCAGTGCGCCGGGCTTCTGGGGGTGAGGGCGGTGGAGGAGTCGCAGCTGCCGCCGGGTTCCTTTTTGATAAGACCCCTGCGGGGGGCGACGATAGTCTCACCGGGTGGTTTTTCCCTCAGCTTCAAAGCCCGAGAGACGAAGGCGTGGGTCGTCGATCGGAGGCTCTTCGACCGGGCGCTCCTGGCGGAGGCGGCGAGGGCGGGGGCCGAGGTGATGATGGCCTCCCCGGTGACGGGCCTTGTGAGGGGCGGCGGAAGAATCGTCTTCAAAGTCGGCCGCGGCTCTGACCAGAGGGAGATCGAGGCGGGAGTCGTCATCTCCGCCGAGGGGGTGGGGGCCAGGATCGCGAGATCGGCGGGGATCGGGCCGCCTCGCAAGCTCCTCTCCTCTGCCCAGGTGGAGGTCCCATTCGAGGTCGAGGACCCGGAGGGGGTGGAGGTCTTCCTCGGACGGGAGGTTGCACCCGGCTTCTTCGCCTGGGCGATCCCGGCCTCGGAGGGGGTGGCCAGGGTGGGGCTCTCCTGCCGAAACAACGCCTGCCCATATCTGAAACGCCTCCTAAAAAGCCCCGGCATCCGTTCCAGAATCCGAGGAGGCCCCCTCCACCTGGCCGTGGGGGGGCTCCCCCTGGGGCCTCCTCCCTCGACGGTAGCCGATGGGATCATAGCCGTCGGGGACGCCGCGGGGCAGGTGAAGCCCACCAGCGGCGGCGGGATCTATCCGGGGCTAGTATCCGCCAAGATCGCCGGGGAGGTGGCCGCCGCAGCTGCCTGTGAGGGGGACTCTTCCGCCGCTCGCCTCTCCGAGTACGAGAGGAGGTGGCGGGAGGACCTCGGCCGGGAGATACGCCTCGGGATGATCGTCCACAGGTTGAGGGCGGAGATGGCTGACTGCGAGATGGACGATCTCGTCCGTCATCTGGGAGGTCGAGAGGATCTCCTGAGGATCATCGAGGAGGAGGGGGACATCGATCGTCCGAGCCGTGTGATGAAGAAGGTCGCCCCCAGGATGGGGAGATCGGGGCTGAGGATGATGGGGACTATCTTGAGGGTCTCTCTCCGGGGAGAGCTCTAAACCTTCGGAAGATGAGAGTACCATACTGCGCCCCCGGATCGGTCCAGCTCACCTCATCTCCACCTCGATCCTGCTCGACCCGTCCTCGTCCTCCACCACCAGGATCGAGTTCTCGAACTGACCCTGGACCTCGCCGATGTGGCTGATGGCGAAGATCTGGGGGAAGCGGTCGTCGAGGCTTCGGAGCATGTTGATCATGCTCTCCCGGTGCTCCACGTCCTGGCTCCCGAAGACCTCGTCGAGGATGAGGAAGGAGTAGCCAGGACCGTTTTGGGAGAACCTCATCAGGTATTCGCTGATGGCGACCCGGACGGAGACGGCGATCATGTCGATCTCGCCGCCGGAGAAGCGGGAGATGGGGTAGAACTCCCCCTCGTCCTCGACGAGGATGTTGAAGTCGTCGTCGATGCTGATCCTCCCGTACTTTCCCGTCACCTCCCGGAGGATCCGACCGGCGTTCTCGGCGATCTCCCTTCTTATCCGGACCAGGATCGCATCCATGAACCGGTTGGCCAGACCCCTCGTCGTCTCCAGGACCTGGACCCGGACCCTCCAGCCGGCTGCTTTCTCTTCCAGCTCCTCCATCCGGGCCGCCTCCCCCTTCAGCCGCTCTAGCTCCCCCTCGGCGAGGGCGAGGCGGATGGAGAGCTGCGACCCTCCCTTCCTCGCCTCCTCCAGCCGCAGGCCAGCCCCCTCCAGGGCCGCCTCCGCCTCCTGGTATGCTCCGTCGGAGAACCTCAGAGCCGAGAGCTTCTCTTCGATATTGCAGATCTCCCCGGCGATCCTTGTGGCCGCCGCCTCCGCCTCCTCTCGATGGAGCCTCACCTCCCCCTCGGCGGCGAGGGCGAGCCTGATCTCAGCGGCGAGAGCCTCGGCCTTCTGTAGATCCTTCGCCTCCTCCTGGAGGCTTCTATCGGTGGCGGGGCTGAAGCCGAGGAGTTCGATCTCCCCCTCCACCTCTTCGTACCCCTTTTTGAGCCCCTCCACCTCCCTCTTCGCCGAGAGGACGACCCCCTCTAGATCCGGGATCTCTCCGGTCCGATGCTCCAGGGCGGTGAACCTCTGGTGGTCGCCCCGAAGGAAAGATATCCTCTCCCTGGCCCTCATCCTCTGATCCTCGCTGTATCCGAGTTCTGCCATCATCTCTGCCAGCGACGCGACCTTCTCCAGGGAGGCGGCGAGGGACCTGGTCGCCTCCTCCAGCTCCCCCCTCCATTTTGGGATCTCCTCGATCCGGACGGCGAGGGCGGCGTATTCGCCGACCAGGTCCTGAAGGGCTTCTGCCTCCGCCTCCAGCCGGTCGAATCTCTCCGGGTCGAAATCAACGGGGCCGAGGGCCTCCATCTCGGCTTTCATCTTCTCCCCCTCGTCCAACAGCTCTGATATCCGGGATAAGTGGCTCCTCTTCTCGGCGAGGATCTCTGCCGCCCTCGCCTTCAATCCGGTCAGGGAGGATTGATCGATACGCAGCTCCTCTGCTGATCTTGCCGCCCCCTCCCTTCGAGCGATCGCCTCTCCCCTCATCTCTTCGAGGCGGGATATCCTCTCCGCGGCCTTCGAGGCCGCCGTTCCGTACTTCTCCAGGAGGAGGTCTCTCTGCTCCGCCAGGGGCCTCTCGCAGGTGGGACAGAGGCTCTCCTCGCCCAGAGCCTCGATCCTGGACCTCTCCTCCGCATCCTGCGCCAGCTCCCGCCCCGAGACCGAGATCCTCAGGTTCAGGTCGGCGATCTCTTCGTCGATGGACCTCAACCGCCGGTCGATCTCCTCGCCCCTCTCCTGGAGGTCGGCCTCCCTTTTGGGGAGATCCCCGAGGTCTTGGATCTCTCCATCGAGGGCGGCGACCTGGGCCCTTAGGAGATCGATCCGGGATGAGACGGCGCGAGACCTCTCCTCCAGCTCAGATAATCGCCTCCTCTTATCCCGCTCATTCTTCTGCCTGGAGATCTCCGCCTCAAGGACGCGATATCTATCGACGGCAGCAGAGATCTCCTCCATCCGGTCCTTCGCCGCACGAAGGCCCAAGAGAGCTTCCCTCGCCCTGGAGGCGTTCTTCCTGGCCGCCTCCTCCCTTCCCCTCTCCTCCCCGGCGAGGGCGGAGAGGCTCTGGTAGCGGTCCCGTTTCGCCTCCAGAGCTTCGAGATCCGAGATGATCCGGCGGTACTCCTCCCCCCGGGGCCGGATCGATTCAAGCTCCCGCCTCTCCTCCTGAAGCCTCCAAAGCCTCGTCTCCGCCTCTTTCAGGTTGCGGGATCTACCCTCCATCTCGGCCTTCGCCCTCGCCCGCAACTCCATGAGCTCCTGGTGGCGGCCCCTCTTGGGCGCCATCTCCTCCAGCTGCCTCCTCACCGATGCGAGCCGGGCGAGCTTCGGCTCCAGCTCGAAGAGCTGCCACCTCCCCTCCTCGATCTGCGAGAGCCTCTTCTCGTCGAGGAGGATCGCCCTCCTCCTCTCCTCCAGATCTCGGGTGAGCCTCTCCATCTCTCCTCTGAGACGGTCCCGGGTCCGCCTCCGTTCTAATTCAACCTCCAGGGTCCGTCGCCTCTTCTCCACCTCAACGGCGAGATCCGCCTCCTTCGCCGTCGCAATAGCGACCTTTTCCCTCGCCCTGGCCACCTCCTGACCCCGCAGGCTGATCATCTCGGCGACGTCGCCTATCTCGGCGAGGGCCCCTTCTAGCCTCCCTATCTCCCCCTCAGCCTCCCTCAGGTCAGACCTGATCTCCTCCATCGCCCTATCCCTCACCTCGTCGAGGCCCAGGAGGGAGAGGAGGTATTCGCGCTTCTCCGAACCGCGATCTCTTATCAGGTTGTCCAGGTCCTTCTGCCTCGCGTAGAAGGTCTTCATGAAGTCCGCAAAGCTTATCCGGAGGATCTCCTCGAGGCGGCCGTCCACCTCCCGGGTGCCGGTGGCTACGAGTTCGCCGTCGATTCGCAGCCTCGCCTCCGGGGTCATGTTCTTCCCCCTCATCGCCCGCAGGATCGTCATCTCCTTCCCGTCCGAGTTGAGGGAGAGGGTCACCTCCAGGTCCTCCCCCTCAAAGGCCCGGGAGTTCTTGATGAACTCTCGCCTCACCGTGGAGGCCCTGGAGCCGTAGAGGGCCCAGGCGATAGCCTCGACGATGGAACTCTTCCCCGAGCCGTTCCCCCCGACTATTCCGGTGAGGCCGTCCTGGAACTCGACCCTGACGGCGCCCCTGTATTTTTTGAAGTTCTTCATCGAGAGGCTATTGAGCCGCATCGAACCTCTCCGTCGCCCTCTTCTCCGATATCCGCGCGAGCAATCCGGTCCCGTAGGCTAGGACGCCGTCTCTGATGGCGGCGGGGATGGCTTCTCCCGCCGCCTCACCCTCGATGAACTTGCGAAACTCCTGGGGAAGATCCCTCGACTCCATAGGCTCCGTCTCCCGGGGGGCGGGCTCGTCGCTGAACTCCGGTATGATCTCGATATGGAGAGCCTCGCCCCTCAGCTCCCCCAAGAGCCTGCGGCTTAAGGACCTGTAAGCCTCCCTCGATATCTCCGAGAGCCTCAGCCGCACTATCTTATCCTTTAGGCCGAGGTCGTCGCAGACGGATCCTATCAGCCCCTCCACCTCCCGGGAGGAGAGGCCGATGCAGTCGATCGGCTCGAGGTCGATCATATACTCATCCTGGATTTTGATCTGCTTGACAGAGCCGGGGTCGGTGTCCAGGTCTACATATAAAAATCCCTTCTCGTCTTTGGCTTCGTTGAACCTGAAGTACTCGACGGAGCCGCTGTACCAGCCGTTCTTCGCCACCTGGGCCTGGCCGTGGTAGTGGCCGAGGGCGATGTAGGAGAAATCGGACTTGAGGAAGCTCTCTTTCAGCTGGTGCTCCCCGACGGTCCGTAGCCTCCTATCCCATAGCGCCTCCACCAGGCCGTGCATCACCAGTACATCCTTTCCCCCCGAGGTCTCCGCCCTCCCCTCCTGCATCTTACGAAACTCCTCCAGGTAATCCTCGGGACCGAGGCAGAAGGGGATGGTGTGGAAGGTGGTCTCACCAACTTCGAAGGGCTCATACCGGTAGTGGTGAGCTATATGGACCCCCTCCATCCCTTCGAAGAGGGTGAAGGGGGAGAGGGAGGCGTAGCTCTTGGGGGCGTCGTGGTTTCCGCTGATGATGACGACCGGAATCCCCGCCTCCACCAATCTTTCCAGGTTCTGCTGAAAGACGTAGAGGGGTCTGATCCGGGGGCGGACGTGGTGGAAGACGTCGCCGGCGTGGACGACGGCGTCGGGGGCCAGGTCGATTATCTTGTCGACGGTCTTAGAAAACCCCTGGTAGACCATCTCCTCCCGGAGGTTTCTCCCCCACCGGTCGACCCGACCGTAGGCGGAGAACCCGAGGTGGGAGTCTGCCATGTGGACGATCTTCATGCGTTGCTCACCTAGTCCGGGGGAGGGCTGAACCCTCCGATCCGCCCCCTCCCTCCGGATGATCCTTCCCGATTGAGCCGTTCCAGGTACTCCTCGTAGAGGTGGACCCTGGCCGGGACGGGGAAGGGTATCTTCAGGGTGCTGACGATCGCCTCCCCCTTCTCCAGGGTCTGAATCTCCACGTCTAAAGTCGAGAGGTCCTGCTTCGCCGACTCCTCAAGCCGCGTCCTGTCGTTTCTGTCGGCGAGGCCGAGGATGACGAAGGTGTTGAACTGGGATAGAAGCTGCTTATTGATCAGCTTCGGCTGCTGGGTTATGGCGCAGAGGCCGACGCCGAACTTGCGCCCCTCCCGGGCGATCGACTCGAACCGGGCGAGGCTCCCCTCGCCGCCGCCGAGGACCCGCTGGGCCTCCTCGATCGTTATGAGGCAGCTCTTACCCCTCGACCCCTCGGCGCTCTCCTTCTTGTACCGGTCTAGGATCGACCTGGATAATAGCGATAAGAGGAAGAGCTCGGACCTCTCGCCCAGGGTGGGGATGTCCACCAGGACCACCTTTCCTGCCAGGAGGTTGTTTACCATCCCGGGGATGCTGGAGGTGAGGTCTGAGATGTACCGGTTCTTGTCCAGGATCGTCCTGATCGTCCGGCCGATTCGCCCGATGGTCTTCTCGTGGAACCCTTCGGCGATCATCTTGGCGGCCCCCTCGGAGGTGAGGAGGTCGTCGAGCCACTCCTCTCCGTAAAATACCCTCGACACCGCCTCCAGCGCCTCCCTCTGGGCAGGGGTCCAGTCGTAGAGGACCTCTATATCCTGGGGCAGGATCTCGCTTCTCTTCACCGTCAGGTTTGAGACAGAGGGGTCCTTCAGGTGCCTTTTATCGGTGGAATAGCAGACGATCCCCTCTCTGTACCGGTCGAGGTGGAGGAGACCCTTCGTCCCCTTCGACCCGAAGATGTACTCGCCGTGGGGGTCTACTATGAGAAGGCCGAACTTCGACTCCTTCGAGGAGGCCATCCTCATGCAGGAGGCCGCGAAGACCTTCATGAAGTTCGATTTGCCCATGCCCGTAGTCGCAAAGACCCCCATGTGGTGGTCCATGGCGTCGCTATGGAGGGCGACGGGGATCTCCTTTACGTCCCGGCTCCCGTTCCTGAGCCTTCCCACCTCGATATCCCCCATCACCTCTCCGAGGAACCGCAGCTCCTCCTTCTCCGCCTTCCTCACCGGAGAGAACTTGGCGGGGATTGTCCTCGACTTTCGAAACCTCTCCCTTCCCCCGGCCTCCTTGGTCATGCAGCCGAGGGGCTCTGCCACCACCCGGCAGAATATCTGGTCGGAGTCGTAGAAGCCGTCGCCCCGGATGACGGTGTCCCAGTTTCCGTCGTAGTTGGAGTCGTGGCGCAGGTCGGTGATCCTGGCGAGGAAGGTGGCTCCTCTCTCCACCCTTCGATCGTGGATCGAGACGATCTCGCCCAGCTCCACCCACTCCTCGCTCGGGACGATGAAGTGGTACTCCCGGACGTCCTTTGATATGATCCTGAAGTAGGGGTTGGAGCTTTCGTCCATGGTTATGGTCTGGGGCTTCTGACCGATTCTGGCGAGACCCTCCGGGGAGGCGCTCTGCTGCCCCCGATTCTCCTTCCATCTTTCATCAGATAAATTTGCCATTTCTGCCATTTCTGCCATTCTACCTCCTCTTGATCGAATCGAGGATCTCGTGATAGTCGAGGGCTCCCCGGATCTCTCCTTCAGAAAACCCCAGCCCCCGCAGCTCCTCGAAGAGGGATAGCCGGGTGAAGTCTCGCTCCATGATCGGGATCTTCATCTCCTGATGGGCCCTGAAGAGGGCGTGGGGGTAGCCGGGGCTCTCGGAGGAGCGGGAGTAGAAGGCGATCCGGCCGAGGATCTCCTCTATCGACTCCGCCGCCCGGCCTGGGGCGTCGACCCGGAAGGCGTGGGTCGATCCGGGATGGAGGCGGGCGGCGAAGGTCTCTCCGCCCCAGGGCTCCTCCCTCATAGCCCTTCGGCCGCTGAGCCGGACGAGCCAGGGGCTTTCCGGGATGGCGGCGCAACCGACGCGATCGACGCTCCTGAGGAGGGGCCTGGCTATCCCCCTCCCCCAGGAGAGCTGGCTTGACTTGCTGATGGCCAGGAGGTCCACCCCCCTCTCCCAGGCCCTTTCGAATATCCTGTCGAAGACCTCCCGGTGGTAGGGCTCCCTCCAGAGGGAGAAGCCCCCGTCGTAGAGGACGACGTCGCCGCCCTCCGCCTCCAGGACCGCCTCGAAGAGGGCTACGTGCTCCTGGAGGTCCCGATAGAAGGTCGCCATCCGGTCGAGCTCTTCCTTGGACTGTAGCTCGAAGGGTTCCTCAATGTCGAAGATGCCCTTTCTATACCGGTTGAAGTGATGGCTGTAGTTCTCCCGATCGGCGACGAAGAGGTCGTCATAGGTGACGGCGGTCTTCTCCCACTCGGTGCCGCGATAGACGACGTAGCCGGCCCTGATCCTGTGGAGGCTGACGGCTCCAAGGTCGAAGACGACGACGTTGGACCCGTCGATGGCGAAGATCGGGCCGTCGAACTCCTGGGGGAAGATCTCGCGAAAGTCGCCGCCGCTGATCCCCGTCTCCGCCTCGAACTCGTCGGGGTCGACGGGGGCCAGGTACTCCTTCAATGCCCGGGCGGCCCCGGCGAGATTCTCCTTCTCGATCATCTGGATATGGATTGAAGGTCGATGTATATACCGATTTTGAGGGAGGCGAGCAAGTAATACCCCTGGGGATGTCGATAGGTCCGTATCCCCGTCCTTCCAGTGGGCCAGCGATTCCACAAGCCTCAAAAACCCGTAAGCCAAAATGGATTGTGGAGAGGTAGATCCGAATGGCAGAGAAGAACCTTATCGCCTGGAGCGTCGACGCCGCAGATTACCCGACGTCGGGAGAGATCGACGAGAAGCTGGAGTTCCTTCTAAATTACGCGGTCCTGGCCCCCTCGGGGCCGAACAACCAGCCCTGGAAGCTCGCCCTGGACGGGAGCGAGGTGACCGTAAAGGCCGACTTCGGCCGTTCCCTCCCAGACGTGGAGCCGACGAACAGGACGATGTACATGAGCCTGGGGTGCCTCCTCACAAACCTCCTCATCGCCGCCGAGCACTTCGGGCTGGGCTATCGGGTAGAGAAGTTCCCGGAGGGGATCGACGCCGAGACGATCGCCGTTGTGAAGTTCCAGGAGGATGGAGGAGCATCGCCGCAGTTTCCTCCATACCTCTTCGATGAGATTACAGAAAGGCACACCAACCGCGGCGCCTACGACGACCGGCCCATCGAGGCCGATAAGATCGAGACGATGAAGGCTGCCGTCGGAGACGGAGGCTTCCGCCTCGACGTCCTCACCGACCCGGCGGAGAGGGCGGCGATGGCCGAGGTCCTGGGGGAGTCCCACAGGATACAGCTCGGGAACAAGGCCTTCCGAAAGGACCTGGCCCGTTGGATCAGGAGAAACGACGAGGACGCCTGGGACGGCCTTCCCGGCTACGCCTTCGGCTACTCGGACTTCGAATCCTACTTCGGCAAGTTCGTCTTCGGGACCTTCGACACCTCATCCTCCAGGGCGAAGAAGGAGATGGCCCTCATGAGGGCCTCCCCG
The DNA here is from genome assembly GCA_029167045.1 of Candidatus Methanocrinis natronophilus. Classification (GTDB taxonomy): domain Archaea; phylum Halobacteriota; class Methanosarcinia; order Methanotrichales; family Methanotrichaceae; genus Methanocrinis; species Methanocrinis natronophilus. Next base: position 15,652 of record JARFPK010000042.1, read on the forward strand.
GCCGTCGGGATCCTTTCCACCGACGCCGAGGATAAGGGGACCTGGGTCGAGGCGGGGATGAGGTTTGAGCGGCTCTTTCTTACGGCGACGAAGCTTGGGGTCAGGTTCGACCTCTTCAGCCAGCCGGTGGCGATCGGGGAGCTCCGGGAGAGGATGGCCGATATCCTCGGCGCCGAATATCCCCAAATCCTCATCCGGATGGGGTACGCCCCCCCGGCAAAGCACACCCCCCGCAGGACGGCGGAGATGGTCCTCGCCGGGAGGTGACCCAGAGCCCTGATGAGGATTTGCTTCAGAAAGAGGGGGGGAGGGGATGAGGCTTCGATCTCTCTTGATTCAGGATATGCGGGTAAGGTTATTATCGGGGGCGGTCCATGAACCTGGTTGGAGAAAGAGATGTATCTTAGCATAAGGCGCTACAAGACCGACGAGCAGCACGTCGGCGAGGTGATGAGGCTCGTAGAGGACAGGTTTCTGCCGAAGGTCCGGGAGATCCCCGGCTTCGTCAAGTACTACGGGGTGGACTGCGGCGACGGCCTCGTCGCCTTCATAAACTTCTTCGAGGAGGAGGCGGGGGCAGAGCGATCCAACGAGATCGCCTCGGAGTGGGTTAAGGAGAACCTCTCGAACTACTTCCCCCTCCCCGCCGACATCACCGCCGGAAGGGTGATGGTGAGGGGCGAGAAGGAGAGCTGAGCCGTCCGGGGCGGGCCCCAGACGGAGCTGCGGGGGGCCCAAAGAGAACCCCAGACCGCATGACGGAGGAGGAAGGCGGGGCAGGGGGTTGGCCAGGCCAGGCAGAAGGGGCTGGAAGTGAGCGGATTAGGATTTGAGGCTTGAAGCTTGAGGCATGAGGAGGTGGCGGATATGGCGGAGATTTTGACCAGGCCCTTCGGCGGGACCGGTCGGGAGGTGACGGTGGTGGGGCTCGGGGGCGAGGGGATTCTACGGACCTACGGCGAGGAGGCGAGGGCGGCGGAGGTGATCGAAGAGGCAGCAGCCCAGGGGATCGGCTACTTCGACACCGCCCCCGCCTACTCGGGGAGCGAAGGCTACTACGGCACCTTCTGGCGGTCCCACCAGAAGGACCGGAGCAGTATATTCCAGACGAGCAAATCGGCCTCGCGGACCGCCAGGGGCGCGCGGGCCGACTTGGACCGGACCCTGAAGACCCTGGGCCTCGACGGCCTCGACCTCTGGCAGATCCACGACGTCAGGACCCGCCAGGACCTCCGGGAGATCGAGGGGCCGGGCGGTGCCCTGGAAGCCTTCATCGAGGCGAAGGAGGTCGGAATAACAAAGCTCATCGGGGTCAGCGGCCACCATGACCCCGCCATCGTCAACTATGCCATCGAGCGCTGGCCCGTCGACTCCGTCCTCATACCGGTCAACCCGCTGGAGGGGGTGATCGGCGGCTTCCTCGACGGTACGATCGCGGCGGCGAAGGAGCGGGGGATAGCCGTCATCGGTATGAAGGTCCTGGGGGGCTCCCACTACCTCAACCCCAAAGCCGGGGTCGGCCCCGACCTCCTCCTCCGGTACGCTTTAACTCAAGAGGTATCCGTCATCATCGTCGGCTGCTCCACCCCCGAGGAGGTGCGCCTCCTCGCCAGGGCTGGGCGGGAGGTGGAGCTTCTTTCAGGAGAGGAGGAGGAGAATTTGCTCGCGCTCTTTCGGCCGTATGCGAAGTGGCTCGCGTTCTATCGGGGAGTGGTTTGAGCAAGTCGTCTCAGACAGAAATTTCGACGCATCTCGCGGTGGTGGTCGGCTCGGGTATGGGGAGGTCGTCTTCTTTCAGCCCCTCCAGATGAAGCTCAATCGCTTCCTTCATCAGCTCTGCCGTCTCCTCTTCGGTCTTGCCGGCTGCCACCACGCCGGGAAGGTCCGGGCAGTATGCAGAGTAATTTCGATCGCCCTTCTCGATGATAATCGCATATTTAGCTCTGGTCATCTTCGCTCTCCTTTAGGTCCACCTGCTTTAATATGCTTTTCAGAGTTTTAGGGTGGAGGTCCAGATCCGGCTTGCCTGCGATCGTTACACGTCCCTTCTTATAAGGGTGCTTGAACTGCCTATGGCTTCCTCTTGAGGTCACCAGGCTCCATCCGTCTGCCTCAATAAGTCTGATGACGTCTCTAACTTTTAATCTGCCGCCTCGATCAATTTAAGGTATAAAAATAGTTGAATTTTACCCCATCTTCTCCCTCACCGGCTCCAGGATGGCGTTGAGATGCTCGACGGCGCTCTTCTTTAGGTCGAGGGGGTGCATCTTCCCGGCGAGGTAGTCCGCCTCCAGGGGTTCGTACTTATCGTAGGTGACGTCGCCGCCGAACTTCTCGGGCCGCCTTATGGTGACCGCCCCCAGACGGGGGAGGATGTGGTACTTGAAGAGCTCGGTGACGGGGTTTGCTTCGATATCTTTGGCGGGGCAGTAGGCAGAGATGATCTTCTTATCCAGGTCCTCGGCGGAGTCGTCGACGGAGATGTAGTTGCCCTTCGAGGAGGACATCTTCCCGCCGTTGAGGCCGGATATTATGGGGGTGTGGAGGCAGACGGGGGGCTGCAGGCCGAGCTTTGGCATCTCTTCTCTAGCCAGCATGTGGATCTTCCTCTGGTCGATCCCCCCTACGGCGAGGTCGACTCCCAGGGCCGCGATGTCCACCGCCTGCATCAGGGGGTAGATCATCTGGGAGACGTGGGGGTTGTCCATATTCCTGCCCACCTCGTCCATGGAGCGTCGGGCCCGGTTGAGGGTGGTGTTCCGCGCCATCTTCAGGACGTTCTTGACGTACTCCGGCTCCAGCTGGTAGTCGGTCCCGTAGACGAACTCCGTCTCTTCCGGGTCGAGGCCCAGGGCGATGAAGCAGTCGCGGTTGTAGTCGGCGGTCGCCCTCACCTCTTCGAGGGTCCCCTTCTCGTTGAGGTAGGCGTGAAGGTCGGCGAGGAGGACTACGACCTGAAACCCTGCGGCCTGGAGGTCGATGAGCTTGTTTGCCGTGAGCATGTGGCCCATGTGGACCTTACCGCTCGGCTCGTACCCGACGTACGCCCTCGGCCTATCCTTCTCCTCCATCAACGCCTCCAGCTCCTGGAGGGTTACGACCTCCTCTGCGTTCCTGACCACCAGCTGTAGCCTATCCAACGGATATCACCACCACCCCAGAGGAGAGGGGATGTATAACGCTTTTGGTTCCTTTCGGATCGGCGGCCTCATTCCGGGTCGGGGGACCGGCCGGAATCGGGATCCCACCCGTCGGAAGGGTTATTGCTGACCGGAGGCTAGGGATCGATCATGAAAGAGAAGGGAGAGAAGGGTAAGAAGGGCGAGAGGGGAGAGAAGGGAGAAACGGGAGAGAAGAAAGGGTGGGGAGAGAAGGGAGAGGGGGCGAAGGGCGGATCGAAGGCTCCACCGCCGCCGGGGGCGGCGGATATGAGCAGAGAGAAGACGGCGGGCCTCCTCTTCCTCGCCCTCCTCTTCGTCATCATCTTCTGGAACACCTTCTGGTTCCTCTCCAAGTTCATGCTCCTATTCGTCATCGGCTACGTCGTCTACCTGGCTGTGAGATCCCGATCCTGATCTTGAAGAAGGTCAGACGAAAGGGTTATCAGATGGCAGGGCCCACCCTCCGCCCATGAGATGCAGAATGCTGGGAAGATCCGGCAGGATCCGGTCCCGGGAGCAGAATATCATACTTCTGGTGGTGGCGGTGGTGATCGTCGCCCTCCTCTGGAACTTCATCGGGGTGATCTTGAGGGTCGCCCTCTTCGCCGTCGTCGTCTACCTCGTATACCGCCTCCTTCAGAGCTGGACCTGAGACGCCGGTGGGCAGATGGAGGGATGGGGAGAGAAACCGTTATCATCTAAAATGGCGGATCTTGATCCATGACCTATCAGATTCCCGTCCGGGCCGGAGGGAGCGGCTCCCTCGCCAAGAACGCCCTCCTCCTCGTCCTGGCCTTCATAGTCGCCGTCCTCCTCTGGAACGTCATCGGCTTTCTTGCAGGGGTTGTGATCTTCGCCCTGGTCGTCTACGTGGTATACCTGGTCCTCCGCCGCCACATCTGACCTCTTCGATCCGGCGGGCCTCAGAGAGGTCCTCTTCCGTGTTGAGGTTATAGAGGCTCCATAGCTCCGGGTCCAGGGGGCGAAAGAGCTCCACGGGGACCCTTCTTACCGAAAGCCCCGCCAGGGGCGCCCGGATCCTCCGTTCTCCCACGGCTAAAGCTTCGCGGCAGGCCCGGGCCATGGGGCCGGCCCGATAGACGGCGTGGAGCGGCTCGATCAGCCCCCCCTCCCGGATCGGGACCGCGGCGTCGTGCCCTTCGACGAGGTCGAATAGTAGCTCCATAACCCTGGGGTTGAGGAAGGGAAGGTCGCAGCCTACCGCCAGGGCGAGATCGCCTCCAGCCGCCACCATCCCGGCGGCGA
>JARFPK010000043.1 GCA_029167045.1 Candidatus Methanocrinis natronophilus
AACGGGTAAGGGCTTACGTCTTTGTTTGTATGCTGGCTTATAGATTGTTAGCAGTTTTACAATGGAAGCTGAAAGTGGCATCTAGAAAAGAGGATTCATGGGAAAGTGCTCATTTGTTTTTGCAGGATCTATCGCGAGTGAATGAGGTCGAGGTCAAGTTCGGGCATGAGATCAAGACATGGTATCTCAATCTTACTCAAAAGATGAGTTCTACATTGAAGGACATCGGCAAGAAAGAACTGTTCAAGGAGGCGGTCAGGCTCACCGAGCCCTAGAGTGTAGGTGGCATATCTGCGCTAAGCAGGTCAGTTATATGCTCATCCCCGCAGCAGAGCTGTGGGGTATACGATAAAAATCACCTACAGACCCTCTGGCATGGATCTGATGCAGTTGATGAAGACCGTCCTCAGATTGAGAACGATCCAGTTGCCGGTCTCTTACGATAAGAAGATCTCTAAGGCTACGGTGTCAATCCTCGATATACAGGGGGTAGCTTTGATTGAGGGCGACGTCTGGGGACACAGAAAAGATATCGATAAGTACTATGTGATTGATGAGAGCATAGTTGAGGAGATCGACGACCTGATGTCTGGCGGTAAGAACATCGATGAGGTTGTATTCACGAACTAGAATAAAATTAAGCTGTAACTCGAGATGATCAAGTACATCGCCAAGGAGAAGATGATTATCTGAGACGAACCTTCTCGGTACCATATCGTCTACCCGCATTTTATAATGTGTAGCTAATACAGCAGTTATTTATAATAGTAATTTATACATATCTGATCACTATCATAGGGGGTAGCTTCAAATGAGAGAGGGATTAGCTGAGGCGCTAGGTGACAAATGCCACGAGTTCGCGGATCTTTTGCATAGTTTGGGTGTCCAGCGCAATGTAGCCAAACTCGTAACATACCTGGCGGTAGCTGGCGAGTCGACGTCAAGGGATATCGAACGAGGATCTGGTCTGAGGCAACCCGAAGTCAGTATCGCGATGCGCACTTTGCGTCTCAATAACTGGATTCGCGAGCGGGAGGTCAAGAGCACCGAAGGGAAAGGCCGACCTTCAAAGGTATACGCTCTGAGCACTCCGATAGACGAGATAATCAAGTCCATCGAGGAGAAAAGGCGGAAAAAGTCCGTAGAAGAGATGGAATCCATACGGAGGCTTCGGGATTTGGCGTCGACGAGTGCCCTGGTTCGCGAGCCGTGAGACTGGCTGAGTTCTCGTCAAGTAGAGATCAGCTAATTGACCCAGGCTCTTGGAAAGGTGCAAAGACCATGATTACGGAGGTGGGAACAGGTAATGGGCGTAAAAACCTTCGATACTGAAGAAAAACGCAAGCTAATAAACGTCTTCAAGGTCGGCAAGCTCTGGGTCTTCATGTACTTCTTTGTCGATAACCAGGATCTTTTCAGCTAGCTTGCCGATCATTACAACCGCGAAACGTACAGATTCGAGTTCAAGTCGGTGGGTGAGAGGAACCAGGCACTCAAGCTCCTTGAACGAGAAGGGTTTGACTCCTACCCCATCGAGGACCTGAAGATTTTATGGTCAAGCTAGACAAGTTCAGCAAGTACTCTCCCGTATTAAGGAACTCGGTGGCATTCACGGAGACTGCTAAGGAGCGGATATTCTTAATGAAAGATCTCCCTGCGGTTGAGGAGGAAATAGAATTCGGAGCCAAGATATATGAGGGAGATGTGTTCTGATCAAGGTAACTCGAAATCTAGGTGGTAATCGATGGAGCTTTCAAAAGAAGAGATCTTGCATTATTACCACCTTTATTGGACCCTTCTGTATTATGCAAATAAGACTCTCGAAGTTTTGGAGAATGTGGACTCACCAAAAGATATCTCACAATGTTCTTTGAAAGATGTTGCCAAGCTGAGATATCAGCTGTTCGACCAACCAGAGCTGATCGATGACTTTATCCAGAAAAATCCTATGAGCCTATCTCGGCAAGATCTCGATATCATAGCCAGCTGGAAAAATTGCCTCAAAGGCAGGTTCTTCATAGTTCGCCACCTAAAGAAATACACTGTATTTCTCGACGCTGAAGACCCACCTAGGGCCTACGGGGTATTGGGACTTTACACTCCCTTAAAGGAGCTGATAGACCCGTCAAATCTTCCGGTATTTGTCGAAGCGGTCCTCCTACCTTTCGAAAACAAGATCGTGTACGATGGTATCCTCGCACCATCCAACATCATCATCGGAAAAGGCATAAGCCGGGGCTTGGACGACAAGTACAACGAAGCCAAGATGCGCTTCGGGATCATAACTGCACTTCCGTTCCATCCCGAAAAAACTGAGCCGAGCGATGCCGAGAAGCTGAAGATCTATCTGAAAAACGAGAACAGCCGCGAGATCCACTGGGAGGAGATAGGGGAGCTAATCCATAAAGATCCAGAATTGATGGCCCTCTACCACCAGGAGATGGGTAAGGTTTACGCCAGAACCTACAGAAGACGGCTTCGAGACATCGGGATCGAAAAGGGTTGGTTTGCTGTGACCGAAGGCCTGATAATTGCGGGCGCTACGACCAAAGACGAGGTCGAGAGGATTCTCCAAGATATCCTACCGGCCGAGAAGAGAATGTTCGTCTACGTCTTCCAGCTGAAGAGATGATGACCCACCTTCTCGACGCCAACTGCGTTATCCGTACATGGGCGAGTTATCCCGTTAATATCAATCGGCGGATATACTCTCTTCGAACCTCTTTATGGGATACACGGCAGAATCGGTACATTATTATGCCTCTTTTGTTATGCCGGCTATCGTCGCGATCTAACCAATATAAGAGACAGATAGACAACAGCGGCGGAGATCAGGGCCTCCAAACTTGGCCCTACCTTTGGGGCCAACCTGCCCCGTCTCCGGCTCGCCGGACTCTGCTAATAAGCCCCGATCTCCTCCAGAGCCTCCTGGGCAGCTCTGCGGACCGCTTCCGCCTCGTCCTTAAGAGCATCGGTGAGGGCGTCCTTCGCCCGGGGATCGGCGATATCACCGAGGGCGGCGGCGGCGTTCCCCCGGACCACCGGATCCTCGTCGTGAAGGGCCTCGATTATACGATCCAATAGACCCTTCTTTCCGAGCTTCACCAAAGAGCTTGCTACCATCGCCCTGACCCATGAGGAGTCGTCTTCCGATGCCATATAAGCGAGGGGACGGATCGCCCTCTCGTCGACGATCTCCCCTAAAGACCTCGCCGCATCCATTCGGGTCACCCATTCCCTGTCTTCGAGAGCATCGAGGAGATCGTCGACCCGTCTGGTCGTCGCCGGGACTGAGAGCTCAGAGAAGGCAGAAAACGCCGCCTCTTCGACGGACTCCTCCAGACCCTCTTGTTTTAGATGGTCTTTTGGGGTGGAAGCCATCGAATCTGATATATCGTCGAGGGCCCTGGCAGCGCAGGCCCGGACCCCCGCATCCCCGTCCTCCAGAGCTCTTATGAGGGCGTCGACCGCCCTGGGATCGCAGATCTTCCCCAGGGCCTCGGCGGCGTTCCGTCGGACCCATACGTGCTCATCTTTCAGGGCGGAGATGAGAGGATTCACGCCTCCGCCATCCCGTATCTTTCCGAGGGCCTTGGCAGCGGATTCTCTAACTCTAAAATCATCATCGAAGAGTGCCCCGGCGAGGGGTCTCACGCACCTGGCATCTCCCAGCTTGCCGAGGGCTGATGTGGCCATCAGTCTTACGTGCTCGTGCTGGTCCTGCAGAGACTCGATGAGATGATCGACGGCTCTTTTATCCCGGTCATCGCCGAGCGACCAGGCAGCCCACCCCCGGACCCGAAAGTTCTCATCCTTGAGAGATTCGATCAGGCGATCAAAAGACCTGCTATCGCTCAGTTTCATATCCGTCACCCTCCCTCTTTAGACTGTCATGAAAGGCAAAAAGTGTTTCGATGGTGAAAGTTTCCGACCAACCCATAGAGGATGGAGCGAGTTCTGCCAGCGACTCTCTGATGGCGGCGGATTTGAAACTTCCATGATCCGAGGGCTCATGCCCGAAGGATGTTAAACCGATTATCACCCATTGTTGTCATGATATGGGCAGTGAAGGTCGATTCGTTTTTAGGACTTTGATCCCGCCAATGAAACTTGTCATCGCCGGTCTAAAGCTCTCCAATTATGGCGGGATAAAACTGTCCACCAGTAGATAAGCCATCTTCGTTCCTTCAGCCTGTAGCTATCCCCCTTGATGTTGACGAACATGCTCAATAAAGTGTTGTGAAGGATCTTTTCGGCAGATGTGTAGATAATTATAAATACAAATAACTAAAAATATATTTTTGTTAGTCTGGAAATAGAAAAGGAAATTATAAATCTCGATATCGAGAAGATCGACTTCGTTGTTAGCCCAGGAAAACCAGCTTCTGCGTAAGAAAAATCACCTTCTGAAAGATGAGATCGCCAATCTCATGGGAGAAGGGGGAAACCCAAAGATACCTCCTAATGTGCCTCCTAGAGAAAAATCGCCGAAAACTGTTAAATCGAAGAAATGGTCGAAAAGTTCGAAGAAATCCGAAATCAAGATCGACCGTGAAGTGCACATAGCGGTCGATGAGAAAATTTTACCATACGATGCTGTTTATATTGGAGAACGAAAAGTAGTAACACAATACATCATTATAAAGGGTAGTTATTTCGGGGGAAACGATCTCCAAGATTCTTACCAGCGATAAAGCGGATGAGTTTTACGCTGAGAGAATTTCCATTCTCCAAGCTGGCATGCTGAAGTCCCAATATCTACAAGCGGACGAATCCGGGGCAAGGCATCAAGGTCGGAACTGTTACCTGCATGTAATCTGTAACGATATGTTTTCATTTTTCGCTATCAAGGACAGAAAAAGCAGGTCAACCATTTGCGATATTCTGGGACTGAAGAATAAATTCGACATTACAGGGAAGCTTATGCCGCTCTTAGGTAATCATAGATCCCTTCTCGATAAGGTTATGGACCAGATATGGGTATTATTCGATCTGTTAAATAGATATAAAATCATCCAGATAAGTCGCTCAGGGTGGTAATCGAATCGAAGTTCGATTGGCTCTTTTCGAGACGTACTGGATATGCAGATCTCGATGAGCGGTTAGCATCAACAGATGCTAATCGAAATGGGTTACTCAAGCTGCTCGATTATCCATTCATATCACTCCATAATAATGCGGCTGAGATTGCCATCCGCGAAGGAGTCATCAAGGGGAAGATAAGCTATGGAACAAGATCTGAGCTGGGCAAGATGGCTTGGGAGAATATGTTCTCTATAATGGATACATGCCGTAAGCAAGAAGTAAACTTCTTCCACTATCTTAATGAAATGTTTTCATCGCGTGATGATATCCCGAAGCTGGCCAATTTAATTTATAAGACGGTTTGATATAATACTTTATTGAGCTTGTTCTCGGGTTCCCCTTCGGCGGGAGGGCCGGCGGCCATGAGGAGACGCCCCCATCCAAAGATCCTGAGGTGGCTCCTGAGCCGAAGCCGGCAGCGACGGGGCAGCCGACCGATGAAGTGGTGGGGCCGGAGGTTGAAGCTGAGAAGTGAGCCTGCGATCCCCCGGCTTCCCACACCCTTTTTATCTAATAGGCATCCATGGTTAAGACCATGTCCAAGTCAGAAGATTCCCTGAAGGAGGCCTTCGCCGGAGAGTCCCAGGCGAACAGGATGTACCTCGCCTTCGCCGAGAAGGCCGACGAAGAGGGTTTTCCCCAGGCCGCAAGGCTCTTTCGGGCCGCCGCCGAGGCGGAGGCGGTCCATGCGAAGAACCACCTCAAGGCGATGAAGGCGGTAAAGGCGACGAAGGAGAACCTGCGAGAGGCGATCGCTGGAGAGACCCACGAATTCAAGGAGATGTACCCGGGGATGATCGACGCCGCCCAATTCGAGGGGGATAAGGCCGCCGAGAGGACGTTCAGGTACGCAAGCGACGTCGAGGAGATCCACGCCCGTCTCTACCACGATATGATGGAGAACCTGGAGTCCCGGGGAGTGGAGAGCAGCCCCTACTACGTCTGTTCTGTCTGCGGGATGACCGCCGAGAAGGTCCCGCCGGAGAAGTGCCCCGTCTGCGGCGTCAAAGGGGTGAGGTTCAAGAGGATCGACTGAAGGGTTCGCCGGCCGCGACGGGGGCTGAGGGCTTTGGCTTTAAGCCCTCAAGATCCGCCAGATGGACCAGGAGCCTCTCCAGGAGCCTCCAGCATAACAGGATCTGGACCATCCCGGTGGAGGTGACGACTCCACCTCCGGATCGGTCGCAGATCGGGGTGTTGGAACCCATGAGGGCGGAGAGCTTCTCCTCCAGGCCCTCTATCATGGAGCTGGGAAGCTCCCCGTCGATGGTGAGGACGGAGACCCTCCTGCCGTAGTAGTCGTCTCGCTGATATGCGATGGAGAACTCCTCTTCCGCCTCACGATAGATAGCCGAAAGGTCGATCTTAAGCTCCACCTGCGAAGGCTCAGCCTCCATCGCCTCCTGGATGAGCCTCACCGAGTACCTGTCCCTGGGGACCTCTCCCGTAAGGGGCGCCGGAAGCCTCGACTCCTCGATCTTGACGACCGCCTCGGCGTATATCTTCTGGACGTCGACGTAGAGCTTGTAGTCCGGCTCCCTCTCCAGGATCTCCCTCATTACAGCTTCACGCTCGTAGTTTCGATCGACGCAGTCCCTCTTGACCTTCCACCGGCGCTTTACGGAGCGGCTCGGGTCGACGAAGATCCCCAAGTCGACCTCCCGACGCAGCTCTGGGGTGTAAAAAGGGTGGAGCCCCTCCACAATGAGGACGGGAGCCGATCTGAAGGGTACGGGCCCTTTGATCGTACCATCGGAGTGGTCGTATACGGGCTTATCGATCTGCTCACCCCGCCGCAGGGCCGCGAGGTGATCGGCGAGAAGGTCGAGGCGGTTGGCCTCCGGGTTGAGGGGCGTGATCCCCAGAACCTTCCTCGCCTCCCGGTCGAGGCTGTGGTAGTCGTCCATGCTGAAGGTAGAGACGAGATCCTCGCCCAGGAGCCTTCTGATCCCCCGGGAGAGGGTCGTCTTTCCCGAGCCGCTATCTCCTCCCACCGCCACCACGAAGACCTTCCCCGACCCCTTAAGCCGCTCGCTCAGACTTGATCTCATGAAAAGCACCTCCGAAGAGAAGCACCTTGAGATCGAGGAGCGGACTCCATGGGATAATGGATCATCGATCCTGCTTCTCCGACATGAGGTCTGCGAACTCGCTCGTCTTGTCGATCATCTCCAGCTCCCGGGTTTCGATGACCGCCGTCTCCTCTACCCGCTCGACCTTCGTCTCGCCGTCGACGATCACCGCCGACCGGGTCTTGGTGATTATCGAGAGGCTGCTCATCAGCCTCGCCTTCTTCATCATGGTGGGCGAGAGCTTCCCGACCCCCGTCAGGACCACCATGGCCTCGTTCTGGGTGATGGCGTTGAAGGGAGACTGGACCGTGGGGAAGACTTCAAAGCCGATCTGGGCGAGGTGGCTGAGAACCTTGTCGTCGATCAAACACTGCACTCCCGCCACGGGGCTCCTCTGCTCCAGGATCTCGACGGGCTTTATCAGCTCCTGGCCGAAGAGCTCCTCAAGCCTCAGGGCGACTTCGATGGTGGTGTCCATGCTCTCTATCTCGTACTTGCTGACCGTCCTGCGAGATACGGACAGCTCCGAGGCGAGGGCACCCAGGGATATACCGCTCTCCAGGCGGAGCTTTCTCAATAGTCCGCCGTCGATCTTGACGTACAGGCCGCCGTGGGCGGCGTAGACGAGGGGAGGGATATCCTCCACGATCCAGTCGGCGAGGGTGTGAAGGCTGACGGTGGGAACTCCATATCTGAAGTAGACGACACCACCTTCTAGGCCGTGATCCCTCGTCTTCTCCCCGATCAGAAGCGGGTTTCCCGAAAGGTATTTAGCGAGGCGACGGATCTCTACCGCCGTCTTCTCGTTGAGGCCATCGATGTTGGAGAGGATCTTAAGAATAAGGAGGATGCCGCCTCGCCTCGCCGCCAGATCGAAGCTTCTGGGCCTGACGTAACACCGGTCGGAGACCGAAAATCCAGATCTAGCCAGAAGATCTGCGACCCGATCGGTCAGAAACTCCTTATTCATCATTATACATGTTTCAGCTAAGCCGTTATTTAAAGGTTCACCACGATGATAACGATAGGGATAGACGATACCGATTCGCAGGCGGGGTTCTGCACCACTTACCTGGCCGCCGTGATGATGGAGAGGCTCAGAGAGATCGGCGAGATCGTGGGCCTCCCAAAGCTCGTCAGGCTCAACCCCTCCGTCGAGTTCAAGACGAGGGGAAACGCCGCCATCGCCTTCTCCCTCGAGACGGAGCTGCCAGATGAGGCCAAAGAGGTTGCCCTCACCACCCTCCTGGAGCTCTCCGACTTCTCGGGACCGAAGACCAACCCGGGGCTTGTGGTGGCTGAAGAGGCGCCGCCGGAGCTCTCATGCTTCTACCAAAGGGCGCTTCATGAGATCCTGGAGGTCGAGGAGGCCCTGGAGATCATTGAGGGGCTCGGCCTCTGGTCCCGGTCCTTCAAGAACCGTCAGGGGCTCGTGGGGGCCCTCGCCGCCATCGGCGCATATTTCCCCGACGAGACCTATGAACTCCTCGCCTATCGGGAGGTGAAGAGGTGGGGGACCCCCCGAGAGATCGACGAGGAGTCGGTATGGAAGGCTGACGAGCTGACCTACCCGAGGACTTGGGATACCGTCGACCGCCAGAACGAGAAGATCGTCTTCGCCCCCCGTTCAAAAGACCCGGTCCTCTTCGGGATCCGGGGAGTGGACCCGGATGCCCTCAGGGAGGCCCTGGCGGTGATCCGGGCAGAGCCCTTCGAGAGGATGGTGATCTACAGGACGAACCAGGGAACCGACGCCCACATATGCCAGGGCGAGATCGCCGGCGTCGTCGAGGATAGAAGCTACCGCCTCCGAGGGGAGGTCTCGGATGCGCCTTCGGCTATCGAAGGAGGTCACGTCTTCTTCTCCCTCCGGGACGAGGGTGCGGACGCCTCCATCCGATGCGCAGCCTTCGAGCCGACGAAGAACTTCAGGGATCTGGTGAGATCCCTCTCCCCTGGAGATCTCATCGAGGTCTACGGCGCCGTCAAGAGGGGAACCCTCAACCTCGAGAAGATGGAGGTCGTCTCCCTCGCCGAGGGGTCGGTGGAGGAGGCGCCCCTCTGCCCCGCCTGCCGCCGGAGGATGAAGTCCGCCGGCCGGGGCCAGGGGTACCGGTGCAGGAGGTGCAAGACCCTGGCCGGGGGGAAGGTCAGTATCCCCCTCCATAGAGAGATATCTCCGGGGTTCTACGAGGTCCCGCCGTGCGCCCGAAGGCACCTATCAAAGCCTCTGGTGAGGATGAAGGGCAGAAAAGTCCATCCGAGTAGATGAACGGGCTGTCAACGCTTTTCATCGTATGGCAATATGGCATCTCTTTGCGATTTCATACGCAAGTTGTTTAAAATTCTCTTTTGCCTCGGAAACGGCTTTTCGATGGGATCCAATTGCGCCATCTGCGGGCAACAGATGAAACATCGGTTTATGTGCTTCTTGGGCCATTGGCATCATACTTTGGTAGTGCTTGACCAGCCCGAGACGGTTGGAATCGACCTTGTCAAAGCCAATCTCCGTTGTTTTTTGACCCAAAACCTCTTCAGCATAGACCCTTGGTATACGGGCCATCCAGCGCTGGTATGCTCTGACAGGTCGATTAAATCTCACGGCATGTTGCATAACAACATACCCAATAGGTTCTATCCGTCCTTCAGGTAAATTTAGATCTTTGACAGGATTTCTATCGAGGCGATCTTTCCACTCTTTGCGCCAGCGTAGTATAGTGGGACCAAGGTTTTTTAGCCCCTGAAGAGAGAAAAGATCCGGTGCCAAAGGGACCACCAAATAATCCGTAGCCACGAGAGCTGAACGATTTATGGAGCCTAAGTTTGGCCCTAGATCCACTAGGATCACATCAGCTCCGATCTTTTCGCCGCTGCGCACTAATATACGCCAAAAAGCTGATATGACACGAAATGCCCTCTCCTTTCCATCAAGGCAAAGGGGCCACTGCACTGAAAGCTCGTCTTCGAAGCGCGACAGATCGAGATCTCCAACTAGCAGGTGGAGACGCTCTTCGATCTCCTCGGTGTGGGGTTCGTCCAGAATATCCCCTATACCCCTAAGTAATGGCTCAATAGAACCGTAGACGGTCTTATCGTGCAGACCATCTGGCCATAGCTCCTCAAGCCGATCCTCTTCAAGAAAGGCAGCAGTCAAATTCGCCTGTGGATCGAGATCTGCCGCCAGAACATTCAAGCCCAAATCGACGTACATCCAAGCCAAGTGATAAACCAGCGAAGTTTTGCCTACACCACCCTTGTTGTTGAAGAAGGAGATTATTGGTGCGTTCATGAATGCCTCCTGATCGTAACCAGCACATTCGTAGTTTCGACGGTAAATTCAGGATCAGGATTACCATTTTTCGCAAGCTGCTCTCTTGCTATTTGAATACCCAATCCAAACCGCTGGACGTATCCAAGCACCTTCATGGATTCCGCAAGGTGAGGGTTGCGATAGTCCGTTACGCCAGGCTTGCCAAAGTTCTCCTTTGTCACTTGACCATAGGGTCCGCCCGGACTGTGTATCTCAACACGATCTGAAAACCAGTAAATTCGAACTGGGGCATTGGTTCCTTTATAAGTACGATGAAGCACGGCGTTGCGAGCGAGTTGCTGAAGAGCAGGCAAAGGATATTCGGGTCGAGGTACCTCAATCGGTCCAGAGGTGATCGAGGTGGAGACGGTATTGTGAGCCTCAAGTACATCATCTAGTCTGCGAAGAAGCTCAAGCAGAGGGCCATCAATCTCTTTTCGATCCCTGATCGGGTCTGTCAGAGAATCGCCTTCAAATCGCAAAAATTGTATGTAAGCTCCAGGTATGTATTGCAAGGGATCTTTACCCAAGACTATGACACCTAAAACTGTGGGGTACCCGTCAGTAGATAAAAATCGCAAAGCTCTGAGATTATTCTCGACATTTAGATAGTCTTGTTCGAGGACATCAGGATCAACAGCCAGTGGTAGATATTCCCGTTCGAAGAGATCCAGGTCCAAATCATCGATCATCGCCGAAGGAAGCGGTTGAAGGTCGAAAGGCAAATCTTTATACCGTCGCCGTTCTGCAAGTATCAACTCCTCTTCAGGAGTGGCTCTAGCTCTCCGAGGACCAACTCGAATCCATGTGACTCCCTTAAACCTGATAGGTGGCGCTCTGGAGGGCCTCACAATTAAGACGGCCAGTTGGCACTGGTTAAGCTCACGCTTTTCCACAATCATCGAGGGAAACGGCTGGATTGCCCCATCGTCCCGCATATTGGATAACTTAAGCAAAAGCTCATCAGTTATTTCAATCCCAGAACACGAACCGTCATTATTGGCACCAATAAAGATAATACCTGGCTTACGATGATCCGGAAGATCGTTTGCAAAAGCACAAATAGCCTCGCGAATCCTATCTGAATCAGATAAAGACGCTTTCCGCTCCACCAAATCGGATTCGAGGTCCTTTAGCAAAGATTCCAGTTCATCGTCATTCATAGAATACCTCGATATCTTTTGTCAAACTAGAACGTAACATTAGTCGAGGTCAATTAGTCGAGGTCATTAAAATATTTGATGCCACTCTCGATACGAAGTCCTGCAAGCCAGCCAGGAGATACAGGGGACATAATATAATTTATAAAAATGGTGGAAGGGCCTCACTTGAAGGCCGCTTCCAGTGGCGGTATGACCTGCTTCTTCCTCGATAGGACGCCCTTCTTGTAGATGGAGTTGTTCTCCATCTTGCCTTCGAAGGCCTTCTCGAACTTATCGGCGGGGCTTCCAACAAAGAGGAGATCGCTCGCCTCCTTCATGACGTCGGTGAGCATGATCAGAACGAAGCTTAGACCCTCCTCCTTCCTCACCTTCTCCATATCCTCCAGGATCTCCTTCTTGCGCGGAGCGAGAACCGATAGGTCCATCACCTCGATCTGGCCGATCCCGGCCTTCGTCCCGGCGAAGTCGAAGTGCTTGTAGTCGCCCTTGACTATATCTCGGGCTGTCTTGGAAGATATGTCGCTCTTGGCGGTGAGCATCGCGATACCGTACTGCTGGTAGTCCTCCCCGACGATCTTGGCGAGCTTCTCCACCTGGGCTTTGTCCTTATCGGTGCAGGTGGGGGACTTGAAGAGGACGGTATCGGACAGGATGGCAGACATCATCACGCCGGCCATCTCCTTGGTGATGGGGACCTTATACTGGTCGTACATCGCTGAGATTATCGTCGCGGTGCTTCCGACGGGCTCGTTGTGGAAGAATATGGGACTTCCGGTCTGGATGTCGCCGATCTTGTGATGGTCCACGACCTCCAGAAGGTCTGCCTCTTTGATGTTATCCACCGCCTGTCCCACCTCGTTGTGATCGACGAGGATGATCTTCTTGCCCTTGGCGTCGGTGATCGTCTCAGGCACCGGGACGCCGAAGTGCTCGAGGACGAACTTGGTCTCATTGTTTATGGTCCCCGCTGCCGCCGGGACGTAAATCTCCGGCATACCCTGCTGGTTCTTCAGGTTCGCATAGGATATTGCCGCTGCTACAGAGTCGGTATCCGGACTCTTGTGGCCAACCACGTAGACGTTATCAGCCAGATGAAACACCTCCGAAGATATTCAACGCGCGAATCCGACTTAAACCTTTGCAACGCTTCCGTTTATTAATAAAAACCCGGATCCGGCCGCCTCGGGCCCGAGGGATCGGTTCAGGCCATCACCTTTATATAATGCTTTGCTTATAGTTGCAGGGTTCCCTTATGAGGACCGGCAGGAGCCTAGGCGTCCGCCGTCGCCGTGACCGCCGGAGCAGTTGGGGAACGACACCAAAAGCCGCGTTGATAGGTCCTTGGGGGAGATAATGACTACCGTCTGCCCATGACCTCAAGACAACCCAGATGCGGTACAGATAAGCCCGCTGCGAGGGTCACTGGGCCGACCTGCGGATCTTTCCGGGGATGAGGCCTCAGAGTTAGCAGAGCATCGGGCGACATACCAAAATCATCTCCAATGGTTTATTTTCAAAAGTTTTATTCATTTCATTGTATTCTATTTATAGAGAACCAGCTCTGCCCATGGCTTAAATACCAGCAGCTTCTGATCAGATCCTGCTGATTATGAGAGGTATCTTGATCACCTTCGAGGGGATAGACGGATGCGGCAAGTCGACGATCGTCGCCGAGATAGCCCGGAGGATCCCTGGCGAAGATGAGCCGCCCTTCAGAGGACGGGAGTTCCTCTTCACCGCCGAGCCGACGGACGGGGAGGAGGGTCGGCTCCTGAGGGAGAGGCTTAAGCTGCCCCGGTCGGCGGTGGGTGGCGGGTCCGGATCGGCTGATGCCGACGGCCTCGAGGAGCTTGAGGATCTCTTCCTCTTCCTGGCAGACCACGCCCGCCATCTGAGAGAGACGGTCGTCCCCGCCCTGGGACGGGGTGCCGTCGTCATCTCGGACCGGTACTCCGATTCGAGGGCCGCCTACCAGGGCGCCACCCTCCGGACCGCCGTCCCCCGCCCCCTGGAGTGGGTGAGGGATCTCCACCGCCCCTGGTCCGTTCCCCCCGACAAGACGATCCTCTTCTCCATCGACCCGGCCCTGGCTTTCGAGAGGTGCCGATTGAGAAGGGAGGAGGGTCCCTCCTCCCCGCAGCCGCCAGGCCCCGATAAGTTCGAGGAGGAACCGTTCCTTCGAGAGGTGGAGGCGAACTTCGAGGCGATGGCGAGGGAGGAGCCGGGAAGGTTCGTCGTCATCAACGCCGGCCGTCGAAAGGACGAGGTCCTGGAGGATGCCATGAGGGCTCTGACGGTGGCGCTGGCGGAGGCGGGATCCGGGCAATAGATAGAGACCTTTCGTGGATAGATCTACTCTGAAGAAACCTCTTTCAATGCCATCTCCACCAGCCTCTTCGCCCAGGCGAGCTTCATCTTCTTTCTGGGGGTGACGTCGGGATCGTCGTAATCGAAGCCTATTGTCCGGATCTCTTCCGCCCCGAACCGCCGGGCGAGGAAGACCCCCCGGTCGCCGTCGGTGAACCCCCCGAAGTTGTAGACCCCCTCCAGGGGGACGGACTGGGTCGTCCCCAGGACCCTTTTCAGGCGGGGGACGTACTCCTTCAAGGCGGCTAGGTTGTCGCCGTGGGCGTGGACGACGACCGCCGACCCCATGGCGTTGGCGGCGACTATGTCGGGGAGATAGCCGTCCAGGTCGGTGACGATGACGTCGGGGACTACCCCGGCCGCCAGGAGGGGCGTCGTCGCCCCGTCGGCGGCGACGACGACAGGGTCGTCCATCCCCGAAGGAGGGGACTTCGCAGATCTCTTCTTCGAATCCTTCAGGATCTCGTCCAGCTCCCCCGATAGGCTCGGCCCGTTCCCGCAGACGAGGACCCGCCCGCCCCTGATCATCGAGTCGAGGTCCTCGACCGTCAGATCCCCCCCCCGGACCGATAGGAGGCCCTTGAGGAGCCGGGCCGCCTCTTCGTCCTCGTCCCGGGAGAATCCGAACTCCTCCAGGATCTCCATGTATAAAGGTGCCCATTCCTCAAAACGCATGGTAAGCCCTCGCCTCGATGGAGGTTAAGCCTTTCCTTGGCGATCAGGCCTGCGGCGCGGGAGAGTAGATGGAGAAGAAGGAACAGTTCAAGACCGGATAAAAGAAGAAAAGGGGTCGGGGAGGTCGTCCCCGATCGGGTTAAGAGAGGTTGCCCCTCATCTCAGGCACAAAGTAGGAGCTCTCGCTGGGGGCGGAGGCCGACTTCATGGGGGGGTTCAGGATGCACGGCTCGCAGGGGTTGTAGGGGCCGCACCATTCCATCGTATCGCATCCGCCGATGCAGCAGCTGAGCCAGTCCTTCTCCTCTACGACGAGCTTGTAGGGTACCTCAAGGAGCATCCTCTTGTTGATGGTGAAGGTACCGATGTAGTTCTCGTCGATCTCGATCATCGGGTTCCGCCACGCGGTGGTCCTGGGTATATCGTAGCCGGTCTTGCTCATGGAGTTCGGCTCGCCCTGGAGGACCCCTATGTGGACCATACCGTCGGTGACATCCTCAGTGATGTTCATCGAAGTATAGCCGACGCCCTGGTAGATCGGGTCGCCGTAGTAGTACTGCTTGTCCTTGACAAATACGTCGATCTCCTTGTCCACCGCCTTGGCGTATTCCACCTGGTGGTGCATCATGGTGACGGGCCTGTAGTTCTTTATGTATGTCTTCTCCTTCAGGAGGGAGTCATAGCGGATCGGGTTACGGGCGTAGTAGCCGTTCCCGATGGCCATGGTCATCGGGGAGTAGACCATGGAGTTGTCCTCCCTGGCCACGATGCAGGAGTACGCCTCCCACTCCTGGTAGCAGCCCACGTTCTTGATGTAGTTTATCACATCAGCGTTGAGGATCATCTCGTTGTCGATGGTGCCGCTCCCGTGAGCGTAGTCCTTGTACATCGGACCCTTCTGGTTTGTGCCAGGGGAGGGCAGCTGGATGTACCTGTAGGTCATGAAGTAGCCGCTACCCTGGACGGACTGCTCGAAGTCGAAGGTCATGTTGTAAGTTCCCACGCCCTGTGAGTCGATTTTCGACTTGCCATCGAACGGCGTTTCGATGAAATTCACCGGCTGCATCTGCGCCGCCGACATCCCCACCAGGAACGACAGGGCGATTATCGCGAAGATTACTTTTCTCAGATCACTCCCTCCATCTAAACTAAGTTCAGTAGAGCTTTGCGTAAATCTAACGCCACCCACCTATTTTAATCTGTTGATCGCATGGCGTATGGGCCCGATGATCATAGCGGAGGATGAAAACCTCGCCGCCGATGGACCGGACCCTTTCGACATAAATATGAGAATAATTATGGCCTACGCGAAAGGTGGCCGGAGGGCCCCGTTCTAACCAAAAGATTAATACGTGAGAGGCAAATTAGGAAAATGGCACATGCCAGTCGACGTCGATCCTGAACGCGAGCTCTATTTTGGTTCCGGGTGGCTGGAAGAGGGCGATCCGTTGATCAGGCGCGCGGACCCAGCTGAGATGACCATCAGATGACGAAGAAGACAGAGATTTTATCGATATCTCCCCAAGAACGCAGGTCGATGGAGGAGGCATGGCAAGCCGATGGTGCCCCACGATGAATAGTGCCGTAGGGAAGTGAAGAAATACCAGCCCTGGTGCTGGAAAAGGAGGACTAAAGGGGGATGCTGGCAGAACTGGAAGAAAAGAAGGCCCGGCTGAAGCAGCAGGCTATCGATTTTAAGGATAGTCGAAGCCAATTGAACGCTGAAGCTAGCAAGTGGGCTGCGGAGCGGAACGAACTGAACAAGAAGACCAAGGAGCTCATAGACAAGGCCCAAGAGCTCAAGACGCTCCGTGACGAGTACAACAAGAACGTGGCTGACGCCAAACTGAACCGGGACGAGTACAACGAAAAGACCAACGACCTTTACGCTCAGATAGACGAGATCAGAAAGAAGCACAACCTCACCGGCGATCGATCCATCCGGGGTCTGCGACGGGAGATAGACCACATGGAGTTCAAACAGCAGACAGAGGTCTTAAGCCCCGATAAAGAAAAGCAGCTCGTCGAGAGGATCGCAGCCCTCCGGGCCGAGTTCAAGACTCGAAAGGAGCAGATGGAGAAGAACGACGTCCTCAAAGACCTCCTCGACGAAGCCCAGAAGCTCCGGGACCAGGCCTCCGAGTATCACGACCTCGTCACCAAGTCCGCAGAGCTCGCCCAGGAATATCATGACAAGATGATCGCCACCTTCAAGGAGGCCGACCAGGTGAGGGCCCAGGCAGACGGAGCCCACCGGGAGTTCGTAAAGGCCCAGGAGGCGGCGGACAAGCAGCATCGAGAGTTCATAAGGACTCAGAGAGAGATACGCGATTTCGACAAGATCATAACCGGTCTGCGGAGAAAGAACCGGGAGAAGAGAGAGGACAAGGTGAAGGCAGAGGTCAGGAAGGAGGCCGAGGAGATCCTCACCCAGTTCCGGCAAGGAGAGAAGCTGGACACCTCCGACCTCTTGAGACTTCAGCGTTCTGGACTGGTCTGAGACCCGTCCTCGTCCGAGATCCCGAGAGCGGCCAGCTGGCCGCTCTCCCAAAACCCGCGATATCAGCCGTCGCCGATCTTCGTCGATGAAGCTTCGTTCGTGAAGATGGCGACCGCCCCGGGTGGATGGAGATGAAGATAACCTGGCTTTCTCACTCTTGTTTTTCAACTCGATGAGTCGATGACTATCCTGGTGGACCCCTTCCTCAGGGATAACCCCACAGCCCCAACCTCACCCGAAGACCTCGATCCGGATATCATCGCTGTAACCCACGGCCATGGAGATCACCTCGGCGACGCCGAGGATATCGGCCGGCGGACCGGCTCCCAGGTCCTGGCGGTAGCGGAGGTGGCAAGATACCTCGCCGGTAAGGGGGTCAGATCTGAGGGTATGAACATCGGAGGGTCCTTCCGGGCCGGAGAAGCCCTATTTGCCATGACCCCGGCGGTCCACTCTTCGGAGATCTCCTTCACCGATCCTCCGACTCCTGGTGGCTGTGCCGCAGGCTATGTCATCGAGGACGGGATACCGGTCTACCACGCCGGGGATACCGCCCTATTCGGCGACATGAGGCTTATAGGAGATCTCTACAGGCCGGAGGTCGCCCTCCTCCCCATCGGAGGTAGATACACCATGGGGCCCCGGGAGGCGGCGATCGCCACCAGCTGGATAAGGCCCCACCTGGCGATGCCGATGCACTACAACACCTGGCCCCGGATAAGACAGGACCCCACCGAGTTCAGAGACCTGGTGGAGACGCTCTGCGACACCGAGGTGGTGATCATGGAGGCAGGAGACACCCTCGAGTGCTGAGATCGAGAGAGGCCACCGGTGAGCCGAGGGTAAGGAGGGTCTAGCTGAGAGGGGTCTATTTTTGAATTTCGTCCTTACCGACCTTCTCCGCCCCAACGCCCCGGAGCCTCCCGATGAAACGACCGCAAACTTTTAAACTCCGTCGCCAAACCACCCGTCGATGAGCGACCTTCGTCTTATCTTCGGAAGACCCAAGATAAGGGAGAAAGAGGCCTTTCTGGCGGCGTTGAGAGAGGCGGCAGCCGCCACCGGCTCCGTCATCCAGGCGATGGACGCATCATATCTCGTCGGCGAGAGGCACGCCGCCTCAGCCGCAAAGAGGGCCCTCCGGGCCTTCGCCGAGGAGAGGAACGTCGCCAAAGACCTGGGGCTTGAAATCCTCCGTTACGCCGCGGGTCAAAGACAGATCGAGCGGGCGCTCTCCATGGGGGTATCGCAGGCCACCAGGCGGGTCGCCCTGTTAATCGTGGAGGAGGAAACGCCTCCGGAAATTTCCGATCTCATAGAGGTCGACGGTGAAGGGGCCCGGTTCTGCGAGGCCGCCGTCAGGGAGGCCTTCGATATCGGGGAGGCGGAGGTAGAGGCCGTGGGCGAAGAGAGGATCCCCGACCTCGTGCTGGAGCGGATAGCTCTGATGGACGCTTACCGATGAGAGGATCTTATGAAAGAAGAGTTCTACACCCGGGGCCGCTGGCTGAACTGGATCAACAAGATAAAGGAGAGCGGGTTCACCCTCCAGGAGTCGGATGAGGATCCATCAGCCGCGGTCTTCGTCTACGCCATGGACGACGTCGTCTTGGCATGCCTCAAGGTGATAGCCAGATGCGAACACGGGACGATAACCAAAGAGGACGCGATATCGGCCATCGATGAGATCAGGGATATCGTCTCCGAGAGGGACGGATCCCTCGGAGAGGACGCCTCCCTGATGCTCGAGTCGTTGAACGCCTCCCTGACGGCGGTATTCATCTCAAGCCAGCGTTACATAAACGGGGGCTACGACGCTAAGACGCCTCTTTTGGAGATGGTGAAGAAGGCGGTCGCCGCCGAGGAGGCTGACCTGATGGAAGAGTCCCTCTCGATCCTGAGCGAGATCGGGGCGAGGGTGATAGGGGGGGAGAGCCTCCCGGAGGAGGTCTATAGCGACCTGCCCTACTGCCTGACGGCGGAGCTCCTCGACGGGATCGACGCCATCTCCGCCGCCCAGATCGGGGACGACAGCTACAAGGAAGACGACGGCTCCGAGGACGACGGCGAAGACTCCTGATCTTTGGGTCCCTGCCGCCGATCCGGCCCTGGAGGTCACCAAAGTCTCTCTCTCACCTCCGCCGCGTCGTCACCTCGCATCCGCCCTCGAGGACGATCACCGTATCCTCCGCCTGGGAGACGAGGGCGTCCTCCGCCTCCACCAGGAGGGGATACCGATGGAGCACCCCCGCCCGGAGGAGCTGGCCTATGGCGTATTCTATCCTCTCTCCCGAGAGCCATCTCCGGGCGAAGGGGAGGGTCGAATATCTCTCCTGGACCTCCTTCAAGAGCGCCCTCGCCGGAGGAGACCTCACCGGCCTCTTGGCGACGAAGGAGAAGATCTCGGCCTCCCGCGCCTCGGTGATCCTCCCGACGCCGTCGGTGGCGAAGGGCTCGATGGCTATGACGTCTCCGGCCGAGAGCACCACCCCCTTATCGACGGCCCTGTTCGGGATCGACGGCTCGCCGTGGGCCTGATAGCGTCCGAGGCCGTGGCCCGTCAGGTTCGCGACGGGGCTGTAGCCGTAACCCCTTATCGCCTCCTCGATGGCGCCCCCCAGCTCCGCTGTGGTG
>JARFPK010000005.1 GCA_029167045.1 Candidatus Methanocrinis natronophilus
CAAACGGGGCATTCCTGGGACGTATAGGCAGGGTCGATGTAGACCACTGGAACTCCAGCGATCGCTGCCTTGTACTCGACGAACTGCCTGAGCTGATAGAATCCCCAGCTATGCTGTTTGCGTCTCTGAGCCTTCGAAACCGTCATCCTCTCCCGGATACCCTGAAGATCTTCGAGGGCGATCACGGAAGAGGTGTCTTTGGCTTTCGCAACCAGTTTTTTGGAGATGCAGTGGTTCACGTCTCGACGAAACCTAGCCTCTCGACCCGAGAGTTTCTTGAGATGACGTTTGGCGCTATCGGTCCCACAGCTTTGAAGATCGGCCTTGAGGTTATCTATCTTGGATCGAACGTTCTCGATACCGTCACCGGAGAACTCTTCGCCGGTCGAATCAACGGCAATGTTCTTGATCCCGAGATCGACGCCGATAACACCGATCGGTTCGATCTTGGGAGACTCGGCAACTTCGACGACGACGCAGAGATAGAACTCACCCCGTTCGAAAATGAGGTCGGCCTGTCCTCGGATCCGATTGAGCCGGGGTTCGTGGTACTCGCAGATGACAACAGGGACCTTTATCCTGCCTTCGAGAGTCAAGAGAGAAACGAGATCGAGACCTTTCCAGGACATGAGTCTCTGATCGTAGACGACAGATCCGTCAGGATCGAAGGTAGGTTGGATCGATTTGTCTCTCTTGTAGGCTTCGCAGGTCTTAGAGATAGCTCTGACCGCCATCTGAGAGGAGAGGTTAAATTGTTCCCGAATAGGATAATAAACGACCTTCTGCAACTCGATCTTATTGGCGGTACGAAGCTCAAACGCTTTGTCAGCCACGAAGTTGCAGGCGGCGTTAAACTGATGCATCGTCTCGCGAATAGCTTGAACCTGTTCTGGGGTCGGTTCAAGTTTGACCCTGAGCGTCTGCATCACTTGTATAGACATATAAAGTCTATGGATATGAACCTTTCGGTGCCAAGGAGAAGCGGGAGTAGGCGCGCATTCCTCCCCCGAATGAAGTCGGGGGGATCCTGCTGAGATTTCCGTGAAGATCAGAGATATGAACCTGGATGAGGGAGACGTCCTGAGGGTGGTGATAATCGGCGGCGGCATGGGCGGAGCGGAGGTGGTGCGTAACGCCGCCACCCGAGAAGGCCTGGAGCTGGTGGTGGTGGAGCCGAAGGATGTGATCGAGTGCCAGGCGCTATATCCCGACTACCTCGGCGGTAGGGTCGAGGTCGATGACGTCGTCGCCCCCCTGGACCCCTTCTGCAGGAAGATGGGGGCGGTCCACCTCAAGGACCGGGCTGTGAAGGTGGACTTAGCCGATAAGAGGGTCCTCTGCGAGAAGAGCGACCTCGACTACGACCTCCTCGTCCTCGCCCCCGGAGCGGTTCAGAACTACTTCGGTATCGAGGGGGCGCAGAAGGCCTTCACCATAAACACCCTGGAAGAGACGGTCAGGGCGCGACGGTTCGTCGAAGAGGAGAGTCCAGAGAAGATCGCCATCATAGGATCGGGACCGACGGGGATAGAGACCGCCTGCCTCCTGGCGGAGGGGGGGAGCTTCAAGATCTACATAGTCGAGATGATGGACAGGCCCCTTCCCACCCTATCGAAGAACGCGTCGATCCTGATGGAGAAGATCCTGGAAGGAAAAGGTATGGAGCTGCTCACATCCAGGCGGGTGGAGGCGATCCGGGACGGTGGGGTGGCCTTCTCCGACGGCAGCCGCCTCGATGTCGATATGACGATATGGACCGCGGGGGTCAGGCCCGCTCCCATCGCAGAGGTCCTCGACCTCCCCAAGAAGAAAGGCTGGCTTTTATCCGACCGGTATCTGAAGGCAGAGGGGAAAGAGGACGTCTTCGTCATCGGGGATTGCGCCTGGATCGAGATCGACGGCAAATTGGCGACCAAGACGGGGATGGAGGCGGAGATCCAGGCGAAGCACACCGCCAGGAACCTGGCCAGGGTCCGGCAGGGTGCGGCTCTGAAGCCCTATTCGATAAGGGCGTCCACCGACAGCCCCGTCGCCCTCATCTCGACGGGGTGCGGCTGCGCCGTCGGTATATACGGAGACCTCTGCGTCCCCATCCCCAAGAGGATCATCTACACCTTCAAGAGCTGGATCGACAAGTCCGTCGTGAAGCGGTTCAAGGTATAAAAAGAGGATGGCAGCGGCGCTATTCCCGGAATTAGAGCCTCGGGTGATCCGGGAGAGACCGCGACCGCTGACCGATGCCGAAAAATGGTTCTGGAGGGGTCGAGGTTGGGCACGAGGCTCAACGTGCCGCCTTGGCGACCCTCTCGACGCTGTCCTTTCTGTTCATGGCGAAGCTTCGCACGTCCCCCTTCGAGGTGGCGATGATCTCGTCGGCGAGGCAGCTGGCCACCGAACGCTTCGACTTGAAGGCCGACCTCTGGGCACCGGTGGTGATGAACATCAGGGCCATATCGACCCTCCTCTGAGGAGCTGTGTCGACGGCCTTGGGTACGGTGATGCCGCCGTACTTGAGACGGACGACCTCTTCTCGGGGGCCGGAGTTGGAGATCGCCCTCGCCAGGACCGTGAGGGGGTTCTCCTTCGTCCTCTGGTGGATTATGTCGAAGGCCTCTTCCACGATCTTGTAGGTCTTCATCTTTTTGCCGGTGTTGGCCTCCTTCTGCATCATCTTGTTGATGAGACGCTCGACGATATGCTGCTCAGACTTCCTGAACTGCTGCTTAGCGTGCCTCCCGCCTGTATGCATCACCAGCATAGGACGGAGGTTAAAATAGCGCTTTATGCTGAGATCCGCCACCTCTATCTCTTCGGGGTCCCATTTGTTGAAGATCTTCACGTTCAATTTATCACCTTACAGGCTTCTCCTTCCGTCCTGAGACCATCTCTCTGAGGGCTACGTTGTTTACGCCGACGACCTGGAACCGGACACCGGGTATATCCCCCTTAGCTCCGCCCTTATTCCCGCCGATCCTCTCTATGGAGACCTCGTCGTGCTCGTCTATGAAACCGATGGCCCCGTCCCCAGGACAGAAGGCGGTGACCTGACGTCCGTTCTTGATCAGCTGTATCCGGACACACTTCCTGATGGCGGAGTTCGGCTGTTTCGCCTCGACGCCGACCTTCTCCAGTACTATGCCTCGAGCCATCGGCGCCCCACCCAGGGGGTCTGCCTTGACGTCCAGCTTCAGTGCCCTCCGGCTGTATTTCGGATCCATCCACCGGAAGCTCTTGCGGTCGCTCTCCAGTTTCCTGGCCGCGTACATTCCCTTTCCCATTATTTCACCTAGTTGAATGCTATATCCATCGCCAATGGCTACGCCTGCCGACCTAGAGATCAGGCGCCAGCCCTATTCCTCACTGAATTATGATGTCATCCACGCCGTGATGCCTCTGTGAGAGCATCTTGGCCTTTAATATGTTGCGGCCGTCCCGTCCAATGGCGATGCCCTTGTCCCTATTTGCTACTTCTACATAAGCCAATCGCTTATTGTTTTTGGAGACGATGGTGACGTTCTTTATCGAGGCAGGCTGGAAGACGTTCTCCAGGAACTCCTTGACGTCGTCGCTATGCTCCACGATCTCGATCTGCTTTCCTATCGACTTCTTGACCCGGTTGATGTTGCTGCCTTTCCTACCGATGGCTGCACCCATATCTCCCTTCTTGATGACGAATATGATCCGTTCGTTCTCATCGTCGATGATGCAGTCTCTCGCGACTCCACCGGTCAGGCTTTCGAAGAGGGCGATGTACCTTATCCCCTCGGTGGTGAGCTTGAACTCACTCATCCTCTATACCCCTGATCTCCCTCAGAAGTGCCATGATCTCAGAGTCGCCGGGCTCTATCACCGCCAGAGCGGCTACCGAAAAAGGTTTTCCGCAGGCAGCGCCCAGATCCTTCCCCCTTCCAGAATAATTGTAGACGGGAACGTCCGCCTTCTGCAGCTCCCTTGCCACATCCTCGGGACAGTCGATGGCGTTGATGACCAGCTTGGCTTTTCCGCTGGCACCAGCCTCGACCGTCAGGTTTGAGCCGAGAACAACTTTACCGGTTCGAATCGAACTTCTGAGCGCT
Source organism: Candidatus Methanocrinis natronophilus (assembly GCA_029167045.1). Lineage (GTDB taxonomy): Archaea > Halobacteriota > Methanosarcinia > Methanotrichales > Methanotrichaceae > Methanocrinis > Methanocrinis natronophilus. The sequence continues at coordinate 4,077 of JARFPK010000005.1, forward strand.
CTATCAATGTTTATCATCCTTTTACCTCATCGCTTCGCGACCAATTTCACGTCGCCAGTTCCCAGCTGTATCGGCTGGCCTACAATTACGTTCTCAGTTACGCCCCTGAGATCATCCACATCTCCCCTGACAGCGGCGTCGAGGATGTGGTTTACCGTCACCTCGAAGGCCGCCCTGGCGAGGACGCTCGCCTTCTCGCCGGAGACTCCGTGGCGACCGATCTGCTTGACCTCGCCGTCGCAGGTCATGATGTCTGCCACCAGCATGATGTGCCTCACGTCGACGGAGAGGCCCTGCTCTCTCAACGTGTCGGTGGCCTCGTTTATTATGGCGTTTCGGGCCGCCTCTATCCCCAGGACATCTCCGATCTCAGTTATATTGTTTGTTTTCGTCCTGGTGGGATCGACGCCCTGGAACTGGATGACCTCCTTCAGAGCCGAGCCCTCGGTATAGAGGACGTACTCGTCCCCCTCCTTCCTGATGACGACCCTGTTGATCCCCTCGATCCCCTTGAGGGAGATCGTCTTAATCTTCTCGACGAGCTGGAGGAGGTCTCGGTAGGAAGGCTCCGGCGGCGTCATTATTATCTGGTTTGCTTGCTGCTCTGCCGGAAGCTTCGTCCCTTCTGCAAGCCTCTCCGCCACCTCTTCGGCCGTGATCTTCCGCTGGACCAGAGCGTCTTCGTTCAGCTCGATCACCACGTTCATCTCGGCGAGATCGGTGGCCATCGACCCCAGATGGAGTATGTTCGTCGACTCTATCGACCAGGCCACCTCCCTGGCTATGTCCCGGTCGAGGGCGTAATCCTTATCGAGCCGGATCGTCATGGTGGGGGTGCTGGGGATCTTCCGGGCGTCGACGATCTCGATAAGCCTGGGAAGGCCCAGGGTTACATTGATCTCGGCGACCCCCGCGTAGTGGAAGGTCCTCATGGTCATCTGGGTTCCGGGCTCGCCGATGGACTGGGCTGCGACGACCCCCACCGCCTCACAAGGCTCTACCTTCGACCTGAGGTAGTCGGCGACGACCGTCTCTGCTATCTCGACGAACTCCTCCTCGCTGACCTCTACATCCCGTAGCTCCAACTCCAGGGCACTTCTTATGCTCCGGGGCAACGGGAGGCCTTCAACCCTCTTTGCGACCTCCTTCTCCGACAGACTCATGCACCCTCCTTTCTCAGCACCCTCTGGACTATCCTGTGGACGTTCTCGGGGCTGGCATAATCCCTCTTGGAGGCGTCGACCCCGTCCTCGCCGTAGCTGAACTGGACGATGATCCCCCGCGTCTCCTTCACCGTACCGTCGTATTGAACCTCCAGGTCCTGGAGGGCGTTGATCAGCCTCCTCTGGAGGTAGCCGCTCTGGGACGTCCTGATCGCAGTATCGACGAGCCCCTCCCTCCCGCCTATGGCGTGGAAGAAGAACTCCGTCGGATTCAAACCCTCTTTGTAGCTCGAGTGGACGAAGCCATGGGCTTCGGCCCCCAGGTCCCCCCTCCGGAAGTGGGGGAGGGTCCTCCCTTCGTAGCCTCGCCGGATCCGCTCGCCTCGGACGGACTGCTGGCCGACGCAGGCCGCCATCTGGGTTAGGTTCAGCATCGATCCTCGGGCGCCGCTCACCGCCATCACTACGCCGCTGTTGTCGATCCCCAGATACCGGCCGGCGATGGAGCCGGTGTTGTCCCTCGCCTTGCCCAGGGTCTGCATGATCCTCATCTCCAGGGTCTCGTCGAGGGTCCTCCCGGGGAGCGGCTCCAGCTCTCCGGCCTTGTAGGCGTCGATCAGCTTCCTGACGTTCTCCCTGGCGGCGTTGAGGACGTCCTCGATCTGGTCTACCGCCTCCTTGGGGATGTCCTCATCGTCTATACCGAAGCTGAAGCCTGCGAGCATTATACCCCGGATGGCCATCTGGGTCATGCCGTCGATGAAGCCCGCCCCCACCGTCGGACCGTACTCCTTGATCACCCTGTCGGTGATCTTCCCCTTGAAGGCCCCCACCGCTGCAGCGTCGATGGTGCCGCAGATGATCTCGCCGTCACGGATGGCGACGTAGGCGTCGTCATCGCAGCCCTCCCTCTTGCAGGGGTCGCAGTTCTTGCAGAAGGACGCCTTGAACTCCAGGTTAAGGCCCTTAGGGAGGATGAGGCTGAAGATCTGCTTTCCGGTCCAGTAGGGGGCCCCAGCCTCGTCCCACCCGGCGGGTTCGGGGATCTCGATATGGTGGAGCTTCTTCAATACGTCCATCACCTCGAGCTTGTTGATCCTCCTCTCGCCGTGGGTGAGGAGGAAATTTCCCGTGACGTAATCGTGGATCCCGCCGATGATCGGTCCTCCGAACCGGGGGGATAGGATGTTCTCCTGGACCCGCATCAGGATCTCCGCCTCCGCCCTCGCCTCCTCGGTCTGGGGGACGTGAAGGTTCATCTCGTCCCCGTCGAAGTCGGCGTTGTAGGGGGGGCAGACGGCGGGGTTCAGCCTGAAGGTCTTGTGAGGCATGACTATCACCCGGTGGGACATGATCGACATCCGATGAAGGGACGGCTGCCGGTTGAAGAGGACGATATCCCCATCCATCAGCTGACGGTCTATCCTCCAGCCCGGTTCAAGCTGCTCTGCCACCTCCTCTGCGTTTCTCTCGGTGACCTTGACCCTCCTCCCATCGGCCCTCGTGATGTAGTTGACCCCGGGGTGCTTATCCGAGCCCCTTCGGACGAAGTCTCGCATCACCTCGATGTTCCTCGGGCTCACCACCAGGGGCACGGAGAGCTCCATGGCGATCTCCAGGGGGACCCCCACCTCGTTTATGCTGAGGTTCGGGTCCGGAGATATCACGGTCCTGGCGCTGAAGTTCACCCTCTTCCCCGATAGGCTCCCCCGGAACCGCCCCTCCTTCCCCTTCAGCCTCTGAGAGAGGGTCTTGAGGGGCCTGCCGCTCCGATGGCGGGCGGGGGGCACCCCCGAGACGGTGTTGTCGAGGAAGGTGGTGATGTGATACTGAAGGAGCTCCCAGAGGTCCTCGATGATGAGCTGGGGGGCGCCTGCCTCCCGGTTCTCCTGGAACCTCTGGTTTATCCTGATTATGTCGACGAGCTTATGTGTTAGGTCGTCCTCGCTCCTCTGGCCGCTCTCCAGGGTGATCGACGGCCTCATCGTCACCGGAGGGACCGGAAGGACGGTGAGGAGCATCCACTCGGGCCGGGCTGTATCGGGGTTCATCCCCATCACCTTGACGTCCTCATCGGGGATCTTCTCGAACCGGTCCCTGATGTCCGAGGCGGTGAGCTTGTGCCCCTCCTCGACGTAGGCGAGGGGCCTCTCGAACTTGATCTCCTGCTGGGGGGCGCTGCAGTAGGGGCAGACCTTGTGCTTCCTCGCCTCGGCGAAGACCTTGTTGACGATGTCGTCGGTCGTCTGGCCGAGGCGGACGAGGGTCTCGATCTGATCGATGTACATCCTCTTCTCCCCATCGAGGAGCATCAGCCTCGAGCATTCCCTGCAGATCCCCCGGAGGATCTTCCTTATCAATTTAGCAAATCCGACGTGGATGACGGGAGCTATGAGGTCGATGTGGCCGAAGTGGCCGGGGCATTCTCCGGGCCTTCCGCCGCAGGACCTGCACCGCAGCCCCGGGTCGATGACTCCGAGCCTCGGGTCCATCAGCCCCATCTCGATGGGGAACCCGTCGTCATCGTAGGTGTCTGCGGTTATGATCTTCACCACGCTCATCCTCCGAAACTCCTGGGGAGAGATGAGCCCAAAACTGATCTTGCCAATTCTCTTCGGGACGGTCATGTTCACACCTAAACCGCGTCCTCCAAAACCAACCTCGGGGCGACGCCCAGAGATTTTATCTCGTCCAGCAAGAGCTTGAAGGCGTAGCTCATCTCCACGGGGTATATCTCGGTGTCCGAGCCGCAGACCGAGCAGTAGTCGAGGTTCCTCCTTTTGTCGTGGATGGCTATCATCCCACAGCGGCTGCAGACAAGCTCCGTCACCTTGTCGGACTCGTCGACGAGCCGTTCCTTCAGAGCCAAAGCCGCGCCGTGGGCTATAAGGACGTCCCTCTCCATCTCACCGAACCGCAGGCCTCCTTCTCTGGCACGCCCCTCCGTCGGCTGCCTTGTGAGGACCTGGACGGGCCCTCTCGACCTCGCATGCATCTTTCCTGCCACCATGTGGTATAGCTTCTGATAGAGGATCACCCCGACGAAGATGTCGGCCATGATCTGCTGGCCGTTGACGCCGTTGTACATGACCTCTCTACCAGTATGGGAGAAGCCGAACTTGGTGAGGGCCCCCCTCATATCGGCCTCTTCCTCCCCCAGGAAGGCGGTGGCGTCTACTAACCTGCCCTCAAGAGATCCCATCTTCCCCCCGATCATCTCCAGGACGTGGCCTACCGTCATCCTCGAGGGTATGGCGTGGGGGTTGACGATCAGGTCCGGGACCTGACCCGACTCGGTGAAGGGCATGTCCGCCTGAGGTACGATGAGGCCGACGACCCCCTTCTGGCCGTGGCGAGAGGCGAACTTGTCCCCGAGCTCCGGCACCCTCTGGTCTCTCGTCTTCACCTTAGAGAGGCGGTTGCCGTTGGAAGACTCGGTGAGGATCACCGTGTCCACCACCCCCTTCTCGTTCGACCTCATGGTGACGGAGGTCTCGCGCCTCTGCTGGGGGGTGATACCGAACTCCGTCGGCTCCTCCAGGAACCGGGGCGGCGACGTCTTCCCGATGAGGACGTCGTTTGGCGCCACTACGGCGTTGGGGTTGACGAGGCCGTCGTCGTCCAATTGAGAGTATGCTTCCGTACCCCGCGCCCCCCGGACCTCCATATCCGGTATCTCGAACTTGTCCTCCTGGCCTCCGGGGTACTTCCTCTCCTCTGCCTCGGAGACTCTAAAGAAGTGGCTTCTGCCCAGGCCCCTCTCGATGGAGCCCTGGTTGAGGATGAGGGCGTCCTCGATGTTGTACCCCTCGTAGACGAGGACGGCGACGACGAAGTTCTGGCCTGCAGGCCTCTCGTCGAATCCTATGGCATCGGCGGTCCTCGACCTGCAGAGGGCCCTCTGGGGGTAGTGGAGATAGTGGCCCCGGGTGTCGGGACGCAGCTTCGTGTTCGCCATGGGGGTGCCGAGGCACTGCTTGATCATCCCCGCCCCCATGGTGTTCCTGGGGCTGGCGTTATGCTCGGGGTAGGGGACGAGGCCGGTGCAGATCCCCAATATTAGGGAGGGATCGACCTCCAGGTGGGTGTGGTCGGGGGTTATATCCGCCTCATTCATCGCCACCAGGGCGTTCTCCTCCTCCTCGGCATCGAGGTACTCGACGAGCCCCTCAGTGATGAGATCGTTGAAGACGACCTCCCCCTGCCGGAGCTTCTCTATATGCCCCTCGGTGACCAGAGGAGAGCCCCCTTCCACGACTATGAGGGGGCGCCTCGCCCTGCCGGAGTCGGTATTTATTAAAACCTCGTTCGTCCTGGCGAAGTAGGAGACGTTGATCTGGTTGCTTATCTGGCCGGACCTCCGCAGCCTCCTCATATCCTTAGCGAGCTCCATAGGGTCGGAATTGGTCCCCACGAACTCTCCATTGACAAATACCCTTGCGCTACTCATGGCGACCCACCACCGGAACGACCTCCAGATCCAGAAGCATCTTCTTTACGTCCTCGTAATCCTCGACCCCTGTAGACAGCTCGACGCCCTGGGCGAAGTTTTTCACTAGGCCGCAGTTGGGGCCTTCGGGGGTCTCGCTGGGGCAGATCCTACCCCACTGGGTGGGGTGGAGATCTCTAGCCTCGAAGTGGGGCTGAGACCTAGAGAGGGGGGATATAACCCTCCTCAGGTGGCTCAAGCTCGCCATGTAATCGGTCCTGTCGAGGAGCTGGGAGACGCCGGTCCTGCCGCCGACCCAGTTTCCGGTGGCGAGGGGATGGATCATCCTCTCGGTGAGGACGTCAGCCCGGACGGTGGTGATGACGTTCAGCTCCCTGTTCCTCATGGAAGCCCGCTCGAGCTGGTACTTGATGTCCCGGGTCAGCCTGCTGAAGGCGACCCGGAAGAGGTCTTCCATCAGGTCCCCGGACAGCTTCAGCCTTTTGTTGGCGTAATGGTCCTTGTCGTCTTCTCCTCTCTTGCCCAGGGCGAGCTCAAAGCACGCCTCGGCCATCCTGGCGAGAAATAGGGCTTTGGCGTAGCGGTCCCCCTCGTCGACCCCTATGTGCGGTAGGAGGTATCGATCCAGGACGTAGGCGGCCCTCTTCTTCTGATACTCCTTCGCCTGGCCGGCGGCGACCCTACCCCCGATCTTCTCCAGCGCCTCCTCCTTGGTCCCCACCTCCGACTCCTCCAGGTTCTCGAGCATGAACTTAATGATCTCGGGGTTGTCGGAGACGGCCTGGACGATCTCCATATCCGTCTCGAGACCCAGGGCCCTCGCCAGGGTGACGAAGTTGAGCCTTCCGCTGACGGAGGGGAAGGAGACCTCCAGGATCGACCGCCTCCCCCGCTCGACTATCACCAGGGACCGATATCCCTGCCTCTGGGAGAAGACCTTCGCCACCTCGATGAAGTCGTCATACCTCTGGTTGTACTCCACCAGGATCTTGTTGGGGGAGAGATCCTCCAGGGTCATGATGACCCTCTCAGACCCGTTGACGACGAAGTACCCGCCCGGGTCCAGGGGGTCCTCGCCGAACTCGATCATCTCATCGCGAGATAGCCCGGAGAGGTTGCAGACCTGGGACATTATCATGATGGGGAGCATCCCTATCATCGCCTCCACCGGCTCCTTCTCCGTCTCCCCCTGGAAGATCGTCATCTCGAGACGGAGGGGAGAAGCATAGGTGAGGTTACGAAGCCGCGCGTCGTTGGGATAGAGCCGCTCCACAGAGCCGTCGGCCTCGGTGACCGTCGGCTTCTCCACCCGGATCGATCCGAGCTTGACGTAGGTATCCTCGATATTCGTCTCGATGATCCCCACCTCGTCGATCACCTTCTGCAGGCCCGAATCTATGAAATCGTTGAATGAGTTTATGTGGTGGTGGACCAGCTTGTCTTTTGTAAAATAGGCCTTGTATAGAACGTTCCTGTCCAGCAAACCTTAAAACACCTCTTAGTCGATTACCAGTCTATAAAAGACCGATTCTCCGGACGTGGAGCTATTCCTGATTATCTTCACCACGTCTCCCACCTTTCCCCCGATCTCCTTCACCACAGGGTCGCTGACCCTGATCTTTGGGAGATGTGCAGAATCCACGCCGTAGCTCTTCAGCACCTCATCCGACTCTTCCACGGTGAGGAGGATGTGGGCTGGAACCAGTCCGTGATCCTGCAACGCAAATTTTTTCATGAAGCCACTTCCAAGAATTAAACGATAAGCGGGCTCGAAGGGATTTGAACCCTCGACCACCTGGTATCCTCGTTTGAAAAACTTAAAAGCCAGACGCTCTGCCTAACTGAGCTACGAGCCCCCATGAGCAGATCAGCCCATACCACTGTCTAGGAGATGGTCATCCGACATAAAACCTTTTCGGCTTTCGATCATATCTTCCCGAGGACTATCGCCGCGATATCGTCGCCTACCTCCGAGGTCGTGTTCCTCCCGCCCATGTCGTAGGTTCTGACCTCTCCCCTCTTGATATTCGTCTCGATGGCTCTGACCACGTCCTCGGAGGCCGCCCGCTCGCCGAGATGCTCCAGGAGCATGGCTCCGGCCCAGATGGTGGCGATGGGGTTGACCTTGTTCATGCCCTTATATTTGGGGGCGGACCCGTGGATCGGCTCGAACATGCTCGTCCCTTCGGGGTTGATGTTGGCGCCGGGGGCGAGCCCCAGACCCCCCTGGATCATGGCGCCGAGGTCGGTGATGATGTCGCCGAACATGTTGGGGGCGACGACGACGTCGAACCACTCGGGGTTCTTGACAAACCACATGGTGATGGCGTCGACGAAGTTGTAGTCGGTCTCAACCTCCGGATACCCGGCGGCGATGGACTCAAACTCCTCTCTCCAGAAGCCGTAGATATCGGAGAGGACGTTCGCCTTGTCGACGCTGGAGAGGTGCTTTCTCCTGACCATGGCGAGGTCGAAGGCGTACTTTATCACCCTTCGGGTCCCCTCCTTCGAGACCATACCTATCTGATAGGCGATCTCTTCGCTGTCGGACTCGACGTCGAGGCCGAACTTTACGGAGTAGAGGTTCCTCTTCACCTCGAACTCAGACCGGCTCGTCCCCGCCTTCGACCTGCTCCCTATCCCGATGTAGAAGTCCTCGGTATTCTCCCGGACGACGGTGAAATCGATATCCTTCGGCCCCTTATCCTTGAGAGGGGTCCAGACCCCCTCCAGGAGCTTCACGGGCCGGAGGTTGACGTACTGGTCGAAATAGAACCGCATCGCCAGGAGGACCCCCTTCTCCAGGACCCCGGGCTTCACCCTCGGGTCGCCTATGGAGCCGAGGTAGATCCCCCTGTAATTCGAGAGCTCCTTCAATGTGTCCTCGTCCACCAGCTCTCCGGTCTTTAAGTAGTGGTCTGCTCCGAGGGAGTAATCGATCCACTCGAGATCGAAACCGTGCTTCTCCCCCGCGGCCTCCGCCACCTTCTGCCCCTCGGCTACGATCTCAGGTCCTATCCCATCCCCAGGAATAACAGGCACTTTGTACTTCAAGCAGACTTCACCATCCTCTTGGTATAATTTACGAGCCCTCCCGTCGCCACGATCTCCTGAAGGAAGGGCGGCAGAGGCGTCGTCCTGTAGGACTCGCCGCGAGACCTGTTGTATATGACCCCCTCGTCGGCGTCGATCTCGATGGCGTCTCCATCCTCGATCCTGTCCACCTCGGAAGAGACGAATAGAGGCAATCCGATGTTGATGGCGTTGCGGAAGAATATCCTGGCGAAGGAGCTGGCTATGACCGCCTCCACCCCGGCGCCTTTGAGCCCCAGGGGGGCGTGCTCCCGGGAGGATCCGCAGCCGAAGTTCCTCCCCGCCACCACTATATCTCCCTCCTCCACCTCCGTCGCGAACTCAGGCCTGACCCCTTCAAAGACGTGCTTTGAGAGCCCCTCGGGGTCGTTGATCACCAGGTAGCGTCCGGGTATGATCGCGTCGGTATCTACGTCATCTTTGAACTTCCAAGCTCTGCCTGCCAAGAACCATCCCCCAAACGTCTGTGGACCTTTTAGCAATGCCCCAGTACTATATTAAGTTGACCGTCCCTCAGGGGAAGACCGCACAGTATATAGCCCTTGGGAGGGGATGGGGGAAGGAGTTTGAATTTATGGTGATCATCTTGAAGGCGATCATGATCTCTGGACGGACCCTTGGCCAGGGTGCGAGCTTGGAGGCGAAGATGTCGCCCGAGTTCTTCAACGCCACCTCATCTTGCGCCATTTCCGAATCGGACTACAACGCCCTCGGCATATCCGGGGACGAGAACGTGCTGGTGAGGACCGAGTTCGGCGAGGTAGTCTTATCGGCGAGGAAGGACGACGGCCTCCCTCCGGGGGTGATCTTCATCCCCATGGGCCCCTGGGCCAACGCCGTCGTGGGAGAGAATACCGGCGGATGCGGGTGTCCCCTCTTCAAGGGGACAGAAGCCGAGGTGGAACCGACGAAGACGCAGGTGAAGGACGTCTGCGAGCTCTTCGCCGACCTTAAGAGGCTGGCAGGTGAGGGCTCTTGATAGAAGAAGACGTCCTATGCCCCTTCTGCGGCTGCCTCTGCGACGACTTAAAGGTCGAGGTGGAGGAGGGGAGGATCGTTGGGGTCAAGAGGGCCTGCAGACTCGGAATGAGCAAGTTCATGGGCCACGAGAGGATAGTCGCCCCCATGGTGAGGAGGGATGGGGTGCTGGTGGAGACTAGCTACGAAGAGGCCTACGAGAGGGCTGCAGAGATATTGAAGGCTGCCAAGAGGCCGCTCCTCTACGGCTGGTGCTCGACGGTCTGTGAGACGGCGAAGAAGGGGATCCTCCTGGCGGAGGAAGTGGGCGGCGTCATCGACTCCACCGCCACCGTCTGCCACGGTCCCTCCATCATCGGCATCGAGGAGAAGGGGCTCGCCGGATCTACCCTCGGTCAGGTGAAGAACAGAGCGGACCTGATAGTATTCTGGGGGGCGAACCCCGCCGAGGCCCATCCCCGCCATACATTGCGATATTCGTCAAACTCCACGGGGATGTTCACCCCCGAGGGGAGGGGGGGAAGGAAGGTGATCGTCGTAGACGTCAGGAAGACGAGGACGGCCAAGAACGCCGACAAGTTCGTCCTGATAAGGCCCGGGACCGACTACGAGGTGATAGCCGCCCTCCGGATGATCGTAAAGGGGAAGGGTGATCTGTTGCCAGACGCCGTGGCGGGGATAGCCAAATCCGACCTAGAGGAGGTGGCTGATATGATGAAGGCCGCGAAGTTCGGCGCCGTCCTCATAGGCCTGGGGCTGACCCACAGCCGCGGGAGGTACAAGAACGTCGACGGCGCCCTATCCCTGGTGGCAGACCTCAACGGCTTCACCAAGTTCGTCGTCCTGGCCATGAGGGGGCACTACAACGTCGCCGGCTTCGGCCAGGTCTGCGCCTGGGAGACGGGGTATCCCATGGCCGTCGACCTCTCCCGGGGCGCCCCCTACTTCAACCCCGGAGAGACCGCGGCCTGCGACCTCCTCGCCAGGAGGGAGGCGGACGCCATGATGGTCGTCGCCGCAGACCCGGCCTCGAACTTCCCCAGGAAGACGGTGGAGGCGATGGCGGAGATACCGGTGATCCAGGTCGATCCCTACCCCAACCCGACGACGTTCATCGCAGACGTGGTGATACCGACGGCGGTCTGCGGGATCGAAGCGGAGGGGACCGCCTATCGGATGGACGGCCTCTCCTTGCGGATGAAGAAGGTCGTAGACTCCGTATATCCCACCGACGAGGAGGTCGTGGAGAACATTCTTGATCGAGTTAGGAGGCTCGGCGATGATAATTGAGGGCGGGATCGTCTACGATCCCATAAACGGGGTCCTCGGCGAGGAGATGGACCTCTCCATAGAGGACGGCAGAGTCGTTGAGAAGGCCGGTGGCAGCGAGGTGATCGATGCTCGCGGTATGCTGGTGATGCCGGGGGGGGTCGATGCCCACGCCCACATCGCCGGGGGGAAGGTGAACACCGGCAGGATCATGCGCCCCGAGGATGGGAGACGGGGGACAGAGCCGAGGACGAAGCTCCTCCGGCCTTCCACAGGCTATACCGTCCCCAACTGCTACGCCATAGGATACCGCTACGCCCGATTGGGATACACCACCGCCTTCGAGGCGGCGACCCCGATCCTGGAGGCTCGGCACACCCACGAGGAATTGGAGGAGATACCCATCATAGACAAGGGGGCGCTCACCCTCTTCGGGAACAACTGGGAGGTCCTCGAATGCGTCCGGGACGGCGACCTTGGAAAGCTCGCCGCCTTCGTCGCCTGGGGGCTTTTGGCGAGCCGGGGTTACGGCGTCAAGGTGGTGAACCCCGGGGGCGGCGAAGCGTGGGGGTTCGGCGGGAACGTCAAGGGGATCGACGACCCCGTCCCGAGCTTCGACGTCACCCCCCGGGAGATCATAAGGTATCTTATGAGGGCGAACGAGGCCCTCCGCCTCCCCCACTCCGTCCACCTCCATACCAACAACCTGGGAAAGCCCGGAAACTACGAGACGACCCTGGAGACGCTCCGGGCCGTGGAGGATATCGCCGCCAGCCGGAACCGGCAGGTCCTCCACGTCACCCACATGCAGTTCTCCGCCTACGGCGGGACGGGCTGGCGGGACTTCGAGTCGAAGGCCCCCGAGATCGCCGGTTACTTCAATAGACACGATCAATTCACCATGGATATGGGCCAATTGATCTTCGGGTCCGCCACCACCATGACCGCCGACGCCCCCCTGGAGTACGGAAACGCCCGCCTCCTCAAGGCGAAGTGGTCGAACCACGACATAGAGCTGGAGGAGTCGAGCGGGGTGGTGCCCATCGTCTACGGGAGAAAGAACCCGATAAACGCCATACAGTGGGCGATAGGCCTGGAGCTCGCCCTCCTGACGGAGGACTCCTGGCAGATGATCATGACCACAGACCACCCCAACGGCGGCCCCTTCGTCAACTACCCCGAGGTCGTCGCCCTCCTCATGAGCCGGAGGAAACGGGAGGAAGAGCTGGCGACCCTCCATGACCTGGCATCCAAGAGGACGTCCCTTCCGTCCATCGAGAGGGAGATGGACTGGAACGAGGTCGCCATCGTGACGAGGGCCGGACCCGCTCGGATCCTGGGGCTCCCAGAAAAGGGGCACCTGGGGGTCGGAGCGGACGGGGACGTCTCCATCTACGAGATCAACCCGGAGAAGGTCGACCCATCGAGGGACCACGAGGTGGTGAAGGCCGCCCTCGCCAGGGCCAAATACACCATAAAGGCCGGCGAAGTGGTGGTGAGGGACGGAGAAGTGGTGGCCGTCCCCCAGGGGAGTACCTACTGGGTCGATGCCTCCGTCCCGGAGGCGGATGCTGCCAGGGTGAGGGCCGATCTGGTTGAGAAGTTCGCCAAGTACTACAGCATCCAGATGTCCAACTACATGGTCCAGGACGCTTACGTCACCCGTCCTCGGGTCGTCAGGGCGGGGGTGATCTAGATGAGGAATATAGTCATCAGGCCACGTCGACATTTCAGGGTCCCTGTGGAGGCGGAGAGGATAACCCCTGATCTCTTCGCCCCCCTATCGATCGAAGAGATCAGGAGCCTGGAGGTATGGGAAGGGAATAGAAGAGTGGCCCTCTCAGAGCTCTTCGATATCTCCGGAGATGAAGGGCCGGGAAGGGCTGAAGAGACGCAGATCAGCCTCTCCGGCGACTTCTCGCGGGTTAAGCGGGTCGGCGAGAAGATGACCTGCGGAAGGATCTCCGTAGCGGGGGACGTCGGGATGCATGCCGGAAACGGGATGGCCGCCGGCGAGATCCTCGTCGATGGGAACGCCGGCGACTGGCTCGGCAGGGAGATGCGGGGCGGCAGTATCAAGGTCCTGGGAGACGCTGGCGATTACGTCGGCGCCGGGTACCGGGGCGAAAGCTGCGGTATGCGCGGCGGCGAGATCCTGATCGATGGGAACGCCGGCGATTATCTCGGCGAGCACCTCTGCGGCGGAGCGATCACCGTATTGGGGGATGTGGGGGACTTTCCGGGGATAGCTAACAGGGGCGGGGCGATCGTCATCGGGGGAGACGCCCACCTCCCGGGAGCCGAGATGGCTAGCGGGACCATCACCGTCGGGGGAAGGGCGAGGGTCCTCCCGTCATACCAGTACGTAGAGACGGTGGAGATCGAGGGGCTCCGCTTCAAGAAGTTTTTGGGAGACCTGGTGGAAGAAGGAAAGGGCGAGCTGTACGCCGCGTCCGTCGAGGAGGGGCGAGGGTGACAGTCAGCTTGATAAGTGAGTACCTATCTAGGTCGGTAGAGATACCAGGATCATTCTGAGGGGATTTGAATTGATCGACCGGAGCAAAATTTTAGAGATATTGGAGGGGTACGACCTCGACGACCCTATGATCGGGGTCGTAGCCTCCCACTCAGCCCTCGACACCTGTGACGGGGCCGTTGAGGAGGGCTTTCGGACCCTGGCGATATGCCAGAAGGGGAGGGAGAAGACCTACGCCAAGTACTTCAGGACGAACAGGGTCAACGGCAGGGTCGCGACCGGCGTCGTGGACGAGGTCAGGATCCTGAACAGGTTCACCGACCTTCTCAGGGGAGAGCAGCAGGATGCCCTCTTATCCAAGAGCGTCCTCTTCGTCCCCAACCGGTCCTTCACATCCTACTGCGGCATCGACTCGGTAGAAGACGAGTTCGAGGTACCCCTCCTGGGGAGCAGAAACCTCCTCCGCTCCGAGGAGAGGGGTGAGGAGCAGGACTACTACTGGATCCTGGAGAAGGCAGGCCTCCCCTTCCCCGAGACGGTGGAGCCGGAGGAAATCGACGAGCTGGTGATGGTGAAGCTTCCCCATGCCGTCAAGACCCTGGAGCGGGGCTTCTTCACCGCCGCGAGCAGCGAGGAGTACCGGGAGAAGTCGGACCGGCTCCTGGAACAGGGGGTGATCGACCAGGACGGCCTCGACCTCGCCCGGATAGAGAGGTACGTCATCGGACCCGTCTTCAACCTCGACCTATTCTACTCTCCTATCCTCGATCAGATAGAGCTCCTCGGGATCGACTGGCGGTTTGAGTCCTCCCTCGACGGCCACGTCCGGCTCCCCGCCCCCCAGCAGCTCACCCTCAACGACGCCCAGATAAGCCCCGAGTACACCGTCTGCGGCCACAACTCCGCCACCCTCCGGGAGTCCCTTCTGGAGACGGCCTTCGACCTCGCCGAGAAGTACGTCGAGGCTACGAAAGAGCATTACAGCCCCGGGATCATAGGCCCCTTCTGCCTCCAGACCTGCGTCGACAAAGACCTCAACTTCTCGATATACGACGTCGCCCCCCGGATCGGCGGCGGCACCAACGTCCACATGGCCGTCGGCCACCCCTACGGAAACGCCCTCTGGAGGACGAGGATGAGCACCGGAAGAAGGCTGATGAGGGAGGTCAGGATAGCCCTGGAAGAGGACGCCCTCGACAAGATAGTGACCTGAACGCTGCCATAATAAAACGAAGATGACCGAGATGGAATTCGTCATGGACGGCCTTCCCAAGAAGGCGAGAAAGGCGCTGGAGAAGCTGCAGCGGGCTGGAGAGGTCCCCGTCATCGTCTATCCCGCCGTCCCCAGGAGGTACCAGAGCGAGAAGGAGGTAGCCCTCGCCAGGGTCGGGGCCTTCGACGAGGAGAAGATCGGAAGCTGGATCGTGGTGACGGAGAGGGAGGTCGTCTTCGTCCGCCCCGGCCTTCTCCGGGAGCGGGTCGACCGGTTTTCCCTATCGGAGATGACGGGGATAGAGTACGTCAACGAGTTTCAGGACAACACCTTGAAGATCCGGATCGGTGACGCCGCCGAAACGGTCCGGTTCTACCACGAGATCGATGGGGTAAGGTTCTTCAGGCACATAAAAGGCGTCATCGATGAGATGCAATCGAAGAAATAAAAGTTTGAAAGTTTAACGACGGCGCTTATATCTTTTTTTGAGGAACGAGACCATCCGACCCAGGCCGATCAGGGCCAGCGCCTTTAGGATCTTCTTGGTAAAAGCCATGTAAATATCACCGACCCGCCTCTATACCATAAGCCGCCTCATCTCTTTACGACTACCACCTTCATGCTGGCAGGCTCTGAGGCTGGCTCGCCCTCTTCTTTGACCTTTTCGGCCCTTTCTACAACATCTCCTTCGACGACGTTCCGATTCGATCCGGCTTTTCGTCCCATACCCAGATAACTATCTCCTGCATCTATTTAATTATTCTCTATTCCGGGATAGATCTGCAAGGCACATTTACGGTTCCTGAGGATAGGAGAGGTCCGCTTTATCGGCTCTCCAAAATAGCAGATCTCAGAGACGGTCATTTAGGAAGAGGCGGGCCAAAGCGAAAAAATGTTAAAGAAGTTAAGTGGACAGACCCGGATTCGGTCACTGTTTTACGGGTAAGGCTGTATGCACTTGCGTATCAATTCCATATCGGTGACTTAATTGGTCAAACCCGATAGATCGAGGTATGTTTGGCTCTACCTCCCATCCAAAGCTGATAAAGAGAGATGGCAGGCTTTGGCGGACGAAGCCAAGTCTCCTTTTTCCAGATTCGTTATCGAGATAGTTGAGAGCACCTTGGCGGAGGACGAAGAGCTTCGTCCTCGTCGCGAAATGGTGAATGAACTGGAATCTGTAAAGAATGAGAACAAGAAACTTCGTGATGATCTGCACCAGAAAGACATCGTTATAGATAGGTACGAATCCGAATTGAAGCGCTATAGAAACGAAGTCTTCCTCAGCTCTAATTTCGAAGGTATTCGCCGCTACAGCAAAGAGTTAGTGGATATCTTAAAATCTGGAAATTACGTGGACAGCTACCGCCTCCTGGAAGCCCTGAATATCGATCCTAGGGAGTCGGAGCAGATCCAGGCAGTATCCCACCAACTCGAAGAGCTTGAAGAGTACGAGATGATAAAACCAGAGGGTCGAGGATGGCGATGGATAGGTCAATTGAAGGATTTCTTCAGGACTGCGCCATCCGGGGGATGACAAAGAGATCTGTTGGATCGTATCGTTCCAGCCTAAAAAAAACTTCGTAGTCAGCATCGTTGAAGTAATCCGGGTTGGTATGAATCTTAAGGATGATCCTGCATTATTCCTGAATGCATATGGTGGTCGGCTAAACGACAACGGTATTTACGGTGCTGTGGTCAAGGCAGCTGAGAGGGTGGGTCTGCATGATCCGAAGTCTGATAGACTGGAAGACCACTTTACCCCACACTGCTGCCGCTACTGGTTCACCACCCACCTCCGACGGGGGGGATGCCCCGCGAATTCATCCAGGAGCCGCGCGGAGATTCTAGGAGGGAGACCATAGAAATCTATGATCATATCGATGAAAAAGAACTTCGCGAAAGCTACCTCGCCCACATACCACAGATTGGGATATAGGCGATCTTAGGCCTTTCCCCCATCCCCCCTCTTCTTTTCTGGGTCTAACCATTCGACTGTCTATCCCTCCTCGAACATAGGGTCTCCCCAAGAAAGCCTGGATCGCAGAGCATCTATAGAATAGATGCATATTTCGTAGGTCGTGAAGGTATCTCTGGGCAGGATGGCGATCAGCTTCCCTGCCATTTATATAACGCCTCGATATTCAAAGCTCTACGTAGATCCTGGAGGATCTTATTTCAGAGGTATTAGAAGAGAGGTCTTAGACTATAATCGAGGCTCGGATACTCCAGCAGCTATGGAGTAGGACGTCCCTAGAATTGGCAGCAGGATTGCTCCGATGACGAGGCCGATGTGGCTGGAGCCTTAGTCGAAGAATCTAACGCCTGCATATCTGATGACGCTCCCGGTCAGTATCGAGATCGCCATCTCGATGCCGCCGGATGCGACCTTGAGCGGCTGATCTAGGTTCTCTATCTTCATCTCTAACGGTCCAATTCTTCTCAAGTGATCCGGTCATGACCCAAATCGCTCGCCACATTTATCTAATATTTCCTACCAGCCATATGTTATGAGGCGAAACGAGGCGCTACGAGAGGCGCTACGAGAGAACCCCTATCTTCGCTTGAGGTACACCATCCTCTCCGCCGTACTGCTGGTGGCGATTGTAGCGTTCATGACTTTGATTATCCTTGTTATACGCCTTCTTATTCTGACGCCATAGGTTATCTACGAATCGATCCTTGGGTCAGATATCTCAGCGGTAGCCCCGGGCGAAAGAGCCGGAGATGATCTGCAGCCATCTCTTTGTAGAGACGTTCAGGTTCAGACTTCTAGATACTGGCAGCAGTCGCCGACGTTGCGGTCTTTGCTGCTCCATTCTCTCGCTTTCTTTTATCCTAAGCTCCCCATGATTTACGCATATCAAGATGATTTTCGCTTCCATCTAACGCAATCTTTTAATAGTATTATGTGCCTAAATATGCATATGAAATCGTTCACTCGCATCAAAAGATGGGCTCCTCGCTGTTTACTTTGCGTAAACTTAAGGGGCCGCAGATCCGGTAGTTCGGTCTTCACGACTTCGTAATCTCCTTAAATCAGAACCTTCATTAGATGTATCGCTGCCTTCCGCCCTATTGACATGACTTATGGCAGGCATTAGGCATTTGTATGATTGAGATTGATGATCGCTATCCTGAAGTTACCCACACGGAACTAGCGACGAGCCTCTTTTTTGGATGCGTACCGAATTTTCAGTATTTTTCGGACTCCATTAAATTCCACATCTTTATCAGAATCCGTGGATAAATACTTTTTATTAGTCATCAACTTCCAATTTATATTAATAAGATTAGATAGGCCTAGCTTCACTAACGACCCGTCGCTGGGAAATGCCCCCAACACTTTCGATTTCCTTGGCTATGCCCAATTATTACGAGACAAAAGAGGTCAAGACTATAGTGCGCATCTCTTTTCCAGTACCTACCCCTTGTGCATAACTTTAAAAAATTTTATAGCGGGATTGTAGGCTTGGCGCATACTTTAGAGATGTGTACACCGTTGATTGTTATTGATATTGCAGGGTTGCATAGTTTCAATCGACACAATCCAGGGGAATCTAATCATTCAGAATTGGGTCCAACACATTTATTACTAAATAAGACTACAATCATCTTAATAGGTGATAATTATGGAACAGGAACTGACGAGAATTGGCATGTCTCTACCGGAATCGCTCTTAACCAAGTTCGACGGCATCATCGAGCAGAGGGGCTATTCCTCTAGGTCTGAGGGTATCAGGGACGCCATCAGAAACTACATAATTCACTATGAGTGGATGAGCGACGTTAAGGGTGACCGGCTTGGTATAATCACCATGGTCTACTCCCATAACGAGCGTGGGCTAGTGAACTCCTTGACCAACATCCAGCACGAATTCACAAATATTATCCATTCTGCCCTTCACGTCCACCTCGATCATGAGAACTGCCTGGAGATCATTGCTCTCAGGGGCGAGGGTCAGGATGTCAAGAAGGCAGCGGAGAAGATGATGGCGCTGAAAGGTGTCAAGCATGTCAAATTAACCACCACATCCATCGGCAACGAACTCTGACTATCCCTGTGCCGGATAACTTGGAGAAAAGAGGCTTCGAGATTAGCACTGACCCACAGTAAAATTCCGCAACGATACCAACCACGTTATCACGACTTGATGCTTTTGGTTATCGGAGCCTCTTCACAGGGCTCCTCAGTATTTGGCCTAGGGCATACGCCCTCGTAATCGCAATTGGTGCAGTTGGAGGAGATGTTCATTATGCCCTTTCTTATGTTGCTTCCAGCTTCAATTGCCCGTCTTTCGAGATCTATCAGGAGATCTAAGCGGATAGTTCTCCTGTCTTCGCTGCCGCTGCTGGAGAGGAAAAATTCCAGGGGACAGGTAGCGGATATCCAGCATAGGACCCCCCCCAAGGATTCAAGTAGAGATTTTTAACATAGTCTGATTAAAAATGGGGTGGAGGGCCCCCAACCCTGACCATAGACCCGGCCCTAGAGTACCGTTTCTTCCCTCCATGTTCAGGAGGCCAGATTGATCAAAAGGAGGGATAAGAAGATCCCTTACCCAGATCAATCGGAATGGTCGGGATCACTCATGCCACTGCCGGATAGTAGTAGGTGTTCTTGTTAGCGACCTCCTTTGAGATCCCCATCAAATCCAGATACTCCAGGTGGGCCTCACTCGGGTTCAGGTCGTCGAAGATATCCGGATAGAACCATTTCGCCAGTAGGAGTAGCGCCGACGGATAGTTGGGGGTGATGGCGTAATCGTTGGTGATAATGTAGACCCGGTCGTTCTTTACTGCGTCAACCGCGTCAAAACCCGGAAGGGTTTTTTTTTTAATCTGATCGGAGCAGGCCCGCAGGTGGGAGTCATCCTCGTCATCATAGGGCCTCAACCAACCTGCCATCGCCCTCCCTACGATCACTTCTGGGTTTTAGCTCAAGGACCCACTCCGTCTCCATCTCGCCGTACTCACTTTCTCCATCTCCTCTGTAGAGCGAAGGGTGGCCTGCGGCGATGTTCACCCCGCCCGCCAGTTCAATGAGGTTTGAAGCGGGATGGTCCTTTCCGATGACCGTCCTGGATTATATCGTATCGGAGGTGGACTCCAGGTAGACCCTTACCCTCTCCCTCTGGGGGATCTCGGAGATTCTGGCTTCCACAGGTCCGACGTACCTGTCATGCCACTCCTGGTATCTTACGGCCTCCTCCCTTGCATTCAGGACGTATCCGAGGATCGATACGCTGTCCCTGATAGAGTCGATCCCACAGGGACCCCCACCGGTGCAATCGAGTCCGAGTATAGGGATCTCCAAGGGTAGCTTTACATATAGGTTTTCTTTGTTCGGTATGGTGTGGGCTATTATCAGGCCAGGATCCACGGATATGACCGCCTAGATGTCCACTTAGGCAATGGTTCCGATGTTCTTCGTCTTGCTTATCTTCGGGAACCTATTGCCTTGTGTTTTGAAGGTCTCTCTTACCCCGACCACCTGCTCTCAAGCTCCGAGGATCTGGAGGATCTCGGCGCACTGGTGGTTGTAGATGACGATCCTTTCCACAGGCACCTTTACTGTAACGGCGTTCCCTTCGGAATCGATCACACTGATCTCGGGTGGCGTCCCTCTGATGATCTCCTCTATCAGTCGTATGTCCTCTTCGTCGACCTTACCATCGCCGTTGACATCGGCCAGATCCGTCATCCTTTCTGTCCCGGCCATGATGGCGCGGGCGTATTCGATATCTCTCTCGTCTATGATATCGTCCATGTTAGCGTTGCCGTAGACGTTTAGGGAGAAATAGGGAGAAATCGGCTGCCGATATCCCTACCATCAGGCATAGTGCCAAGATTGATGCCAGCATCTTCTCTTTCATAGCCTATTCTCCTTCTTACCCTTCTTCTATACTCTTATATCCTTCAAGCCCAGTTTAAGGGAATCTTCTCATAAATAGTAATATTCTACATGCAAGAATTCTTCTTTTTTGCTATAAAAAGATTGTTAGATAAAAGTATATGAGAATTAGTGCAATAATTGTAGCTTAAAGAAGTGATATCATCGTCGCATAAAACCCCTACAATCTTGCGTCATCCCTAAGTCGGGAATCGCCGCTAATAGGTCGTAGCCTTCTTGTCCTTTACCTTCTTGATCCAGGATTGGACCTGTAGCTCTCCAGGAGCATTGTAAAAGATGTTGTTGATCTCCACAGTGTCGAAGAACTGGGCGTATTAGGCGAGCCACTCTCCCTTCTTCTTAGCCAGTCCCATGGGGTAGAAGCGACCCACCCAGTCGTCATAGGACCTGCTGCTGCAACCTACCAGTATGGTCATCGCGGATCTCCGTTGCATATCCTGCTGGAGTCTATCCTTCCTGGATCAGCGTTTCCACTTGATGGTGTCTCCCTTTATCTTCAATACACCACTCTTTTCCAGCGATTTCGCGATCTATCTTGACGTATCTGTTCCATCTATCACGAGGACATCCTCGTCATAATTCTTTTTGGTGACACACTTATTGGTGAAGTCCTCCCTCTCCATCTTGCCTGAAGACGAATCCATGAGATTTAATACAATGTCTGCCATACATTGGATCTTGACGAACTCCTGATAATACGATTCCTTAAACTCCTCATCGATATCATCTAATAAGGTGGTAGAAAACTCGTCAATATAAATATCTCCCATAGGCTTGAAAGTAAGAACCGCAGTCGTCCTTATCGTCCAGCCATCATCAATCTCCTCTGGGTCTACTAAAACTTGGGCGATGGGATCGTCGAGCCGATTACCTACTTCTTCACCAAACTTGACCTCATTTAGGTCCAAGAGTCTCGCGGCAAATGATATGCCATTGGATATCTTCGTAAGATCCATTACCAGATTGGAGACATCACTCCAGATTTGTATAGCCTTCTCTTCTGTTAGATCCGAATCGACAGCTTGATTACCCTCAATAATATCTTTACCTCGCTCTCTCTTTTCAACAACTTCTGGGTCAAACTCGACCTCAAGCATCCCCTCAAAAGTTTCTGGGGTGACTCCTTTGGCAAGAACGGCTTTTTTAAGAGCAGCCAGATATCGCTCATGATCTGCATACTCCTCGTCATCTATCTTACCCTTTATTTCACTTAGACGACCTCCAGATAATTGTACTCTTTGGTATAACCATCGATATAAGTTCTGATGTCTACCTTCATTCCAGCGTCTCTTAGGTACTTTGCGACTTCTTTAGCCTCATCCTCGTAGAAATCCCCTAGCTTAAGCATAGTACAAGGAACTATTCTCTATCTTTAAGAACATGACTCTGCATCTTAATATCCTCATAGATGGTGGCTGAAATAGACGAGCCAACTGGCTTATGGCTGCTTTCTGATCACTTGATGAATAAAAGAAATGATATAAACGAAAAGTACGACTATCGCTACTCAGTCCTTCCCATCGTCTTTGCTCGGTTGATCGAGGAAGGATGGATGGATGGATGGATGGAGTATGAAGATTTAGCAGGCATATCTGGTGAAAAGTTGGAGCCGATCCGCCAATTCACGGGTGATAAGTTGAGATGATTATATCGAAAAGGAGAGATGAAAATTGGGAGGGTTTGGATGCGCCTGAAGATCTATTCAGGCGCTCATCTTGGACTTGGCGATGTACTTGATCATATCTGGCGATAGTCTGGTGCTCAACTGGACCTGTGATCGAACGCTGTCGATGCTCTCCCCGCCAGAGATAAGGTCACCTATCTTCTCGATATCGCTCTCTTCGACCACGTAGTACTCGTCCACGTCCTTCCTGTGTCCCCAGACATCTCCTTCGAGCAGGTCAACTCCCTGCATCTGTAGGAATAGCCTGATAGCCTTGGACATGGTCTTATTATAAGATGGAGGTACCTGGACCGCCCTCAGCCTCGGGCACGCTTTGATGAGGTCCAACATATCGACGTTGGATGGTCTGAATGCTACATGGACGATCCGCTCGTTCGGATTCAATTCTGCTATCTCATTTCTTGAACTGACAACTCGTATTCTCATGGTATTTCACCTTAATATTCACCGAGATGAAATCTGAGTATTAATAGACATTTGCAGTAGATACTAATGTATATATCAATATCTAATGACCTATTTTCAAGATAATTAAAACGAATTTTACCTGGGAAGATCAAGACCATATAGCTGGATCTTGTTGTAATGTAGGCATCGGGCAAATAGCCAAAATTAGATATCTTCACCGCGATTTCAGTATAACATCGTCCTGATGAGGCAGATTCATCCGCCAATCAATGCGATAGTAGAAGGGAGCGTCAGGAGAGGCTAATGAAGGGGGCATTATTTGGCTCCTCTCCTGACCATCGCTCATAGCGTAGTGAAAGGATGGAATTTGAGGGCGGCTCATGTCTTCCATCCCATCCATTATCTAATGTACAACATCATAGAAAAGCTAGAACCTCGTGGCGCGAAAATATTCCCGCTGGCTCCTTTAACCGAATATTCCCGCATCGCGGACCACATATCTCACTGTCATACCCGGCGAGACCTTCACACCCCTATTACGATAGGCATCGATCGATGAAGCCTGAACGCACCTCCACCTCTTATCGTAGCTGAGTTTGCTTATCCGTCGGTGGATGATCATCTCGGAGGGATCTGTCCGCTTCAAATCGCTTCTCAGCCTCCGCTTCTCCGGGCCGCATCATAATACCCGAAGCAGTGGCATTCCCCATCAAAGACAATACGAGGACGATTCACAATAGGATCCTATTCATTACCGAAGCATCTCCTTCTGCGTTAACAAGCTTCTTCAAAGGTTGCTTCTCCCCTAAATCATATATGCGCCGTATGGAAAAAAATTATCCCCAAAGGATATCTAAAAGTTCTTGCTGTAAAGGTCAATCCCAGGCATGATCCAGTTAAAATGGGAGAGCGCACCACCAAAAAACAGAAAATGCTGCAACTTCCCCTTATGAGGTCACTTCGTAGGTGACGAAAACCCTAGATCTGACCTCCATCATCCCGGGTTCTGGATAGATAGCTGCATCGAACGGATCGTATTGCTTGTCCCAGAAGAGGTCAAAGAAGTCCATCATCCTATACCTCATCGGATAGGGATCTAAAGGTATCTGGCGAACTACTGGACTTGACCTCTCGATGATCTCCAACCTTTTATCTAGCTTCATTCCTGCTGCGGAGGCTAGAGATTCTGCGACATCCTTAGCGTTTTGGATGGCCATCTTACGTGCTTCGGCAAATGCTGCGCTCCTGTCTTCCAGAGCATACCCGATTATCGAGGCTTCTGCGCCCTCAGCCTCGGCCACTTCAAGAGTTCTGTTGATCAGATCCTCGTCTTTAGCCTCGAATCTGATTGTAACCCGTTCTTTGACCGAGATTACCGCTTCTTCCGCGACCATAACGCACGATGAGTTGTTGCAGACTCGGCTCATGGTCTGGGTACTTGAAACACTTCTGTCACGACCAGTTTGGAAGTCAAATTTATCGAGACCTGCGTAAATGAGAGCCTCTATCGTTCTGTTAAGCACCTCGGTGCTATACAACGATGCTCGGGTCAGGTTCTCATCCGTCGAGGTGGAGCTGACCGAAACGTAGACAACATCAGCTGGGACGAGAACCCTTCCGTCTCCAACGACGGTCAATGCCATTACATCCTCAGCTGCCCCCGAGAGGATCATAGCCGATAGACATAACAGGATAGCCAAAGCTTTCATATCATTCCCTCAAACCAATCTGATCATAATCCTAAAAACATGAGACGGAGTTTCGATCCGTCTCGATATGACCTATTAGCCTACCCAGACCATGTTTTGGGCCGACTGCATCACCTCTGATCCAGGTCCGGATCTCCCCGTGAAACCGATCCCCTGATCGAATGAGTTCCCATACGGGTTTGGTGTCTGGATGATATTGCTTCCACTCTGGAATATAGGGCCGTTTCCGTAGCCGACCATGGCGTAGCCTGAGATGTATTGACCGACGTCATTGTGGGATCCTGCGATGTAGGCGAAGTTGCTCATATCCTGAACAGGGTCACCACACCCAACGGGCACTACAGGTCTAGTCCTGGCGTGAGCGAATGTCTTCTGAGTAAGAGAATTGGCGTGGCCTATGATCGTACCCGTATTGTGGCCGGTCTGGTAAATCTCGTCCCCAAAAGCCCACTGGGATACGCTCTGGGTAACGTCGTTGTAGTGGCCGACGACGGCGACGGCGTTAGCTCCAGCCTGCATTATGTGGCTCCCGTGTGCGTTCTGATGGATACCCTGGTTGACATCGTTGCAGTTCCCGACGACTACCGCCGCGTTAGCTGCGCTCTGGGTAATGTAGTTTCCCTGGGCGTTCTGGTTGATGTTCTGGTTCACCTGGTTGTTAGAGCCGAAGACAACCGCCGAGTTTGCGGCGCTCTGACTGACGTACCCTCCCTGTCCGTTCATGCTGATGCTCTGGCTTACGGTATTTCCACCATATGCCATTGCTGTGGACGATGCTACGAGCAGGACCATCAGCAATGCTGTGGTCCACCTTGACATCTTTGACGGTTTCATTTCACTAACCCCCGTTAATCTTGGCCGCAATGCGCCAAGAGGAGGACGGTGTCCCCCCCTACCCGCAGGCAGGAGTGGCTAAATCGCCTTCAATCTCCGCCTCCAACAACACATCAATCCCCTGGGCTTAAATGGTTATTTTTCATGTAGAACTTACGTAGGACCGATGTACAATCTCCACGATCCGATAGAAACCAGCCACCCTCCTTAACTGGGACTACGTTTCAGAGAACCCGTTCTCAGAGGTGAGCCTCATCACTGGATAATCAAGGCGATTTAGAAGGGAGTAGCCAGGAGAGATCGGTGAAGAGGTCTATTTTGTGTGGATCTCTCCTTACCTAAGGACAGATCATTGTTAAGGAATGGTTTACTGCCCTACAGAAGAATAGGCACCTCGCTGTTTAATGTGGTTAAACCTTAGGGGCCGCAGATCCAGTAGTCCGGTCTTTTCACGACTTCATGATCGCCTGAAATCAGAACCCTCAATAGATGTATCGCTGCCTGCCTACATATCGGCAGGACTCATGGCAAGGATTTGTATGATTGAGATCGATAATCGCTATCCTGAAGTTACCCACACAGAATAGCGAAGAGCCATAAAAACCCCTAGAAAAATAGACGGAGAAATGAGCGAGTTCGCGACGGCCTACATCCCGCCGCCGCCCATCATGGGGCCGAACTTCTTCATCATCCGCTTCATCCCCATCTTGTTCATGCCGCGCATCCCCTTGAGGGCCTTCTGCATAGCCTTGTGGGACTTGAGAAGCTCCCGGACCACCTCCGGGGGCGTCCCGCTCCCCCGGGAGATCCGCTTTATCCGGGAGGCGGTGATGATCTTGGGGTCCTCCAATTCCGCCTCCGTCATGGAGGACATGATCACCCGGTACTTCTCGAGCCGGTCCTTTGTGACCTGGTACTCCTGGTCGGAGAGGTCGACCCCCAGCCCCCCCAGGGGGAGCATCTGCATGATCTGCTTTAAGGGGCCCATCTTGTTGATCGCCTCCATCTGCTTGCACATATCCTTCAGGGTGAACTTGCCCCGCATCAGGGCCTCCACATCCACCTCATCCTCGACCTTCGTCTCCTGGGCCCGCTCGATGAGGGTCTTTATGTCGCCCATCCCCAGGAGGCGGGATATGAACCGGTCGGCCTCGAACCTTTCGAGGTCGCTGGGGGTCTCGCCGACTCCGATGAAGGCGACGGACGAGTTCGTCTCGGCGACGGCGGACATGGCGCCGCCCCCCTTGGCGGTCCCGTCGAGCTTGGTGATGATGACGCCGGTGATTCCAACAGCCCGGTTGAAGGCCTTAGCCTGCTCGCTCGCCTGCTGGCCGATGGCGGCGTCCATGACGAGGAGCTTGTGGTCGGCGGTGACGACGGCGTCGATCTCCATCATCTCCTGGATGAGGTCCTCCTCCAGGGCGTGTCTTCCGGCGGTGTCGACGATCGCAACGTCGTACTTCCTCGACGCCTCCAGGCCACGCCTGGCGACGGCGGGGGCGTCGGGGTTACCCTTCTCGCCGTAGAAGAAGACCCCCTGTTTCTCGCAGAGGGCTTTGAGCTGGTCGAAAGCCCCAGCCCTGAAGGTGTCGGCGCAGACGACGGCCGACCGAAGCCCCTTCCTCTGGAAGAAGGTAGCGAGTTTAGCCGCGGTGGTGGTTTTACCACTGCCCTGAAGGCCCACGAGCATGATAGTCTGCTTCTCGAGGGATACTGGAGAGCTCTTCCCGACGAGGTTTATCAGCTCCTGGTAGACGATGTTGATGACGTGCTCCCGGGGATTCATCCCCGGGGCTGGCTTCTCGGAGAGGGCCCGGTCCCTGATCCTATTGGAGAGGTTCATCACCAGCTTGACGTTGACGTCGGCCTGGAGGAGGGCCCGCTGTATCTCCCTGACCGCCTCGTCGACGACCTGCTTATCTATCCTGCTGGCGGAGGCGATCTTCTTCAGCGCCCCCCTCAGCGACCCGCCAAGGCTTTCCAGAACCATAAAAATCAAGCATCCATATATCTGTCATAAATTATGTCCCGACCGGGATTCGAACCCGGGTCTGAGGCTCTCTGCGCATCACAGCTCCGCAGGCCTCTAGGATATCCACTACCCTATCGGGACACGATGCCGGATAGGATGGTTATGGTAATTAAGCCTGTTGATGTAAACTACCCCCCTCTGAAGAGGGGGCTTTCTGTAGCCCTGGAATCTTTTCTGCCTCGATTAAGCAGAACAACCCCGGACCTCCGGGCTGGTTTACAGCAGCCCCGAGATCAGCAATATTTTTAGCCCCGTTGTAGTCTGCGTCCCCGCCCCAACCCCACGAAGGACAGGAAAACACCTTCCCGTTCCTGTCCCCGATGTGGTGGCACTGATGACAGGTATTGCTTGTATAAGCGGGCTCTACCAGAATCACAGGGATACCAGCACCTAGTGCCTTATAGCTCACGAACTCTTTTAGCTGGTAGAACGCCCACTTGTGTAAAGACTTGATTCGACGATTAGACGTCTGCCTGATCCCCGGGTCGCGTACTCGTTCTACTGAAAATTGCCACTCGAATCAAATCCAAGCGACTCATTTTCTGCCAAACAGCCATTACGTCACCCGTTAGCGCTATTCAGTAATCTGGGTATGCGACCCCACGATTAAAGTCGCGGGAATCCGGCCTGATTTCGTCTTGATCCCGCCAGCCTGGCCCGGGATCTCTGGAAGGTCCTTATCGCCCCCAGGAACTCGACCCGACTGAACTGCGGCCAGAACGGGGAGCAGAAATGGACGGGAGCGCTCGATCCGTTCGCCTGCCACGGGAGGAAGTTGGAGGTCCTGACCTCACCGCCGGTCCTTATTATCAGGTCCACCCGGGGGAGGGGGACTCCCCCTGCGGGGTATAGGTGGGATGCGACGGCGTCCTCGTTCAGGTCCCGGGGTTTGAGCCGCCCTTCCTTCAACTCCAGGGCGAGAGACCTCGCGGCGTCGGCGATCTCGCTCTTCCCGCCGTAGGCGAGGGCGAGGTTGAAGTACATACCATCATAGCCCCGGGTTGCAGCATCCGCCTTCCTGATCGCCTCCTGGAGGGGCTTTGGCAGGAGGTTGGTCCTCCCTATGGCCCTAACCCGGACCCGGCGTCTGTGAACCCTCTCGGAGGTGGACAGCTCCAGAAGCTTCCTCTCGATCAGCTCGAAGAGATACTCCTTCTCCGCCTCGTCCCGGTCGAAGTTCTCTGTGGAGAAGGTGTATACGGAGAGGTGTTTTATACCGAGCTCGAGGCACCAGTCTGCTACCATCTCCGTCGTCTCGGCTCCCCGGCTGTGGCCGTCAAAGCTGGAGACACCGGCCGCTCTAGCGTAGCGGCGGTTTCCGTCCTGGATGATGGCGACGTGCTCTGGAACCGTTGCCCTCAAGACTTCCCTATTAAGGACTCTCTCATAAAGGGGGCGCAAGAGGCCCGCGGGCCCACCGGCGAAGAGCCATCGGCAGAGATCCATCTCCAACACCTCATCGAGGAGCTATTTAAAAGGTCCTATTCAAAAGTCTTTTCAGCCCGCATCTGCCCGACGGTGAGAGGAAAAATACTAATATGGATTAGTTCGTGGGAGGAATGAGGGCCCGTGGTCTAGGTGGTTATGACATCGCCTTCACACGGCGGGGATCACGCGTTCGAATCGCGTCGGGCCCATATTCTCTTTTGGTCACAACCTTTAACTATAATATCATGCCTCTATCACCGCTGAATGAACTTCAGGTTATCCGCTCAGAGATCTCGGATTTGAAGCTCGATCTGTCTTTAGAGGTGATATACTGGCTAATTATGCAAGCACAAAGAGGAAGAGAAATGCACAAGGTCCGGAGGTCGTAACGCGAGTACGCCTCCCTCGAGCATATGATAGAGAGATATTTGGTTTCGTGGAGACCCTCCTAGGCTCCAACCGGCTGAAGGTGAGATGCGTCGACGGCAAAGAGAGGATGGCGAGGATACCCGGGAAGATGAAGAAGAGGATATGGATCCGGGAAGGCGACGTCGTCATCGTAGTTCCATGGGACTTTCAGGACGAGAAGGCCGACGTCGTATGGAGGTATACCGGGCCTCAGGTAGATTACTTGGTACGTAAAGGGTACCTCAACAGGTAGCCATGATCGAGGAATCCAAGAGACAGAGAGAGTTTGAGGCGCGCATCGACCTGATGCGCGAACGGATAAAAGATTCAGAGGACTTGAAGGTACAGGACGAGGTATTCGACCGGCGCGTCCTGATGGACCTTTACGCCCTGGCGAGCAAGGGGGTCATTGAGTCCCTCGGCGGTCCCGTAAGCACCGGAAAGGAGGCGAACATATTCCGGGCCAAGGGGGAGGAGGGCGCCGACATCGCCGTCAAGATTTACAGGATAAATACCAGCAACTTCAAGGCGATGCAGAACTACCTCCAGGGGGATCCCAGGTTCGGGTCCATCAAGGGTACCAAGAGGGCGATCATCGTAGCCTGGACGAGGAAGGAGTTTCGTAACCTCACCAGGGCAGAAGAGGTGGGGGTGAAGGTGCCCCATCCCATCGCCATGAGGGAGAACATCCTCGTCATGGAGATGGTCGGGGATGGAGAGAACCCGGCGCCTCAGATCAAGGACGTCGCCCTGGAGCCGGAAGAGGCGCAGGAGGCCTTCGAGAAGATCGCCGAGTACGTATCCCTCCTCTACAACAGGGCGAACCTCGTCCACGCCGACCTGAGCGAGTTCAATATCCTATACGAAGACGGAGAGCCTGTAATCATCGACATGGGCCAGTCGGTGACCCTGGAACACCCCATGGCCAGGAGCTTCCTTGAGAGGGATATGTGGAACGTCGCCCGTCACTTCAAAAAGAAGTATGGGATCGGCTCTGAAGAGGCCATAAGAGAGAAGCTCAGGGCCGGAATGAAGAGCTGACTTTTCTCTCATCTAATCGAAATGATCTTAAGACATCTTCGCGGAGGCTGAGATTTTTGCATATCAAGATTCCAGCAGATAGGATCGGTGTTCTGGTAGGTCCCACGGGATCGGTCAAGAGCGCCCTTGAGGAGAAGACCGGATCAGAGATGGTCATCGACAGCGATACCGGCGCTGTAGAGGTGATAGCAGGAGAGGATCCTATAATGGCGATGCGCCTCGCCGAAGTGGTGAGGGCGATAGGCCGGGGATTCTCCCCGGAGAGGGCCCTTCCGCTCCTGGAGGATGAGATGCTTATGCTGGATGTGATAGACCTCTCCCGGATCTGCAACACCAAGACCGACATGGCCAGGATCAAGGGAAGGATAATCGGGAAAGATGGAAGGACGAGGGAGATCACCGAGAAGCTCGCCGGAGTCGGCATCTCGGTCTACGGAAAGACGGTGGCGATCATAGGCGGTCCGGAACAGATCCGGATCGCCAGGACCGCCATCGAGATGCTGATGGACGGAGCTCCCCACGGGTCTGTCTACGGCTTCCTGGAGAAGAAGAACCAGGAGCTGATCTCGTCTTCCATCGGCGAAATCTGAAGGCTCCTCGGAGACGGATACCAACAGCTCACCTCGCCGGGCGGCCGGTATCCTCTCCGCCCGCCGGGGTCTCCATTTTACAGAAGAGGGCGGATCGTTTTTCTGCTTCTCCTTTTTTGCCTCTGACCCGACGACAGAGGTTCCATCCGAGTTCCGCCCTCACCGACCATGATGTTATATATGCCCCGCAAGAATCACAACCAGCTCGAAGATGACGAATATCGGAGGACGAACCGTTGAACTTCGCCTGGGAACTCACCCTCTTTGACTGGCTGCTGATCGCGATCCTTGCCCTGAACCTCCACTGGCTCCTGGCCATCAAGCTGGGCCGTCTAAAGAGCCTGAAGGGTCTGAACCTGGGGAACTGGGGGCCTGTGATAATGATCAGGACGACGAGGTGGCTGCCCCTCATCGACAGGCTCAGCAGGCCCAAGAGGTTCTGGAGGGGTACCATCACCGCCGGGATCCCCCTCGTCGTCCTGGGGATGTTCTCTTTCCTGGCGCTGTTCCTCATAATGACCTTCGCGGTCTTGCGGACCCCCCCCGAGCCGAGCGTATACACAGCCCCGAGGAACGTCCTTCTGATACCGGGGCTCAACCAGTTCATACCCCTCTGGTGGGGCTGGATCGCCCTCTTCGTGACGATGGCGGTCCACGAGTTCGCCCACGGGATCCTCTGCAGGGCCGAGGGGATCAGGGTCAAGTCGATGGGGATCGCCCTCCTGGGGGCACCGGTGGCCGCCTTCGTCGAGCCGGACGAGGGAGATCTCTTCGGATCGGAGGATAAGAAGGGGAAGGCCTCCAGGGCCGCCCGGGTCAGGATCCTATCCGCCGGAGTCGTAGCGAACTTCGTAGTGGCGGCCCTGGCCCTCGCCCTCTTCTTTGGGCCGGTGATAGGGGCGATCGCGCCGGTCGACCGGGTGGTGGTGGTGGATGTAGTCCCCGGCTCCGCTGCCGATATCGCCGGCTTCGAGAGGCAGATGATCCTCCTCTCCGCTGGCGGCGTCCAGATCGATCGGATCGAGGACCTGATGGCGATGGGAGGGGGAGATATGAGCCTCAGGTTCCTTCGGGGCGATGGGGTGGTGGACCTGGGCCTCGAGGGGCCGTTCGTCCGGGGGGTCGTCGTCTCCTACGTCTTTGGGGGCTCGGCAGCCGATGAGGCGGGGATGGTTCCTGGGACCGCCATCTCCGAGATCGATGGAGCTTCGACGCCGGACTGGGGCTCTTTCAGGTCGATCATGAACTCGACGGCAGAGGGAGAGACCGTCGTCATCGGCACTAACCGGGGCGAGTATGCCGTAACCCTGGGACCGAACCCCGATGGCTCTGGAACGGGCTTCCTGGGGGTCGGGTTCTCAGGGGTCTCAGCCGACGCCGTCTACCTCGACGGCGCCTCCTTCCAGGAGTTTCCTGCTGGCTCCTTCCTATCGGCGCTCCAGGCGATGCCAGGATCTGGGGTCATAGGCCTCTTCTCCCTGATGGGCCTTCCCTTCTCGGGGATCCCCGGCTTCACCGAGATGGGCTTTCCGGGATTTGTCGGCTGGATCACCCAGCTCTTCGAGCCGGCGGGGTGGGCGGAGCCCCTGGGGGATAAGATATTCTGGATCGCCAACTTCCTCTTCTGGGTGGGGCTGATCAACCTCTACGCCGGCCTCTTCAACTGCCTCCCCGCAGTCCCCCTCGACGGAGGCCACATCTTCAGGGACATGCTCTCCATGGGGCTTCTTAAGGTCTTCAAGAGCGAGGCGAAGGCGGAGAAGATGACCGGAGCTCTGGTGGCGCTGATGGCCTGGCTGATCTTCTCCTCGATCCTCTTCATCATCTTCGCCCCTTACCTAGCCCATGGGTTTGGGGGATAGCCCTGATCCCGTCATTTTAAAGTCCGTCCGCCGATACGCCTCCCCGGGGCCTGCATCCTCATCTCCAGGAGGCGGGCGGCGGCGTAAGCGGGGAAGGCGTCCGATACCCGGGAGCCGTAGATCTTCGATAGCCTGACGCATTCGAGGCCGAGGTCTCGGGCCGCCTCCTCTATCAGACCATCGCCGATCCCGGCGGCGACGACGAGGGATAGGTTGTGTACCTGCGACTGTCTTCGGATGCCATCCGTTAATCTGCTCAACTGGCGGGCGGCAGCCTGGCGTCCGATCTCCTCCGCCGCCTCAGGGCCGATCTCTCCAAGGTCGGCGCAGACGGTCCGGGCGAGTCTGCGAAGCGCCGACTGTCTATCTCTTACGCCCCCGTCCGGGGGCTCGACGGCATAATCGCCCTCGGAGATCCGGCCTCCGACGAGGTGGGCGTCGGCGGTGACGGCGAATAGCTCGGAGGAGAGGGGGACCTTCATCCTTTTGATCTCCACATATCCGAGGAGGGCGGCGAGGTTCGTCCTCAGGAGGCCCGAGTAGATCAGCTCCCCCCTCCCGAGCCGCTCAAAGTCGGTCCTGGCGGCCATCGCCCTCCCCTTTATCGGTATGAGGTCTGTAGTGGTCGATCCCATATCGACGAAGAGAGAGTCGCCTATCTCTTGGGATACGAGGGCCGCCGAGGCGGACCAGTTGGCTGCGGCTAGGTCGGAGATCTCGCTCCAGCCAAAGCCGTCGACCCCCCAGAAGCTGACGGGGCAGGAGAAGGCCCTCTTTACAGCCCCCATTATGGCGAGAACCCCGGTCCGCTTGTCTGGGAAGGTGTCGGCGAGCTCCCCGGTCATGACGACCGCCAGCGCCTCGGGGGCCGCCTCCGCGGAGATGCGGCGGAGGAATGGGATCAGGGGGGCTTCCTTCCAGAGGGGGAGGTACTCGATCTTGGTGAAGAGACCGTCGGAGCTGGCGGCTTTGGTGTTCGCTCCGCCGACGTCGAGGCCGAGGATCATGATCGTGGGGTCCCCGATATACCATAAAAGCTTTAGTCTAATCGGCCGTCAACTACCCACCTAGCTTTTGGAGAGATGATCAATGGCTGCCAAGGAGAAGTATCCCGAGCCCACTTATCTGGAGTACGGATTTGGAGAGCTCGACTATGACGTCATCAAGAAGGAGCTCTGCTGCTACTGCGGAAACTGCATCGCCTTCTGTCCCAAGATCGATAGAGAGGGAAACCGCCCGGAGCTGATAGACTACGACCCCAACTGCGGCCTCTGCTACGCCTACTGTCCCCGGACCATGTTCGACATGCTGGGGATGGCGAGGAAGGTCTTCGGGAGGGAGAGGAAGGAGGACGAGCCTCTCGGGATATACAGGAAGGCGGCCTCCGCTCGGGCGGCAGGGGCGGCGGCCAGGCCTCCTGATCCAGGCCCTGAAGTCCGGGGTCATCGACTCTGCCGTCGTCACCGATAGGGACGAGAAATGGAGGGGCGTCCCGAAGGTGGCGACGACGGCCGAGGAGATCGCCGCCGCCGCCGGGACGAAGTACACCATCTCCCCCAGCGTCACCGGGGTCCAGATGGCGATGGACCAGGGGTTCAAGAAGATCGGCTTTGTGGGAACGCCATGCCAGATCCAGGCCCTGAGGAAGGTCCAGCTCCTGGAGGAGCCCTACCAATTCGGCCAGGAGAAGATCGGCCTCCTGGTGGGGCTCTTCTGCATGGAGAACTTCGAGCACGAGCTCCTCTTCCCCCACCTCGTCGAGGGGAAGTTCGGGTTGAAGGCCGAAGAGGTCGATAAGTTCGAGGTCCAGAAGGGGATGTTCCGGGTCCTCTCCGGCGATAAGGTCAAAGAGGTCCCCCTGGAGGAGACGGACGAGTACGCCTGGAAGGGGTGCGGCCCCTGCTTCGACTTCGCCGCGGAGCTCGCCGACGTCTCCATCGGGTCCGTCGGATCGAAGGCGGGCTGGTCGACGGTCTTGACCAGGAGCGACCTCGGCGCGAAGGTCTACGACGCCGCCCTGGCGGCGGGAAGCATAGAGGAGACGGCCGCCTCCGATAAGGGGCTCGCCCTCGCCGGAAGGCTCGCCAAGTCGAAGGAGGAGCGGTTCTCTGCCAAGACGGCGGAGCTCTTCAGCCGCGGCGTCCCCGTCAACATCCGCAGGTGAAACGAGCCGATAGAGAGGGCTCAGAGAGCAGCAGATGGAAGGGATGGCAGTAGATACCAGTAGACTAGCAGTAGACAGCAGTAAACAGCAGTAGATGGCAGTTGATAGCAACCAGAGCCGATAGGGAGGATCCGATCCGATGTTATCAGTGGGGCTGGCGGGAAAGCCCAACGCCGGGAAGTCCACCTTCTTCAAGGCGGCTACCCTCGCCGAGGTGGAGATAGCAAACTACCCCTTCACCACGATAGATGCGAACCACGGGGTCTCCTACGTGAGGGTCCCTTGCCCCTGCCGCGAGCTCGCGACGGAGTGCGACAGGTGCCGGGACGGCGTGAGGTACGTCCCCGTGGAGCTGATCGACGTGGCTGGGCTCGTCCCCGACGCCCATCTCGGCAAGGGCCTCGGTAACGAGTTCCTCGACAGCCTCCGGGTCGCCGAGGCGGTCATCCACGTCCTGGACGCCTCCGGCTCCGCCGACGCGGAGGGTAACCCCGTCGGCGTAGGAAATCACGACCCTCTGGCGGATGTGGAGTTTCTCAAGCGCGAGATCGGGATGTGGCTCTTCGGGATCCTCAACCGCAACTGGGAGAGGCTGATGAGGCGGGTCCGGGCCGAGGATATCAAGGTCGAGCCGCTGATCACCGAACAGCTCGCCGGCGCCGGGGTCGCAGACCACCACGTCCGTTGGGCCCTGGCGACGATGAAGAGCGAGCCCTCCAGGTGGGACGAGGAGGAGATGAAGAGGTTTGCGGGGCTGCTGCGGGACGCCAGCAAGCCGATGATCATCGCCGCCAACAAGGTGGACGTCGCCCCCCCGAAGTTCGTCGCCCGCCTGCAGGCGCTGAAAGAGATCGTCGTACCCACCAGCGCCGCCGCCGAGGTGGCATTGAGGATGGCGGACAAAAGCGGCGCGATCCGGTACCGACCGGGGGACGCGGACTTTGAGATGGTAAAAGACCTCTCCGGACCCCAGAAGGCGGGGCTGGAGAAGATCCGGGGGATCCTGAAGGCGACCGGCGGGACCGGGGTCCAGGAGTGCCTCGACCGGGCGGTCTTCGAGCTCCTCGAATACATACCCGTCTTCCCGGTGGAGGACGAGGGGAAGTGGACGGATCGAAACGGGGTCGTCCTCCCGGACGCCTACCTGATGAAGAAGGGCTCGACGACGAAAGACCTCGCCTACCGGATCCACACCGAGATCGGGGAGAGCTTCCTCTTCGCCCTGGACGGGCGGTCGAAGAGGAGGCTGGGGGAGAAGCACGAGCTTAAGGCGGGGGACGTGATAAAGATAGTGTCGACGAAGTGAAGGGCGAAGGAGCCGGGGGGGGGGGCGGACGTAAAGCATAAACGCGAAAACATTGTTCGCCAGATTGGAGAGGTAATATGAAAAATAATGACAATCAAAAAAATCTCCCTAAATGTGGATTGATACAAGCGCTAGCTGAGAAAGCAAATCAAAGAGATGATATCGGTTTTAATGTTTTAGGTAGACTGGACGAGTTCCGTCAGAGGGTAACCGGAGAAGTGCGGCAAATAAATGAACTGTTCCCAGAGTATACACCACATGATGAGGTGTATCATCTCAAGCGACTCTTCTATGTTGCCGATACAGTCTTGGGTGAGGAGCGTATTAATTCCATGAATGTAGGTGAACTTTTTGTTCTGTCAGTTGCGTTATATGGGCACGATTGGGGAATGGCCGTAAATGGCATAGAGAAAGATTATATAATAAATGATAGGATCCCGAATGATACAAATCCTGAAGAAATGTGGATTTTGCCGGATGAAAGAAATCGATTTAAGTTATTTGCTCGCGATCAACAACTTCTAGATGATGATGGCAATTTGAAAGATATTTCAGTCGAAATATGGAGAGAATATGTTCGACAAACCCATTCATTTCGTAGTGGGGAAAAAATCAGGAAGTTCTTCGAGCCTATTGACGGCGGTGTCGCCGATGCTGCATCACGAGTTTGCATTGGACACTGGCTCGATTTTGAAAGTCTCCAAGATCATGATTCATTTCCAATAAATTTCTCAACGATGAGGGATGTAGTAAATATTCGTGCTCTGGCTGTCTATCTCCGTCTTATTGATTTGTTAGATTTGGCCGAGGATCGAACTCCTTATGTAATTTGGAAGTTCGTTGCTCCGAGAAATTCAAGATCTAAGATGGAGTGGCTTAAACACCGTGCTCTTAGGACTGTAACTTGTCCAGCATACCTGGAAGGGCGAGTCATACGAGTTGATGGTAGCACAGATGACCATAATGTATATGCAGCTCTTGAGGATTTTCGAATTTGGTGTGAGATTCAACTAAGAGGCTGCACTGATGTTTTAGCCAGAATGAATGATCCCCGCCATAAATTGGATATATATCACATCGATTGGCACATAGACGCAAGAGGATTTAAAAAAACATCTATAGGATTCAAGTTTGATCGGGAGCGAATGTTCGAGATTCTTGGAAGCGAAATATATCAAGGCGATCATTATGTCTTCCTCCGAGAATTGCTCCAAAATAGCATAGATGCCATTCGCATGAGACGCGAAATCCTTCTTAAATATGCAAAAATCGAGGCGAGTAACCTTGGAGTTATTAATGTCGATGTAAAACATATTGATGATAATATTATTATAACATGGCGCGATGATGGCATCGGCATGGATGAATATATGGTTGAAAATTACCTAGCCGTAGCTGGAAAGAGCTATTATTGGAGCCAAGATTATGAGAAATTTGGACTTACAATGGATCCAATTTCCCGCTTTGGCATAGGTATTCTAAGTTGTTTTATAGTGGCTGATTCTATAGAAATAGAGACCTACAAAGATCCGAATCTGTTTCCAAGAAGTGAACCACTAAGAATAACAATCCCTGATCAAAATAAGCAGTTTCGAATCCAAATTCTTTCAGATGTTGGTTTAAGAATCGGAACCACAATTCGCGTTTATATTAACAAAAAAAAGATATCACACGACAACAATATGTTTAGTTTTATGAAAATTACTGAATATCTTTCCATTATTGCTGGTTTCGTTGAATTTCCAATAGTTATAGATGAAGATAATCGAAAAACAATCATTATTCATCCAAACCAAAATGGCGAAATGATTAAGGAACGTTTAGGGGAAGATTATACAATCCAGCAGTTAGATTTGAATTATCCTTTTTCAGACGTATTTATGCCGCAGGATTTATCGAATGCAAAAGAACTCCTTCGAGAGAATAAGTTCGATATCAATTCCGATTTAGGATTTAGTGATTTTGAAGGCTCACTAACATGCCTAGTGCCAAAAAGTGAAGAAATGCAAGTTGGATCGACGGGAGGGATATACGTTAGAGGTGTCAAGGTAGATAAAAATATAAGATCAATTCGACAAAAAGGAATTCGACGAAAAGAAGAATTGGGCTTTAGTTCTATATCTCGTAAAAATATCTCTATATACAAGGATGGCATATTAGTTCCATTGGATGAAACGTTTTATTCTTCGCTTAGTTATTCTAATAGTAAATTTGATTCTTCTTCATTGATATCCCTACGAATAAATCTTTCTAAAAAGAAGGCACCTTCTCTGGATGTATCGCGAAAAAGATTTTATGAAAAAGATGAACCGTGGTTCAGTCCAATACGAACCAAATACGTAGAAAAAATAAATGAAATATATATAGATAAACTGAGTTCTCTTGATCCATTTGAACGGCTTTACCTGATGGGATGGATTATTTACCAATACCCGCTAATTTCCATTAAAGATTTATGGGATGTTTTTCCAAATGATCTTTGGCCTATTTTCTCTTTAAAAGCTGGTGGGGAATTAAATGTAGTGAAGTTTAAGGACATAAAAAAGATAAAAATAGACGCATTCCCCTGTAATACTAATCTTAATTTGGGGGAGTTAAAAAGTTTTATATCATCGAAAGTAAATAAATATAATTATAGTGGATATATTAATAAATGGGCAGGTAATGAGGCTATTATGGTTCCAAGTGATGATTTTTTAGTAATTAGATCAAGTAGGTCTTTTACTTCTACTCCTGTAGGTTTAAAAGCGTCAGAAATTATCGAATTTCCAATACATAAGTCGTATTTTGCCTCATCTATTAAATTTAATAATCCTCCTTGGGTTGGCAATCCTCCATTATACCAAGTAGAACTTTCTCCTAATGAACCTTTAAAAGAAAATATTGATAAATTCCTCTTATTAGAGAAAGCAATTCAGAATCCAAGATCACTCACTGCTTTCGAATTGAACCAATTATCTGAAATGACACATACTAGAGTTGCCAATTTTTCCAAGCCTTTTGATAATCTATTTGGATATGGGCGGGAATTAATGAATATTAATCATCCTGTCGTT
Source organism: Candidatus Methanocrinis natronophilus (assembly GCA_029167045.1). GTDB lineage: Archaea > Halobacteriota > Methanosarcinia > Methanotrichales > Methanotrichaceae > Methanocrinis > Methanocrinis natronophilus. Next base: position 43,155 of record JARFPK010000005.1, read on the forward strand.
CAAGAATTAATTAGGATCTTCTGTAGCATAGATATAAATGATTCGTTGCCAGAAATCAAAAGGGGCGAATTTAATGATTTAAAATATAATTTATTTAATTTTGGATTGACTAGTAGTTCCGAAAAGCTAAAACATATAAATAAAAATTTGAATAAGATATTTTTATTTTGCGAGAAGAACAGCATTATGGACTACTTTGCTACTGACATATTAACATTAAAATATAACGACTTTGTTCCTGGTACACTAAACAATAGAAAAATTAGGGTCACAAAAGACATCCCATTCTTTGGTGAGCAGTTATAATAGCTTTGAACATAATAAGTTTTTAAAATGAATTGTTTTTTTTAAAGAGCAACGAACTTCTCAGTCTGGACGAACATATAGCCAGAGCTGAATGCAGCATGGTCGTATACTCTTACCCTGTAAGGGTCGATCATTTTACACGGCGTCAGAAAGCCTAACTATCGTGTCGAGCGAGGCGATATACTTGATTTGCCTTCAATTCCCTCGATAAAAGTCAGCGGACCTGCTTCACAAAATTTCTGGGACTGAACTCTCTGGCCTCGCCCTCAACTGCAGGGCTTGCCCTCCGCCTTTCGCCGTCGACCTCCCGCCGCCTCTTCTCGCCCGCCCCCGATCCCCGCGCCTCCTCCCTCGGCCACCCCCAGCCATCCCCGCCCCCGCGATCGCGGAGGCGTATTATTTTGCCGGCCGGCGGCATATTCGCTATTTTTGAGCAACAGTTATCATTAAATATCATACCGCCAAAAACTTAATAACCGACTCTGAGCGCTATTAAATCCTGGGAGGAATAAGCCACGAAAGCTATAGGAATCGTAGGAAGTCCCCGGAAGGGCGGCAACGTCGATCGGCTCGTCCAGGAGGTCTTGGACGGGGCCGAGGAGGTGGGCTATCAGACCGAGGAGTACATCCTCAACGAGCTGAACTACTCCGGCTGCCAGGGGTGCAACCACTGCAAGACCGCCGACGAGTGCAGGGTCGATGACGACATCTCGGGGCTTCTGGAGGATATAAGGGAGGCCGACGCCGTCGTCTTCGGCTCGCCGATATACTTCCACCTCTTCACCGGCCAGTTCAAGCTGATGCAGGACCGATTTTACTCCTTCATCGACTCGGGGTTTCGCTCCCGCCTGGCGCCGGGAAAGAAGGCGGTGATCGTCACCAGCCAGGGAAACCCCGACCTTTCGGCCTTCGAGAAGGCCGCCGACGACTTCGCCGAGGTTCTCCGGTTTCTCGGCTTTGAGGTCGCCGATATCATCCGGATGGGAAGCGGCGGCCCCCCGGACGCGGTCCTGGAGAGGAAAGATCTCCTCGATCAGGCGAGGTCGGTGGGATCGTCCCTCTGAACCGGCGGGTAGGGCTCGAAAAAAAGGGATGGACCGGGGACGGTCGATGGGGGTCGATGGGGGCAGGAGGCGGCGGGTAGCGGCGGGAGGCAGGTCGAGGATGGCGGAAGACGGCGTGGCGGGTGATCCCTGCCGCCACCATGATGGCGACGTTCATCATGGCGGTGGCGGCCTCGATTGGCCCCGGTCCTGGTCTCTGTCCTGGTTTCTGTTCATTCAGCCTCTCCAGACCTGGGGGAGGGGGGCTACGGCCCCCTTGCCGATCCCAGAGATCACCCCTTCACCATCTCAAAAATACGATCATCTTTATGATTATGCAGATCCGACGGATTCAATATGTCAATTTCAAAGATAATCGGCCGCGAGGGTCGCCTGGTATGGGACGATCTTCCCGTATCCCTGAAATACTGGATGATAGAGCGGGAGAGACCGGACGGCGGAGAAGAGAGCTGGCACGGCAGAGCGATCATCTCTCAGACGGACCTTCGTGCCATGATGGAGGTGCAGGCGAAGTCCAGGCCCATCCCGATAAACGAGCCGATCTTCGCAGAATTTCATAAGGGAAAAGAGGTCTACCGGGGAGAGATCCTGACATCCTCATCTCCCGATCCCGTCGACTCCAATCCTCTGATCGATTTTCGAGGCGTCGGCAGGCTTGAGCAAAAAGACCGGTGATCCTCAATCCTCGATCCTCGGCCTCTGTCCCGAGCTGATCTTGTCGCGGATGAGGAGACGATGAGAAGAGGAGGCTAACCCTCAAGATCTCTAAACTTCATCCGCATCTCATAGACCCCGTCTTCGCTCTTCTTCTCGGTATCGAACCCCATCTTTTTAAAGAGGTTCAGCATCGGCTCGTTCTCGACCAGGACCTCGGCGGTAAATCCCAGTAGCCCCCGCCCCCGGGCCAGACGGGTGAGATAAGTGAGGAGATCGTGGCCTACGCCCATATTCTGGTACTCGTCCTTCACCACAAGGGCGACCTCGCCGTTATGCATCTTATCATTTATCTCATACTGTCCGATCGCGGCGATGGTCTCCCTGCTATCACCCTCGACCACAGCCAGGATCATCATGCGGTTGGCATAATCGACTATCCCGAACTCCTGCAGCCGCTCATGAGGCATGTCCATCCTGACGGACATGAACCTGCGGTACATGCTGTCATTGGAGAGATCATAGAAGAAATCTTTCATCAATGGCTCGTCCCCGATCTTTACGGGCCGCAGGAGGACCTTGAGCCCGGTCCTCGTCGTCCTGAACGTCTCCAGAGCTGCCGGGTATACGCCATTCACCCCGGGCACGAAGGCCTGATCTTTGTAGATGAGGAAGCGCTTCTTCGCCTCTTCGATGAGCTGAGGCCTGAACTTGGGATGGGCGATGGCGATCAGATCCATGGCCCGTTCCCTGATATTCTTGCCGTGGAGATATGCTATCCCGTACTCGGTCACTACATAGTGGACATCCCCGCGGGTCAGCGTCACGCCCGTCCCCTCCCGGAGAGACGGCACTATCCTGGAGATGGTGTCGTTGACGGCCGTCGATGGGAGGGCCAGGATGCTCTTGCCTCCCGGCGCAAGGGCGGCGCCCCTCATGAAATCCGCCTGCCCCCCGACGCCGAAGTAGAAGGTCCCGGCGAGGGACTCCGCGGTGACCTGGCCGGTCAGATCTATCTCCATGGCGCTGTTGATGGCGGTCATCAACTTGTTCTTCGCGATGATCAACGGGCTGTTCACATAATCGATCGTCTTGAACTCGATCGTTGGATTCTCATCAAGAAACTCGTAGCTCTCTTTCTTGCCCATGCAATAGGAGGCCACAGTCTTGCCGGTGTCGATGGACTTCAAAGTGTTATCAACGACGCCCTTCTTCATCAGATCGATGATACCGTCGCTCAAGAGCTCGGTGTGCACACCAAGATGCTTCTTCTCATCCAGGTATGAGACGACGGCGTTGGGTATGATGCCGTATCCGACCTGTAATGTGGACCCATCCTCAACTATCCGGGCGACATACTTTCCTATCGATATGATGATCTCCCCCGGATCTTCTACCTCGTACTCCAGCAACGGCTCATCCCGATGGATGATGAAATCCACATCTTTTATATTTATGAATCCGTCACCCTGAGTCCGGGGCATATGAGAGTTGATCTGGGCGACGATCAATGACGCCTTCTGGGCGGCGGCCTTTACGATATCCACGCTTATACCAAGGCTCATATAGCCGTGCTTATCGGGAGGTGACGTCTGTATTAACGCTACGTCTATCGGTATGATCTCCCTTCGGATCAGGCCGGGAACGGCGGAAAGAGATACCGGCGTGTAGTCTGCAGCTCCCCGGTTGATCGCGTTTCGCGTCCCTTCGCTGATGAAGAACGAGTCGATCCGGAAGTTATTACGGAACTTTTCGTCTATGTAGGGGGCGGTCCCTAGGGTCCAGACGTGAATGAGCTCGATGCCGAAAAAAGCTTTGGGGCTCCTGCTGACAAAGTCCACCAGCGCCTGAACCAGGTGCTGGGGTTCGCCGCAGCCGGTGCCTATGAAGATCTTGTCGCCAGCGTGTATATGGCTGAATATCTCTTCTTCCGGCGCGAACTTCTCCGGCCAGCTCTCCTTTAAGAACTCCAACAGATCGCTTCTATCCATTTCCCTGCTTTCCTTCTTTGTTGAGGAAGATGGGGGCGGGGACTTACTCGAAGTCCTCTGCGCCCATACCGCCCATTCCACCCATGCCGCCGGGCATTTCTCCCATACCTCCTGGCCCGGACCTGGAGGCTATGACGTCATCGATCCTGAGGATCATGACCGCGGCCTCTGTCGCTGAGTTGATCGCCTGGGTCTTTACTCTGATCGGCTCGACGACCCCCTCTTTTAGCATATCGACCGCCTCGCCGGTCTCCATCTTCAGGCCTGCGTTCTCCATCCCCGTCTCGTGGGCGCTGCGCAGCGCCATGAGAGAATCGATCTGGTCCAGACCGGCGTTCTCGGCCAGGGTCTTGGGGATGATCTCCATCGCATCGGCGAAGGACTCGATCGCCAGCTGCTCGCGCCCTCCTACGGTGGATGCGAACGCCCGCAGCCGGATGGCCAGATCCACCTCGGGAGAGCCGCCCCCGGGAACCAGCAATTTATCCTCCAAAACGACGCCCACAACCCGAAGACCGTCCTCCATCGCCCGGCGGAGCTCATCGACGACGTGCTCGGTTCCACCTCGCAAGATGATGGATACGGACTTGGGGTTCTCGCAATCTTCGACGAAGGTCATCTTCTCGTCGCTGACCTTCCTCTCCTCGACGAGCCCCGCCCTCCCAAGGTCGGCTTTGTCGATGTCGTGGATGCTGGTGATGACCCTTCCGCCTGTAGCTCGCGCTAGCTTATCCATATCGCTCTTCTTGACGCGGCGGACGGTGTAGATCCCGGCCTTGGCCAGGAAGTGCTGGGCGAGATCGTCTATCCCCTTCTGGACGAAGAGGACGTTGGCCCCAGAGGCGACGATCTTGTCTACCATCCCCCTGAGCGCCGTCTCTTCCTGGTCCAGGAACGCCTGGAGCTGGTTTGGTGAGGTGATCTGAATCTTGGCATCGACCTCCGTCTTCTCGATCTCCACGGCTGCGTTCAGGAGGGCGACCCTGGCATCGGTGACCGACTTGGGCATGCTGGGGTGGAGCCTCTCTTTATCGATGACCACCCCCCTCACAAGCAGTGAGTCTGTAATGCTGCCTCCGACCTTCTTCTCCACGGTGATATTGTCGATATCGACGGTCCCGTCTTCGTCCACGACCGATCTGACCGCCTCGACGGCCATCACCGCCAACTCATGCCGCGCCGATTGAGAGCCTTTGCCGGTCATCGCCGTTATGGCGATCTTTCTCATAAGATCCTCATCGTCTTCTGAGACGGTTACAGCAAGACCCTGGAGAATTTCCATGGACCTTTCGGCCGCCGCTCTGTAGCCTGCCGCGATCACCGTTGGATGGATCTCCTGCTCTAGCAACCCTTCCGCTTGCTTGAGCAGCTCTCCTGCCAGCACAACGGCGGTGGTGGTGCCGTCCCCCACTTCCTGGTCCTGGGTTTTGGCGATCTCGACCATCATCTTGGCCGCGGGATGCTCGATATCCATCTCTTTGAGGATGGTGACGCCGTCGTTGGTGATCACCACATCTCCCAGGGTGTCCACCAGCATTTTGTCCATCCCCTTGGGGCCTAGAGTAGTCCTCACCGCGCCAGCAACCGCCTTGGCAGCCATGATATTCGACCTCTGTGCGTCTCTACCGGCGGTCCGTTGACTGCCTTCTCTGAGAATGTATATGGGTGTTCCACCGAATTGTCCAGCCATAATTTGCCTCAAATACGATACCAATTTAGGAATTGACGATTGTTTGAACTTCTATATAAACTGAATCCTCGAATTCGGCAGATCCCGTCAATATGATGTTAAAAGTCCACAGGAAGCCTACCAAGATCTATCAAAAAGAATTGTATCAAATATATTAAAATTTTTTATATTCGGGGTTGGGGTCGCCTCCCGACCTCCCCGCTTCAATAGATCGCGTTCTGGTATAGGAGGACGCCCCAGAGGGCGCCGATCACCGCCGCCGACCGCCGCAGGCCGAGATCATAGTAGGTGATCCCCACCACCACCATGATCCCGACGTTCATCATGGCGGTGGCGGGCACGATCGCCCCGGTCCTGTTCACAAAGCCGCTCCATACCTGGGGGGGGGCGAAGACCCCCATCACCGATCCCAGGGTCAATATCAGGTCATGCCGCTTCAACGCCGTAATCTTCCTTTCGACTCCAAAGCTGCTTTCTTTTCAGCTAGTATGCCTTCATATGGGTAGGAGTGATCGTATTATCAGATAATATCGTATTTGTCTTCATCCCACCACCTATATGATGTTATATCTCTTTTTCCGCTGCTATTCTGAGACGAATATTGCCATTTCTTGAAATGAAAGATGTATCGCCTCTTGCCAATCCCATAACACTTTGAATTGGGATTGAGAGTTCATCAGGATGGTGTGCTGTATTTCTGCCGAGATAAATCTTTTGATCGGCGATGGTATCGGAGATATTAGAGGATTTCGATTATCAGCAGATTAGCATTCTCTGAGTGGTTTTCCCTTAACGTTTTCGATTAGAACGATCTATTAACCGGTTTGTTTTCCTTGTTATGATCAATTTTGAGCTGTTTCCACCTTCTTACTCATCCATTTCTCGATTTCTCGATAGCTAACGCTATCCCATCTCCTTTTTGACGAGCCCGTACAGATTATACAAATTATAACTTATGGCACTAAACATCACTTTTACCGCCGCTTTTTTAACAGTTGTAACCCTTACATGACCCGCGTTGAACACGGTCTTTATAACGCTGAAACATCGTTCGACAGGTGCTCGCTTCTTGCTGATTCTTTTGTTTCTCAAGATATCCGAGATTCCGAGAGGATGTCCTCTTGCTGCCCTCTTCATGGATGCATCATACCCTTTTGTCTTGGCTCCTGAGTAGCCTTTATCACCATACCGGACTTCACCCTCTTTAGCCAGATCGACCTTGCTGTCATGAACCGATCCAGTGGTCGTCGCGACAGCCCAGATGAACTGGTTTTCAGTATCGACTTTGACATGAGCCTTGTATCCGAAGTTGGACTTCTTACCCTTAGTTGCCCAAGTGCCATCCTTGCTCCGCCTTGTCTTGGCTTCACCTCCACGGGGAACATCCTTCTTCGCATGACCTGGATCAGAAGTTATGATAGATGCGTCCTGGATAACACCCTTCTCTACGTCGTACCCCTTAGCTCGAATCTGGTTTGTGAACTCATCCCATATCGCTTCGTATTTACCCGATTCTTCGAGTCTTTTGCGAAAGAGCCAGACTGTAGTGTAATCGGGGATGGTCTCGGTCGTCCCAAGGAAGACTCGAAATGAAATTCTGTCTGCAACCTGAAGCTCCAATTGAGGGTCAGAAAGACCGTAGAGCTGCTGGAGAATTAAAAGTTTGATCATTATAATTATGTTTATATTAGGTCGGCCGCCTCGCTCGGTGTTGTTTTTATAAAGGCCAACACCGATGGGTAAAAACGCATTCCAGTTCACAAGTTTGGATATGGTTGAAAGCTTATCACCACGGGTTAACACGTTTTCATTATATTCCTGCAAAATTGAGAAATCTATGAGCGTCCTCATAACTCTTAATATAGTATTTATAGTATATATACTTTTCCATTAATTAGGTTTTTCGAAATCCTCATTAGATTATATTTTCCAATTATCTATTCAATGCCTATTTGTGTATTCGGACCGGATATTCATGGTTTGATAAATTCTATAGGCTCATAGCCCGGTATTATTTCTCATCAGACCACAATCATCAGGTAAAAACAGAAAAAAAGGCAGATATATCGGGGAAATGGACTTCCTGACCCGATATATTAGGGGGAAAATCTCCTTCTCCCTTTCTTCGATCGATCAGCCTTTCACCCTCGACCCCCCCGGCGGGAGGAAGCTGACGATGGCGTCGACGGAGGCGACGGCCTTGAGCCACCTTCTGTCCTCCTCCTTCTCGGCGAAGTACCGGTAGATCCTCTTCGCCAGGTCCTCAGCGCTGAGCTCGCCGGGCTCCACCTCGACGGAGGGGTCGGCCTTCGGCTTCACCGCCGCGACTGGGCCGCCGATGAGCTGGTCGCCGGCTATGCCCAAAGCGACGCCGACGGGGACGTCCCGGAAGTACCGCCGCTCGCCCCGGACGACGAAGGCCCCCTTCTTCAGAAACTCGCCGGGCTCGGGGGTCTTGGTCACCTGCTCTCCATTGACGAGGTAGCAGTCTCCTTCAAAGAGCCCCGCCTTCCAGAGGCTGGAGTAGCTGACGGCGAAGGAGGCCGCCTCCTCCAGGGTCTCCTCGGGGACCCCCTCCCCCAGGGTCTTGATGACGACCAAGGGGGCGCCCGGCGCGTCGGTGTGGAGGGCGAGGTCCCTCTTCTCCAGGTATTTGGCGTAGATCTCCTCATTGGTGGTGGCGTCCCTCCCGCCGATGACGAGAAAGCCGTCCGAGGAGGTGAACCAGCGGAACCTCTCGTACCACTTCGGCTTCCTCCGCCGATAGACCGCCCTCGTCTTCACCTTCTCGGGCCCCTCCTTCCTCTCGATGAGCCGGATCGTCTCCTTCAGGGCCTTCTCCGCCCCCTCGCGCTTTTTGGCTTGCTCCTTCGCCCGGTCGTAGTACCTCTGGGCGTTCTGGGGTACGGTGAGCTTTGAGTTCAGCTCCAGAACGGCTCCTCTCCCCTCGCCCTTCCCCCCGGTATCGTCGACGGTTCCGCCTCCGACATCGTCTCCGTCGGCGAGGTCGTCGAGGCGGAGGCGAAGCTCCCCCTGGTAGTCGAGGGCGAGGATCTTATCGGCTATGGGAAGGCCGCAGGTCCTTATCTTCGCCAGGATCTCGGAGTAGGTGAACCCCTTCTCAAAGCCCTTCGATATCGCGGCGAGGACCGACTCCACCTCGCCGTACCTCTCGTAGACCTTCTCGCCGAGGCTTGAGTACTCCCGCTCCTTATCCCGGAACTCCTGGATCGAACGCTCCTGCATCTCTTTTCTTCTCTCCAGGGCGGTCTTCGGCTTGGCGCTCCTCTCCTCCTCCGCCTCCTCGAGGGAGAAGAACTCGTCTAGGGCCTGGCTGAAGGACTCAAACTCCCGCTGTTCGAGGCCGTTGTAGACGGCGAGGGGGGCGGGGACGACGTCGACGACTTCTCCGCCATCGAGGACGAGGTGGGGGTCGGTCTGGACGAGGCCGAAGACCTCCCCGAGGGCCTGGTGGACCCGGTCGATCTCCTCGCCCGTCAGGCTGTGAGCCGGCTCCGTCTTGTGCAGGCCTGCCCGGTGACAGACCTCCTCGGCGTAGGTCCCCCCCATATTCAGACCCCGGACGAGGGTCCTCACCAGCTCCGAGTCGGAGGAGGCGAGGATGAAGGCGAGGTCGTTTTTCGATATCGACCGGGGGTCGAGCTGGTCGTCTCTGTACCGGTACTTCTCCCCCGCCAGGAGCTTTCTATCCCTGAAGGCGAGGGGCCGCAGCGGCAGAACGATCCTCCCATAGTCGTCGAGGAGGAGGACGTTCCCCTTGGGGAAGATCTCGGCGATGAGGAGGTATCGGTCGTCGCCCCTTTCGATCTCGATCTCCGCCACCCGGTCGAAACCATGCTGGCGGACGGCCGCCACCCGCCCTCCGGAGAGGCGGCTTCGGAGCATCGTCGGAAACTGGGGTGGCATCTTCGGCGCCTCTCTCGGCTTCTCGGTGATGTGGATCCTTCTTCCGGCCTCCAGGAGGAGGTCGATCTTTCCCCGCCCCGAAGACTGGAATGAGACGACGACCCTGTCGGGGGCGAGCTGGTATGATTTGCCGACGAAGGCCCCCAAGAGCTTCTCCTGCAGCTCCTCGACTACCGCCGCCACGTCCACGTTGCTCATCGCCTTCTTCATAGTGGCAAAATGAGGACGATCGACAGATAAATAGTTGCGGACCGCCTACCGGGAGGATGGTGATCGATCGCTATATTGCAGATGAGATGTTGATCCGCCTCGCCCGGTGGCTGAGGATGGCGGGCCAGGACGTCTCTCCCCCCCCCGATGGTTCCGACGACTCCGGCCTCATCGAGGTCGCCTTGAAGGAGGGGAGGGTCCTTCTCACCAGGGACCGGCACCTGGCGAGGAGGTGCGAGAAGGCGGGGGCCAGGTGCATTCTCGTTAGGTCGTCGCAGCTCGATGACCAGCTCCTTCAGATGAAGGAGGCAGGCCTATCCCTGGCACTTTCTACTGTTAGGTGCACCCTCTGTAACGGAATCCTTGAAGAGGTGGAAGGATCGGATCTCTCCGGCTCCACAAAACCTGAGGAGGCGACGGCCTGGAGGTGCAAAGTCTGCGGGAAGATCTACTGGCGGGGGTCCCACTGGCACCGGATAAGAGAGAGGCTGGATGATAAGGAGCTATGATCCCGCCCTGCCCGCAGGATCATCGACATTTGAAGGGAGATCTGGATAAATAAAGAATTAAAGAAAAATATTGGAAGGGTGGGAATAATATATCATGTCTTATATCGTTGTATCCGACGTCCATCTGGGGAGCAAGCTATGCAACTTCGATGAGTTCTGCAGCTTCTTGGAGTGGATCCTCGACCTCAAAGGATCTCCAAAGAAGGTCCCTCTCAAAGATGGTGCTGTCGAGATAAGAAGCCCCGAGAGGATCATCCTCCTGGGAGACATCCTGGAGTTGTGGGACCCGGAAGATGGGGACAGGGACAACGTCGTAAAACAGTGCTTACGCCCCCTCTCCTTATTATCGGATCTAGGCTGCGATAAGGTCTATGTGATGGGCAATCACGACAACGCCGTCAGCAGCTATGAACAGAAGATCGATTACGAGACTCTGAGAAACGGTACGAAGCTGGATATCTGGAATAGGCATTATCCCGACGAAATGGCCGGGATGAGGATCGGGGACCGGTCCTACTACTTCCTCCACGGCCACCAGTTCGATAAAGCTCAGTCGATACTGGCTAAGGTATCGAAAATCCTGGGAGAGACCTGGGACCCCCTCAATTGGTTCAACTCCCAGTACAACACCAGCGTTACCAAGAACCACTGGAAGCTGATGGGCATACTCTGGGCGGCCCTCTTCGTCGGATGGTTTATCAAACAGGATCTCGTCGCCTCTTCTTACTTCCTATATACCGTACCTGCGGCGCTCTTATTTGGGTTATTTCTCTTCAGCTCTCTTCCGGCCGTCGTCACCAAAAGCCAGAGGAGGATCTACGATATCAAGAAGCCGAAGGACAAGACCGCCCGCCAGATTATCGAGGAGAAATTTTACCAAGAGCAGAAGGACACCATAACCGCAGACGTCGTCGTCTTCGGACACACCCATTTTGCCAGCTCTTATCAAGGGGAGGCCGGTAAAAAGAAGCTCTTCATAAACTCCGGATCCTGGGTGGGAGAAGATGAGGAGATCGACGGAAAGATGCGCTACTCCAACACCTTCATTTATATAGATGAGGCCGGAGCCCACATCCTGAGGTGGAAGGGTGGGGTGGTCGAGCCCCTGGAGTCCCATTGAGCTGCTCATTCTGGTCCATGGTGGACGGATCGCTGACGTATCCTTCTACAAGATCCAGATCCCCCCCAACTAACCCGGCCCTCTCCATCTAAAAGGTGATAGAAGGGGCGAAATGTATTCGATCGGAGGACTGCCGACCCGTAGACTTGACCTCGAAGAAGCGACGGCGTAAAGACAGAGATTAAGGGGCGGGGTAGGATGATGAACAGGACCAAACCAGAGGAGGGGGAGTCGGTAGGCATAGCGTCCATAGGAAGCTACAATCCGCCGGGGACGATCGCCAGCGAAGAGATCGCGAGGCTCTCTGGGATCCCGCGGAGGTCTTCATCGAGAAGATCGGGATGGAGCGAAAGGACGTCGCCGCCGAGGACGAGCATCCGTCCGAGATGGGAATCCGGGCGGCGAAGGAGGCGGTGGAGAGGGCCGGGATCGACCCCGGGGAGATCGACCTGATCGTCTATTGCGGTGCAGGGTTCTACGACTACCGGATATGGATCTGCTGTCGTCAGGATCCAGGCGGTGCTGGGGGCCGACGGCTGCTACGCCTTCGAGCCTGGCCTCCCCAGGGTTTAGGCACACCATATTAAGAGCATCCAGGACTTCGCCCTTTCTCTTGGATATATAAGTGGTAATCTTCTTCCCATTCGGCAAGAGAATGATCTTAATCTTTCCAGCTCAGTGATGAGCAATCCTTCGACGGAGTGTCTTTTGGCTCCTCGCTGATTTGTGTGGGGGATTTAAGGCATCACCAATCCTGTAAGCTTGTCCCCTATGAAATCATGACTGCTGAAAATTGGGATGATCATGAGATGCATCGTTACCTCCTGGCTCAGGAACGAGATTCATAGCCGGTATTCAGACGATCGAGTCCGATTATCGCTATTTTGAAGCTACCCAGACGGAATAGCGAAGAGCCATCGCGCAAATCAGGGAATCTAGGCAAAAAAGACTAAAAGATTTCCGAAATCCGGAAAACTGGGCGTGCGGCCCCAAAGGATACTCGCCCCTTTAGGGTGGGGTGGGCCGCACGCAATTTGATCTTTCGTCCGTCAGCTATGCGGCCGGGATCTCGAAGGGCTCGGCCATCATCATCGCCATCAGCATATCGAGCCAGGAGGGGGCGGCAAGAGCCTCTTCCGGAATCTCGATGGAGACCGCCTCATTGTAGCCGGAGTAGATCACCGTCGAGTCGGAGTCGACGATCATCTCGAGGTCGGCCATCTCTTCGACGGGGATGCCCATCATATCGGAGGTGAGGGTCAGCTTCAGGATGACCCGGTTCTTCAGAGGCAGGCCCGAATCCTTCGATATCCAGGTCGTCCACTCCATCTCGCTATCCTCGAAGAGATCCGTCATGTTCATGGCGTAAAACGGCATCGACCCCATCTGCTGGTTGAGGATCATCGAAAAGGTCTCGGGGTCGGGGACGACCGTCACCTTGAAGGCGTCCTTCCCGTCGACCCTCTCGGAGCCGACGAGCTCTATATTCGAGGCGTTGAGGAGCTCAGCCTGGGTCTTCACCTGGTTCTGCTGGTCCCACATCTCCTCGGGCATCCCCGGCATCTTCATCCATTCTCCGTCGACGTTGGTGTACATGGTATCCCCCTCCATGTACATCTCCATCTCGGAGGTGACCTCTCCAATTTCGTCGGAGATGGAGGTGGTGGTCATCGTCATCCTCATCGCCCGGGCGGTGACGTTCAGGACCCCCTCCCCCGAAGACCTCGTCATTAAGGTCTCGGTCCGCAGGGACCTGTCCGTCTCGGAGAGGTTGACGATCTTTATCGTCTGTTCGAGGTCGACGGCGAAGGCCGCCGTCTGGACCTTCTCTACCGAATCGATCATCATCGCCTTCAGCTCCTCGGGGCTCGGCTTCTCCTCGACGCAGCCGGAGAAGGCGACGGCGATCATCGCCACTAACAGTAATAGTTTCTTCATCTGCTCGCCCCTCTCTCCTGGGGAGTATTTCACCCTGTCGTTTGGGGCTTTGAGCTGAGGCGGCAGACGCGATCGGTGGCCCATAGTTATTAATTGCCCCGGAGTTTAGGTCTCGTCGCCCATCGCCAAAGGAGCGTCGATCCGTGGGAGGGGCGGGTGCTCCTGCAGCCGGGCAGAAACGTTTTCTCAGAAGAGGCGGTCAAAGCCGCATACCACCATGAATACGGCGGGGTTGTCCCCTCCCCTGGAGATGGAGGGGTCCGGGGCAAGAAGGGTCGGAGGAGCAGCAGTTCGCCGGCCCCGTCCGCCCTCTCCGCCGACCGTCCCTCTTTTCTGCGATCCGCCCCGTTGCCCTCTGCGCCTTATGTCGCCTATGTATATCTTATATCGTCGATGTAGATCGTCGCCCCTCCAGGGTTACCCCCTCTATCCAGCTGGAGGCTGAATAGCCCGCTGATGGAGGAGAGGTCCTTTCCCCTCAGATCGATGGAGAACCTTCTCCAGTCATTCCCCAGGATGAGGGACTCGCGGCCGCGGGATGAGTCGGCGGTTCCGCTGCGGTCGGGCTCGTACCCGTAGCCGAAGGTGACGGCCTCGCCGCCCTCCCCCACCGCTCCGCCCTGGGGCGGGAGGGCCCCTTTATCGTCCTCGGGATCGGGGGGGTGCTGGGGAGGAGGGTGGCGTATCCGCTCGTCCTGTTGACGGCGGGGTTTTGGGGTCCATTTCATGGAGGGGCGAGGGGAAGGAGGTCTCTATTTCCCAGGTATACCCGGCGAAGGTGGCTTCGGGCCGCTTCGAGAGAGCGGGCCGCCTGGGATCGAGGGGTTATTGGGAGGTCCTTCATCCAGAAGTCGGGGTGGAAGACCAGGAGGGAGTAGGGTATATCCGGGCTAAGACCCTCGATGAACTCGGCGATCGCCTCCACCTCGTCGACGTAGCCGGGGACGAGGAGGGTCGTCGCCGTCAGGATCTGTGCCTCTCTTTTACCTACGAACTCCTCGGCGATCATCTCGAAGTTCTCGAAGGCCTTCAGGTCGAACTTCACTATCCCTCCGGAGCGAAAAGAGAGCTCTGCAGCCCGTCTCACAAGGGCCGGGTCCCCCGAGCCGTTCATCTCCCAGCAGATACGAGGCCCGGGGACCCCATCTCCGGATCTTCGGTCACGCTCATAGTCTGCGCCGCCGCTCCTCGCCTCTATTATTCGTTTCGATGCCCGGAGGGCGAAGGGGAGCTGGGGCTCGGGGCTTCCGCCGAAGTAGCAGACGCAATCGGTCCTGGGGCTTTTCGTCACGATTTCAGCGAAGGCGTCGATCCCCGAGAGGGGCGGGCTCTCCAGCCTTCGGTGGGACTCATTCTGGCAGAAGAGGCAGTTAAAGCCGCAGCCGTACATGAAGACGGCGAGGTTCGCCCTACCCTCCCCTGCGGGGGCGAGGGAGCCGGGGCAGAACCAGGAGGCGCAGCAGTTCGTCGGGAGGAGGTCCTCATAGGCGACGAGGACCCCCCGCCCCGGATAGATCTCCTCCACCCGGCCGTCCCGGCACCTTCTGACCCCGCAGTAGCCGACGCCCCCCGGAGGTATGGAGCATTCGTTGGAGCAGAGGCGGCAGACCCTGGCTCCGGCTTCGGTGGACCTGGGGACCTGGGGCGGGAGGTGGGGGTACGCCTCTCTCGATCGGAGGTGGCCCCTCCTGATCAGCTCCTCCGCCTCAACAGGCCCCTCCCTCGTGCATCGGAGGCATACCCCCAGGATCCTCGCCGCCTCCCCCCGGCCGCAGATGGTGCACTTCATGATCACCGACCCCGTCAAAATATATGGTTCTCTATGGAGTCTTTCGGTCATAAGCCGATCGGCCCGGGAGGGAGGGGGGGCTGGTTAGAAGAGTGGCTTATTCGCTCGTCCTCTGGACGGCGGGAGTTGGGGGGGGCGTCTGGTGGGGCCGGCGGGAAGGATGGGGGCGGGGGATCCGGGAGGGGCGGGTTCGTTGATGATCCGGTGGGAACTGACTTCGTCGGAGATTCGGCGGGATCTTAGCTTGATGCTCACGTTTTCGTTCCTTCTTTCGGGAGCGCGGTCTTTCGTGCATGACTCCAGGGTTGGTATGGGTTTTTATAGCATCCTCCAGATCAGGACGCAGATGGCCTTCGGGACTTGGTCGCCAGTCGTCTGACTCCGCAGGGCAAGGGACCGAAGGGGCGAGTGCGTATGATCAGAAATTCGACACCCAAGGAGCATTCTATGGTCGTGTCTTCCAAAACAGCATATATGAAAAGATAATAGTTTCAACGCAGATTCGGTGAGAAGGTGACAGATTTGATCTTTGAAGGCGCTAAAGGTTTGTCCGATGGAAAGGCGGAATTAAAGATCGTGGGTAATGATGAGGCGGCTTTCGGGGAGACAATTCATGATCGACGAAATTAAATTATCTAATTTTATAGATTATGCATCAAAATTAAATGGATATGAAAAGGGCGAAGCGCATCTATTTTTAGATAGGTTATTCATAGCGTTTGGTAACCGAGGCGTTCAAGAGGCAGGGGCGTCGTTAGAATTCCAGATAAAGATTAAGGGAAAAACAAAATTTTGTGATCTGATATGGCCGGGCAAAGTTTTAATCGAAATGAAAAAACGAGGCGAAAATTTAGAAAAGCACTTTACTCAGGCCAAATCTTATTGGGATAACTCCTATGATAAAAGGACTGAGTATGTAGTTCTGTGCAACTTCGATGAGTTCTGGGTTTATAACTGGAACCTGCAAAGAGATCCCCTCGATAAGATCCCCATAGCTAAATTGCCTGAGATGTGGAGGTCCTTAGCCTTTTTATGTCCTGAAAAGGTTGAGCCGATCTTCGGAAATAACCTGGTCGAGGTCACAAAAGAGGCTGCAGACCAAATAGCGAAGCTATACAACAGCCTTGTTAATAGAAATATCGAGCGAGAACAGGCCCAGAGGTTCACCCTCCAATGTCTGGTCGCGCTCTTCGCCGAGGATACGGGCCTGTTTCCTGAGAAGGGCTTCTTTTACAACATCATAGACGATTGCATAAAGGGTCAATCTAGCTACGACCTGTTCACTCTGCTTTTTGAGAGGATGAACTCAAAGGAACCTGCAACCGGAGGACGGTTCAAGGGCGTCAAGTACTTCGATGGAGGTATATTTAATAAAATTAATCCTATAGAACTTACTCCAAGTGAGCTGGATCTTCTCAGTGACACTTCGAAATACAATTGGTCCAAGGTGCAGCCTTCGATATTTGGGAGCATCTTTGAGGACAGCCTCGGAAAAGAGGAGCGACATGCAACGGGAGCTCATTACACATCCGAGTCGGATATAATGAGAATCGTCGAACCCACAGTCCTCAGGCCCTGGAGGGAGAGGATCGCAGGGGCAAATACCTTGACAGAGCTGAACGAGATTGCTTCCGAGCTTTCGGAGTTCAAGGTCTTGGATCCAGCCTGCGGGAGCGGGAATTTTCTTTATATATCCTTCAGGGAATTGAAAAGCCTGGAGCTGCAGCTATTTCAAAAAATACTTGAAAAGTTTTCATCGGCAAAGCCCGAGAGACTCCGGTCAGGCATAAAGGGAAGCCAGTTTTACGGAATAGATATCAATCCCCTTGGAGTCGAGCTGGCGAAGATCACTCTATCGATGGCGAAGAAATTCTCCGCCGACGAGTTCAATCTATTCACCAGACAATATCGTTTCTTTGACGACGTAGAGGAGCCCCTCCCCTTCGATAACCTCGACAATAACCTTTTGGTCGACGACGCCCTTTTCATAGACTGGCCAAAAGCGGACGTGATCATAGGAAATCCTCCCTTCCAATCAAAGAACAAAATGCAGGAGGAGTTTGGTCCTGAATATGTAAATCGTGTCCGAGAAAGATTCTCAGACGTTCCCGGACGGTCCGACTATTGTGTTTACTGGTTTAGAAAAGCCCATGACGTCTTGCCCGAAGGAGGGCGGGCCGGACTCGTCGGGACGAACACGATACGACAGACGAATTCGCGAGTGGGCGGATTAGATTATATATTATCCAACGATGGGACCATAGTTGAAGCGGTTTCCACGATGCCCTGGAGCGGAGAGGCCGTCGTCCACGTCTCTATCGTCAATTGGATCAAAGGCGGCAAGGCTCCGAAGGGAAAAAGGAGATTGGCATTTCAGTATGGCGAAAGGAAAGATGGGCCTTGGGAAGTGCATGATCTTCCTTTTATCCCATCTTCTCTATCACCTCTCACAGACGTAACCGGGGCCAAGATCCTTGCTACCAATAAAAATTCAGGGGCGTGTTACCAGGGCCAAACACACGGCCATAAGGGGTTTCTGCTTACTTTTAGGGAAAGGGATGAACTCATAAGACGCGAACCAGAAGCGGAAGAGGTTACATTTCCATATTTGAACGCTGACGAAATGTTAGGAACTGTCGACTCTCAGCCTTCGAGATACGTAGTAGACTTTCAGCCAAGAGACATCTTTTCGGCCAAAAAATATAAAAATACATTTGAAATAATAGAAAGGACTGCATTGCCTGCTCGCCAATATGCCTATAATGAAGAAAAGGAAAGAAACGAAGCTGCGAGGGCCAACAACCCGAAAGCCAGAATCAATCGACATCATGAGATGTTTTATAGACATTGGTGGCAGCTTTCGTACGGGCGCGGTGAATTGATATTGAAATTGTCGAATATAAATAGATACATTGCCTGTGGCCAAGTCACAAAACGGCCGATATTCCAGTTTATCTCCACGTGTATTCGACCCAACGCTGCCTTGATAGTCTTCCCTCTCGATGACGATTACTCATTTGGAATTCTGCAGAGCACCTTGCACTGGGAATGGTTCAAGGCGAGATGCTCAACACTCAAGGGAGACTACAGGTATACCTCGAATACAGTTTTCGATTCCTTTCCTTGGCCTCAGTGGGGTACATTACCTCTGGACGATTCCGACGGCATGGAGGCTCGACTAAGAAAATCCCCCGTCAAGATAGCGTTAAAGGTCGCCAAGGCTGCAAGAGAGCTGAGAGCTTTGAGGAATAAAATCAGGGCGGAGAACAATTTCTCTCTACGGGAACTTTACCGAACCCTGGAGCTTCCCGGAGATAATCCTCTTAGGACGGCCCATAAGAGGCTAGACGATACCGTTTGGGAGGCTTATTATTACGGTCTCCCGAAATCGATGCACAAAAAGGACGAGCTGGAGTTTCTGCTCCAATTGAACGAACTCTGCGCAAGAGCTGAAGATTCGGGCGACGAGATCATCGGGCCGGGGTTGCCTTCATTCTGTAAAGACGAGGATTACTTTTTCTCAGAAGATTGTATAATATTCACGAGAAAATTATGAGACATAAATCGCCCGAATGTGATCCAAAGATCAAATTCCTTGGCCCCCCACCCCAAAACCCCCATCCTCCCCGCCCTTACTCCTTCATAACTATTATGAACGTTTCTCAACCATTCTCAAATACCTATAAACCCTTTATTGAGACCACTTCATGTTTGCACGCATCGTCGATCCGGCATCAAATCGGGCCGATGGATGGCGTTTGAGGTTATCATGGATCGGAAGAGAAGAAGCCGTAGAGAGCTTTACACCAAGGAGATCTGCGCCTGCTCCATCTTCGGGGCGATGAACCGGGAAGGGGACCGGTTCACCGGAGAGGGGGTTATGAAGGCGATAGCCAGCATGAGGGTCAGGGGTAACGGCCTCGGCGGCGGCTTTGCAGCCTACGGCATATACCCCGACCACCGGGACCTCTACGCCTTCCACCTCATGTTCACCGGCCCCACGGATCCGGCGAGAAGGGCGGCGAAGCAGGAGCTGGAGGCCTTCCTCGCCCGGAAGTTCGATGTATACTTCGACGAGGAGATCCCCACCGACGACTCGGTCTTCGTCAGGGACCCCCCCCTCCTCTGGCGGTACTTCGTCCTCCCCCGAAAGGAGGGGGAGGACGCGGAGATGACTGAGGAGGAGTACATCGTCCGTGAGATCATGGCCGTCAACAGTAAAATCGAGAACGCCTACGTCTTCAGCTCTGGCAAAAACATGGGCTGCTTCAAGGGCGTCGCCTATCCCGAGGAGATCGGGGAGTACTTCATGCTCGACCGTCTCTACCGGGGCCACACCTGGACCGTCCACGGCCGGTTCCCGACGAACACCCAGGCCTGGTGGGGCGGAGCCCACCCCTTCGGCCTCCTGGACACCACGGTCGTCCACAACGGCGAGGTCTCCAGCTACGGGACGAACCGCTGGTACCTGGAGATGTACGGCTACGCCTGCACCCTCCAGACCGACACCGAGGTGATCGCCTACGCCGCCGACCTCCTGATGAGGAGGCAGAAGCTTCCCATTGAGATAGTCGCCAAGATCCTCGCCCCCCCGATTTGGGCCGCCATCGACAGGATGGACGAGAAGGAGAAGAGGCTTATGACCGCCCTGCGGATGACCTACGGCCCCCTCCTGATGAACGGCCCCTTCGCCGTCATCATCGGGGAGACGGGGCGTATGATAGGGCTCACCGACAGGATAAGGCTGCGCCCCCTCACCGCGGCGACCCGGGGCGAGATCTTCTACATCTCCAGCGAGGAGGCGTCGATAAGGCTGATATCCCCCCACCTGGACCGGGTCTGGACCCCCCGGGGTGGCGAGCCGGTGATAGCCGAGATGAAGGGCTATGAGAAGGGCTCTGAGGAGAGCTATGAGAAAGGCTCTGAGAAGAGCTATGAGAGGATTTGCTGATGAGATCATTCGTCTTTCCCGAGTTTGAGATCATAAGGGACGAGGAGAGGTGCGGCTCCTGCCGCGGCTGCGAGAGGCAGTGCGCCTTGGGGACCCACGCCTACGATCCGGTCGCCGACCGGCTCGTCTCCGACGATCGCAAATGCGCCGGCTGCCAGAGGTGCGTCATCTTCTGCCCCCAGAAGGCGATAGTCGTCAGGCCGTCGCCGTCGTTCTACAGGCCGAACGCCTCCTGGTCCCGGGAGAAGATCGAGGACCTGAAGAGGCAGGCGGAGACGGGAGGGGTCCTCCTGACCGGCTGCGGCTCCGACAAGCCCTTCCGGATCTACTGGGACCACATCCTCCTCAACGCCTCCCAGGTGACGAACCCCTCGATAGACCCCCTCCGGGAGCCGATGGAGCTGCGGACCTTCCTGGGGAGAAAGCCCGAGATGCTGGAGATATCCAGAGAGGGCAAAGAGGTCGAGATAAAGACGGAGCTCTACCCCAACCTGACGGTGGAGACCCCCATCCTCTTCTCGGCGATGTCCTTCGGGGCGATCAGCTACAACGCCTTCAAATCCCTGGCCACGGCCGCCTGCAGGTCCGGGACCTACTTCAACACCGGCGAGGGCGGCCTCCCCCGGGAGATGAGGGGGGAGTTCGGCCGGTGCGCCATAGTCCAGGTCGCATCGGGGCGGTTCGGGATAGACGCCGAGTACCTCAACGTCGCCCAGGCGGTGGAGATCAAGGTAGGCCAGGGGGCGAAGCCCGGTATAGGCGGCCACCTCCCCGGAGAGAAGGTCTCGGCGGCGGTGGCCGAGACGAGGATGATTCCCCAGGGGACCGACGCCATCTCCCCGGCCCCCCACCACGACATCTACTCGATAGAGGACCTCTCGACCCTCATCACCGCCCTGAAGGAGGCGACCAACTACGAGAAGCCGATCTCCGTCAAGATCGCCGCCGTCCACAACTTCGCCGCCATCGCCTCGGGGATCGTCCGGGCCGGAGCAGACATCATCGCCATCGACGGCCTGAGGGGCGGGACCGGAGCCGCCCCCAAGGCGATCCGGGACAACGTGGGAATCCCCACGGAGCTGGCCATCTCCTCCCTCGACCGGCGGCTCCGGGAGGAGGGGATCAGGAACCGGTCCTCCATCATCGCCGCTGGGGGGTTCAGGTCGAGCTCCGACGTCATAAAGGCGATAGCCCTGGGGGCCGACGCCGTCTACATAGGGTCCGCGGCGCTGATCGCCATGGGCTGCACCCTCTGCCAGAAGTGCTACACCGGAAACTGCAACTGGGGGATATGCACCCAGAACCCCCGCCTCTCGGGGAGGCTGAACGTCGAGATCGCATCCCAGAGGCTATCTAACCTCATCTCCGCCTGGTCCCACGAGATCCGGGAGATGCTGGGGGGGATGGGGATCAACGCCCTGGAGAGCCTCCGGGGGAACCGCGACCACCTCCGGGGGGTGGGGCTCTACGAATGGGAGCTGGACGTCCTCGGTATCAAAGGAGCAGGAGAGTAAGGAGTCGAAGGCGGAAGGAGAGTGAAGGATGATGACAAAAGCAGCAGTATCAAAAGTAAGACCTGGTTCAGCTCCGAAGGCGGGCAGTTCGGCAGGGGCGGTGGCCGTCTCCATCGACGCCTCGGGCCTGGAGACGAGGGAGCTGAACGACCGCTTGAGGGAGCTCCTCCTCTCCGGGGCGAAGAGGGTCGAGATCTCCCACGTCTGCGGCCAGAGGTACATCGGGACCCGTCTATACACCCCCGAGCGGCATCTGATGGAGATCGATATTCGCGGCACCGCCGGAAACGACCTCGCCGCCTTCCTCTCTGGCCACAAGATCACCGTCGAGGGGAACGCCCAGGACGGGGTCGGAAACACCATGGACTCCGGGGAGGTCGTCGTCAGGGGGAGGGCGGGAGACGTCCTCGGCTTCTCCATGAGGGGGGGCGAGATCTACGTCCGGGACGGCTGCGGCTACCGGGCCGCCCTCCACATGAAGGACTGCGAGGGCAAGAGGCCCGTCCTCGTCGTCGGCGGCGGGGCCCAGGACTTCCTCGGAGAGTACATGGCCGGAGGGGTCGTCATAATCCTGGACCGGGATGGAGAGAGTCACGAATCGAGCTTCATGGGGACGGGGATGCACGGCGGCGTCATATACCTCCGGGGGACGGCGAGGGTGGATCAGGTCGGCGCCCAGGTGGAGATCTCCCCCGCCGACGAGGCCGACCGGGAGCTGATCGAGGAGTACGTATCCAGGTACCTGGATCGGTTCCCTGAGGTGGATATGACCAAAGATGAGATCATGGCATCGCCCTTCGTCAGGCTGACGCCGAGGTCGAAGAGGCCCTACAGCGGCCTGTACGCCTATTAGATGGGGTCGTCGATGACGAAGGTCCTGGTTCCAACGATATGCCCGTACTGCGGCGCGGGCTGCGGCTTCTTCGTGGCGGTGGAGAGGGAGCGGGCCGTCGGTATAGAGCAGATGCCATATCATCCCGTCGGCGAGGGCGCCCTCTGCTCCAAGGGGAACGCATCCCTCGAGATCCTCCACCACCAGGAGAGGCTCACCTCTCCCCTCAAGAGGAAGGATGATGGGTGGGCGAAGATATCCTGGGATGAGGCGGTCGGCCTCGTCGCCCGGGGGATCGGCGAGGCGATGAGAGATTACGGCCCCGAAAAGATAGCCCTCCTCGCCTCCTCCAAGTGCACCAACGAGGAGAACTACCTGATCCAGAAGCTAGCCCGCCTCCTCGGAACCCCCCACATAGACAACTGCGCCCGCCTCTGCCACGCCCCCTCCGTGGTGGGTCTGAACAGGACCCTGGGGGCGGCGGGGATGACCAACCCCATCCCCGACATCGCCAACTCCCGGTGCATCTTCATCATAGGCTCGAACCTCGCCGAGAACCATCCCGTCGTATCCCGGTGGATCCACAGAGCGAAAGATGCCGGAGCGGTGGTGATAGTCGCCGATCCGAGGGCGACCCCCACCTCCTGGATGGCGGATATATTCCTCCAGTTGTCACCAGGGACCGACGTCGCCCTCCTCAAAGGTATCGCCCACCAGATCGTTAAAGAGGGGCTGATAGACCGGGGCTATATAGCCGAGAGGACCCGGGGCTTTGAGGAGTTTGAGGGGTCGGTTGGAGAGTTCACCCCTGAGATGGCGGCCGAGATCACCGGCGTCCCGGCGGAGGATATAATCCGGGCGGCCCGGGCCTACGCATCCTCTCCCGCCTCGATGATCCTCTACTCCATGGGGATAACCCAGCATACCACCGGGACCGATAACGTCCAGGCGGTCTCTAACCTCGCCCTCATCACCGGCCACATCGGTAGGGCCGGGACCGGCGTGATGCCGCTTAGGGGCCAGAACAACGTCCAGGGAGCCTGCGACATGGGAGCTCTCGTCGAGTTTTATCCCGGATACAGGAGGGCCGACGACCCCGGGACGATCGATCTATTCTCCACCGCCTGGGAAGCACCGGCTCTGCCGACGGGCCCCGGCCTCACCGCCACGGAGATGATCGGGGCCGCTGCCTCCGGGGATATCAGGGCGATGTACATCGTCGGCGAAGATCCCGCCAACTCCGACCCCTCCAGCCTTTCCGTCAAAAGGGCCCTGGAAGGCCTCGACTTCCTCGTCGTCCAGGATATATTCATGACGGCGACGGCCCTGGTGGCAGACGTCGTCCTCCCGGCGGCAGCCTGGGCCGAGAAGGAGGGGAGCTTCACCAACACCGAGAGGAGGGTCCAGTGGTCCTCCAAGGCCGTGGAGCCGCCGGGTTCGGCCCTGCCTGACCTGGAGATAATATGCTTGGTGGCAAGGAGTCTGGGCCTCGACTTCGACTACCCCGATGCCGCATCCGTCCTCGCTGAGATCAACAGGACCGTCCCCCAGTACGCCGGCATCACCCGGGAGAGGCTCGGAAAGGAGGGAGGCCTCGTCTGGCCCTGCCCCTCCTGCGACCATCCGGGGACCCCCATCCTCCACTCTTCGGGGTTTAGGCTCGCCGACGGGAGGGGCTCCATCGTCCCCGTCCATTACAGGCCGGCGGCGGAGGGGGAGAGCCTGGAATACCCCTTCCTCCTGACGACGGGGCGCATCGCCCTCCACCACAACGCAGGATCGATGACCAGGAGGTCACCCTCCCTCATCGGCCGGGCCCCCGACCTCTTCGTCGAGATCAACCCGGCGGATGCAGAAAAGCTCGGGATAGATGACGGCGACCTCGTAGCCGTCTCTACGGAGCGGGGGGAGACGGAGGCCGCCGCCCGGTTGACGGAGGGTATCAAGAGGGGCGTCGTATTCATGCCCTTCCACTTCCCCGGGACGAACATCCTCACCACCGAGGCCGCCGACCCCGAGGCGAGGATCCCGGAGTTCAAGGTCTCCGCCTGCAGAATAGCCCGGAGGGATTGAGATGGCGTTTTACGTCGACATAACGAGATGTATCGGATGCCGCTCCTGTGAGGTGGCCTGCGAGCGGGTCCACGGGGGCAGGGGCCACGTTCAAGTCCACTTCGTCGAAGACTCCGCCTCCGTCCCCTTATTCTGCCACCACTGCGAGGAGGCATCCTGCGCCGCAGCATGCTTCTCCGGCGCCCTCTTCAAGGAGGATACCCGGACGGCCTTCGACGTGGAGAAGTGCACCGGCTGCGGCCTCTGCAGCTTGGCCTGCCCCTTCGGGGTCGTCTGGACCGATAAGATCGCCCACAAGTGCGACCTCTGCGACGGTCGGCCGGAGCCAACCTGCGTCGCCACCTGTCCCGCCGACGCCCTCTCCACCGACTTGGATCACCTCTCCCGCCGGGCCCGGTCCCGGGGGGCCCGGGCTGCCGCCCAGGGGGGTCGGAGATGATCCGGGTCGATCCGCGCCTCTGCATCGGCTGCCTCTCCTGCTCCAACGTCTGCCCGAGCCAGAACATCCTCCGGACTGAGACGGCGGAGGAGAGGAGGATCCGCTGGAAGAGGTGCCGAGAGGAGTGCGACCTCTGCGTCGAGCTCTGCCCCACAGAAGCCCTCACCCTCGTTCCTATCGACGAGTCGGCGCCGGAGCCGGAGGTCTCCTTCCCCCTCGCAGGCTGCAGGATCTGTGGCCGTCGCTACGCTCCCGAGCCGATGCTCCGGAGGGTTGAGGCTGCCCTCCCAAAATCCCAAACTTCCGAATGGGTCTGGGACTGCCCGGCCTGTCGGCGGAGGGCGGAGGCGGAGAGGACGACGGCGGAGACGGTGGCGGCGAGGCGGAGGAGAAGGGTGTGACGGGTCCGGCCCCAACCTCCTTGGCAATTGACGTGCTGAAAAAGATATATAAAGGCCAGGCCGCCATCCCCTTCCGGCGAGGTCCGAAAAACCGATGAGCGTCATCAGGTGAGCGAGATTTGCCGATAGCTGTAGTCGATTACGGGGTGGGAAACCTCTTTTCCATCTACAACGCCCTCGACCAAATCGGGGCGGTGCCGAAGCTCGCAAGGGATCCCGAGGAGATAGGTTCCTTCGATGGGATCGTCGTCCCGGGGGTCGGCTCCTTCGGCAGGTGCATGAGGAGGCTCTATCGGTTTGAGCCTGCCCTCCGGAGAGTCCTGGAGGAGGGAACGCCGATCCTGGGGATATGCGTCGGGATGCAGGTCCTCTTCGAGGGGAGCGAGGAGAGCCCCGAGGAGGGGCTGGGATGGATAGCCGGCAGGGTCGTCCGCCTCCCGGCCTCGGTCCTCGTCCCCCAGATCGGATGGAACACCCTCTCGATCAGAAGGGAGATGGAGATCCTGGAGGGGATATCCGACGACGACTTCTTCTACTTCGTCCACTCTTACCACTGCGTTCCGGCTGACCCTTCCGTCGTCGCCGCCACCACCGAATACGGCCTAGAGGTCGCCGCCGCGATATCGGAGGAGAACCTCTTCGCCGTCCAGTTCCACCCGGAGAAGTCGGGGGAGAAGGGGCTCTCTATCCTTCGTAACTTCGTGAGGCTTTCGAGATGTTAGCAAAGAGGATAATACCCTGCCTCGACTGCGACCTCGCCGTACCCCAGGGGAGGGTCGTCAAGGGCGTCGAGTTCAAGAAGATCAGGTACGCCGGGGTCCCCTGGGAGCTGGCATCCCGGTACTACCGGGAGGGGGCGGACGAGATAGTATTCCTCGACATCACCGCCTCCTCCGACCGGCGGGAGACGATGTACAACGTCATCAGGAAGACGGCAGAGAACGTCTTCGTCCCCCTAGCCGTCGGAGGGGGGATAAAGAGCCTCGAGGACGTCCGGGGCGTCTTCGTCGCTGGGGCCGACAAGGTCACGGTAAATACAACGGCCCTGAAGAGGCCCGAGGTCATATCCGAGATCGCCGGGGAGTACGGGAGCCAGGCCTGCGTCGTCGCCATCGACGCGAAGAGGAGGGACGCCCCATCCGAGGGGAGGATAACCGTCCCAACCCCTCAGGGAGAGTCCTGGTTTGAGGCCTCCTTCTACGGGGGGAGGGAGTTCTCCGGCGTCGACGCCCTCGCCTGGGCGATGGAGGCCGAGGCCCTCGGCGCCGGGGAGATCCTCCTAACCAGCATGGATCGGGACGGGACCTACGACGGCTTCGACATCCCCCTCACCCAGGCCGTCTCCGATAGGGTGAGGATACCGGTGATCGCCTCGGGGGGGTGCGGAAGCCCCGATGATATCTTCGAGGTATTCTCCAGGACCGGGGCCTCGGCGGCCCTCGCCGCCAGCATATTCCACTATAACGAGTGGGGTGTCGACGCCGTCAAGAGATACCTCGCAGAAAAGGGAGTCCATGTGAGGATCTGATCTATTATACGCCGACTCTTCCATGGCGAAAGATGAAGGGATAATGGAGAGATAAAAAAGCCGTCAGGAGGGGGCCCCCGTGGATCGATCCCGGTTCCATCTCTTTCAACTCCCCCGTATGGACGCCGCATCCGGAGCCCCGGTACCGATCCCGATATGAGAAAAGGGCAGAGGTCTCATCCTGATATCAATTCTTTAAGCTTCTGTATGCTCTCCATAGTCTGGACAGATTCTTGCTGCTTCTCTTCTTCAAAATGCCTTATTATCTCGTCGATGGGGGTCAGGAGGGAATAGACCTTCATCGGCCTGCCTTTTCCACCCCTGCGGACCTCTTTTTCGCTCACCCAGTCGTTGTCTCGGAGCGGGCGCATCGCTATGCTCACCTCAGGCTGCCTGAGGTTGGAGCCCATCTCGATATCCCTCGAGGATGCTTCTTCTACGTTGGCCAGGTATGTGATCAGGATGGCCACGTTCCTCTGGACCCCGAGGCTTCTGAGGGTCTCCGCGAACTCCAGATCCTTATCGTCCAGGACTTTCACTGTGCTCTCCTTCATCATCGTCACCGGGGGATTTTTTTAATTTGATTCTTACAAAAACTTAATCATATAAATAATTTATTTTGAACCGCCGAACATTAATTACAAATACAGGAGTTCCTCGATGGATATAGGCGTCTCCAAGGAGCTTTCGTCTCTGGAATGGAGAGCACCTATCGCCTCGGATCGACTATTCTCCTCCTCCATCTCATCGGGAGCGGGTCTGGAGCCACTCTGGTAAGGATCGTCGACCTTCGCGAATCCGACGACTTCTCCGATGACCCCATATACGCTACCCGTAAAAAGAACCCGTAAAAAGGGCCGCTGGCTGGAAAGGGGGGCAAGGTGGCCCCTGCCTACTCTCCCGCCGTCATACCTGAAGATCTTCTGGACGGCTGTATCAGATCGGCTGGGATCTGATCAGTACCGTCGAGGAGATCTCGCTGGTCTGTGCTTCTGATAACATTCGCTGCAGTATACCGGCCTCGATCCGTCGGGCTTGAAGGGGACCTTAGTCTCCTTTCCACAATCCGCACAGGTCGCGTCGGACATCTCTCTGGGGCCTCTGTCGAAGCCGCCTCTACCACGTCCACGTCTATCGTCCATCATATTCACGTACCCTTTTTGGTCTTCGATTCCGAAGAACCGACGGAGCTGGCGAGATCCCCAAAGAGGTCATCTCAGCAAGCAAGGATGGGTCTTTGCGCCATGAAGATATACCTGTTGGTAGATCGGCTCTCCGACGGATCTAAACGTCTCAGTCGCCCACCCCAAAACCCCCGTTAAAACCTCCTGGAACCGAGATCCCGTCCGAATCTTCTAAATATGCCTTTCGACCCGTTAAAACGAGAGAAATGACCGCGAAATACACCGCAGCCCTCATCTTCGCCCTCCTCATATCAGGCTGCATCGGAGAGGTGGCCGTCGATGAGAAGGAGATCCCCGTCTACGGATACAGGGTGGTGGCGGTCCACCCCCACGATCCTGGGGCCTTTACCCAGGGGCTGGCTTATCGGGACGGCCTCCTCTACGAGGGGACGGGCCTCTATGGCAGGTCGAGCCTCCGGGAGACGGTACCGCAGACGGGGGAGGTGGTGAGATACAGGGCGTTGCCGACCGATCTATTCGGCGAGGGGATCGTCCTCTTGGAGGATCGGATCGTCCAGCTCACCTGGAGGTCCGGGGTCGGCCTCGTCTGGGATACCGATGACCTCACCGTAGTCGAAACCTTCTTCTACGCGACGGAGGGGTGGGGGATAACGAGCGACGGTGAGAGGCTCATCATGTCCGACGGGACCTCAAAGCTCAGGTTCCTGGACCCCGAGACCTTCAAGGTTATAGGCGGGGTGGAGGTCCTCGCCGGAGGCGAGCCGCTCCTCTGGCTGAACGAGCTGGAATATATCGACGGCCTCATCTACGCCAACGTCTGGAAGACGGATAGGATCGCCATCATATCTCCTGAGATGGGGGTGGTGGTGGCCTGGATCGACCTCTCCGGCCTTCTCACCGAGGAGGAGCGCGAGAGGGCGGACGTCCTCAACGGGATCGCCCACGACCCCGAGACTGGAAGGCTCTTTGTCACGGGGAAGCTCTGGCCGAAGCTCTTCGAGATCGAGGTCGTCAAATAGCCGGATCAGGCCTAGGGATCGGATGAGGGGTAGACGAAGGCTCGATATCGATCGCGGAAATCTTAATACAGAAGAGCTATAACTTGAACGGCGAGGTTCAAATATGCTTCGAGATTGCACTCATAAACGCGCCATCGGGGGCTTCTTCACCCTGGCTTTATTGCTCTTTGCCGGGCTTGCCCAGGGGGCTGACTCTGCCGACGGCATAAATGCCAGCTTAAACGAGAGCTCAAACGGTAGCATAAACGATAGCATAAACGATAGCATAAACGCCAGCTTAAATGCCATTGAGCCCCCCATCCTTGGGCCGGACGCCACCTCCGGGGTCCAGGAGATGAGGGATATAGATCTGGAGGAGGCCACGGGAACCGTCGGCGATATCGAGAACGAGACCGCCGTGATGGTGGAGGCCGGGGAATCTGAGGAGCCGGTCACCGTCGACATCGTCAGCGATACGACGATTGAGGCCGAGAACATCTCCATCACCCAGGAGGTCCCCGAGAAGGCTGAAGCAGAGGTCGTAGAGGCTTTACCGGTGACCCACTACGTCTGCCTCAACGGTTGTGCCTTCACCACCATCCAGGCAGCCATCGAGGCCGCCGTCGACGGCGATACCGTGGAGGTGGGGAGCGGGACCTATAGCGAGAACGTCGTCGTCGATAAGCGTATCACCCTCAGAGGGGTCGACACCGGCGAGGGGATTCCTGTAGTCAACGCCGCCGGCAGCGGCTCCGCGGTCCTCCTCGAGGCCGGGGGGTCGGTTCTGGAGGGTTTGCACATAACCAACTCCGGTCCCCATCCCAGCGCTGGGATCGAGGTCGTCTCCAGCGATAATATCATCTCAGGATGCTCCATCTGGAACAGCGGATGGTGGGGGATCTATCTGAAGGGGGAGTCGACCAACAACACCGTCGCCAACAGCATAGCCTCCAACAGCGTCAATGACGGGATCATGGTCTTCAGGTCCCCAGGCAACCGGTTCGTTGAGAATACCATCATGAACAACGGCGACAACGGGATCCAGATCCTCGAATCTGAGAAGAACGTCGTAGAGAGGAACGTCGTCGGCAACAATACAAACTCGGGGATATCCCTCGAGAGCTCCCAGAACTCCGAAGTCAAGGGTAACGTGATCACCTACAACAGCGTGGGGATACAACTATTAAACTCCGGGATCGACAGGGTAGGACCTAATCGGTTCCTCGGCAACGGCCGCGAGATGGGGATCGCCTAGAGCCTTCGCAGGTTTTGGGCACCTGACATTTTTTTCCTCTTGGAAGACCGACAGAATCCTTCGAAACCGATTTAACCCACGAACTCCAGATACCATCCCCTGATGCAAGATTATTCCGTCAATCAGTTCTTAAAGCTCGCAAAGACTCCGAAGATCGATATCGAGGTCTGCGACGTCACCCTGAGAGACGGGGAGCAGATGCCCGGAGTCGTCTTCAGGGCCGACGAGAAGCTGGAGATCGCCATCAGGCTGAACGAGGTGGGGGTCGAGATCATCGAGGCCGGTTTTCCCGTCGTCTCGGAGGCGGAGAAGAGGGCTGTCCAGGATATAACGAACCTGGGCCTCGACTCCAAGATATCGGTCCTCTCCCGGTCCGTCCCAAAAGACGTGGAGGTGGCCCTCGACTGCGACGTCGACATGGTCAGCGTCTTCATAGCCACATCGGAGCTCCACCTCAAGTACAAGCTCCACATGACCTGCGCCGAGGCGGTGAAGTGCGCCTTTGAGACGGTGGAGTTCGCAAAAGATCATGGCCTCATCGTCAGGTTCAGCGCGGAGGACGCCACCAGAACCGACTTCGACCTCCTGAAGAGGCTATACAGAAAGGCGGAGGAGTACAGGGCCGATTACGTCAGCATCGCCGATACCGTGGGGATAATGAACCCCAGGACCACCGGCTACCTAGTCAGCGAGATCAAAAAGGAGGTCGATATCCCCATATGCATGCACTGCCACGACGACCTGGGAATGGCCCTCGCCAACACCCTCGCGGCGGCGGAGGCGGGGGCCAAGCAGCTTCACACCACCATAAACGGGATCGGCGAGAGGAGCGGAAACACCCCTCTCGAGGAGCTCCTCGTCGCCCTCAGGGTCCACCACGATGTCGATCGGTACGATACGACTAAGCTCACACCCCTCTCCAAGCTCGTCCAGAGCTGCTCGGGGGTGATGATGCCGAAGAACAAGGCGGTCGTCGGCGAGAACGCCTTCGCCCACGAGTCGGGGATCCACGTCGCTGCGGTCCTGGAGGAGCCCCGGACCTATGAACTCTACTCCCCCGAGATGGTCGGCTCTGCGAGGAGGATCATCATCGGAAAGCATACCGGCGCCAAGGCGCTCAAGTACATCACAAAGAAGATGGGCTACGACCTCAAGAAGGACGAGATATGCCTCCTGGCTGAGAAGGTGAAGAGGTGCAGCGAGTTCAAGCGGCCCATCTCATGCGACGAGCTTCGCAGGCTGATCCACGACCTGGATATAGAGGTCGTATATCCGGGCCCCTGAGGCTGGTGGGGATAACGGAGAAGCCACCGGCCTCGAGATCATTGGTAAGGCGAAAGACCCTCCTGAAGGGCGTTTGAAAAATTTATGAGGCGATCTCTTGAGCAGCACCGGCCTGATCCTCAGGGCAAACCTGGGAAGAGGGGAGATATCTGAGGAGAGGATCGATCCCCGGGTGCCCGGAGGCTATGTGGGGGGTCGGGGCCTGGGGGCGAAGATCCTCTCCGATGAGACCGACCCGCGATCCTATCCCCTCGCCCCGGATATGAGGGTAGTCTTCGCTGCCGGGCCGTTGTCCGGGACCGGGGCTCCCACATCTGGGAGGTTCTCCGCCTCCTTCAAGTCGCCCCTCACCGGCCTTCTCACCGACAGCAACTGCGGTGGATTCTTCGGCCCGTGGATCAAGAGGGCAGGCTACGACGCCATCGTCGTCCAGGGTAGGGCCGAAGGCCCATCTTACCTGGTCGTCTCCGACGAGGGGTCTGATATTCGGGACGCCGGGGACCTCTGGGGGAAGGTCACGGGAGAGACAAACAGGATCCTGGAGGAGAGGCACGCAGCCAAAGTCGCCACCATAGGCCCCGCCGGGGAGAGGGGGGCCCTGATCTCCAACGTCATCGTCAACGGGAGGCGTGCCCTGGGGAGGGGGGAACCTAAAGGCGGTCGTCGTCTCCGGGAGGATGAAGGTGGAGGTCGAGGACCCGAAGTCCTTCGATATAGCTGCGGCGAGGGCGAGGTCTCTGATCAGGACGAGGCTCCGCCGGGGCTGGGGGCTCGCCGAGATGGGGACTGTGTCGATCTTCCACCTCTTGAACGTCAGCGGGATGCTTCCGGTGAAGAACTTCCAAGAGTCCCGGTGGCCTGCCCAGAGGGCTGAAGAGGTCGGCGGCGAGAGGCTACGGCGGGATATCCTCTCCGGAAGGCACGGCTGCGCCGCTTGCCCCGTCGCCTGCGGCCACTGGGCGACCCTCCCCGGAGGAGAGGTCAAAAAGGCTCCCGAGTTTGAGACTATCTGGTCCTTCGGCCCCAACCTCGACTCCTCCGACCTGCCTTCGATAGTCAGGGCCGGGGCTCTCTGCGACGATCTGGGCCTCGACACCATC
This sequence comes from Candidatus Methanocrinis natronophilus, assembly GCA_029167045.1. Taxonomy (GTDB): domain Archaea; phylum Halobacteriota; class Methanosarcinia; order Methanotrichales; family Methanotrichaceae; genus Methanocrinis; species Methanocrinis natronophilus. The sequence continues at coordinate 75,873 of JARFPK010000005.1, forward strand.
TCGACGGGATCGACGATCGCTGCCGCCGCAGAGCTGAGAGATATGGGGAAGATGGAGGAGGGGCCGGGTTGGGACGACCCTGCGGGGACGCTGGATACGATAAAGAAGATCGGCATGATGGAAGGTGGGGGTAGGATGCTCGCCGGAGGGGCGAGACGCCTCGCCCTGGAGAGGGGTGCACCCGAGGCGTCGATGGACTCAAAGGGGCTGGAGCTCCCCGGCTACGACCCCAGGGGGGCGAAGGGGATGGGCCTCGCCTACGCCACCTCCAACCGGGGCGGGTGCCACATGAAGGGCTACACCGTCCTCCACGAGCTGACCGGTAAGGCCGAGAGGTTATCCTCTGTGGGGAAGGCGAAGCTCGTGATGGGGGTGCAGGACGAGACCGCCTTCGTCGACTCCCTCGTCCTATGCAGGTTCGTCCAGCAGCTCCTCGGTCCCGAGATCCTCGTCGACCTCTACAACGGGGCGACGGGCTCGGATATCCGTCGGGAAGATATGATGGAGATGGGGGGGAGGATCTTCAACCTGGAGCGGCTCTACAACGAGAGGGCGGGGGTCTTGGAGGACACCCTTCCAGGAAGGCTCCTCTCCGGGATGGTCAGGGATGGCCCCTCAAAAGGGAACGTCGTCGAGCTCCCAGAGATGCTGGCGGAGTACCGGACCCTCCGGGGGTGGGCCCCCAGCGGTGAGATCCTGGAGGAGACCCTGAGACGCTACGGCATCTCCCGATGACTTCGGCGGACGAGAAGAGAGGTTGATCTAGGATCCACGAGTTATAATTCAACCACCACCATCAAATAGATGGGGAAGGTTCCCTATCGGGGCCGGACCTATCGGCTCCTTTTGAGGTGGAGGAGGCGCGATGGTGAGGACTAGAGTCTTTCTGAAGGTCTTCGGCACCCTGCTGAAGCTGCTCGGGGCTTTTATGTTCATCCCCGCCGCCGTATCTCTCGTCTACGGGGAGATGGCGGGAGTCGCATCCTTCGTCCTCTCCGCCCTCATCGTCCTCGGACTCGGCCAGGGGATGGCGATGGCCGGAAGAGAGGGCGACTTCACCAATAAGGAGAGTTTCGGCCTAGTCGCCTTCGGATGGCTCGGGGCCGCCGTCATCGGCGCCCTTCCTTACGTCTTCTTGGGCCTGGGCCCCATCGACGCCCTCTTCGAGTCGATCTCCGGCTTCACGACGACGGGGGCGACGATCCTCTCGGAGGTCGGCCCCGACGGCCTCTACATCATCAACTCCACCGCCGCCGGCCAGAGCCTGGCCACCTCTCTCGCCCACGCTGCCTTCCTCGGCGGGTCCGCCTCGGGGGGTGATCTGATCTCCTCGAACATCTCGGCCTCTGGCGACGCTCTCCTAAATGCCACCCTCAACGCCACCCTCCTCGGAGGCGATGCCAACCTCCCATCGACCCTCACCGAGCCGACTTACCGCGGCCTCCTCTTCTGGAGGTCCTTCACCCAGTGGCTCGGCGGGATGGGGATCATCGTCCTATTCATAGCGATCCTCCCCAACCTGGGGGTGGCGGGCCGCCAGCTCTTCAAGGCCGAGGTTCCGGGGCCTGCGGAGGAGATGATCCGGCCCCGGATCAAGGGTACGGCGAAGATCCTCTGGGGGGTCTATATGGTCCTCACCGCCGCCCAGTTCATCCTCTTGATGATGGCGGGGATGCCGGCGTACGACTCCATATGCACCACCTTCTCCACCGTCGCCACCGGGGGTTTCTCCCCCATGGCGGAGAGCATAGCCCATTACGACGGACCGGGGTTCAACGGACCCCTGATCCAGACGATCGTCATCTTCTTCATGTTCATCGCCGGGGCGAACTTCGCCCTCCACTACCGGACGATCTACGTCAACAGAAAGAGCCTGATAAGAGACCCGGAGTTCAGGTTCTACATCTCAATCGTCCTCGTCGCCATAGCCGTCATCCTCGCCTTCGGCGGGATCGACGCCTCCTTCCCCGAGGGGGAAAAGGACGCCGAAGGTCTCGCCCTGGCGAGCCTCTATCTGCGGACCGCCGCCTTCCAGACCGTATCGATCATCACCTCCACAGGCTTTGCCACCGCCGACTACGACCGCTGGACGGAGCCGGCAAAGCTGATGCTTTTGATGCTGATGTTCACTGGAGCCTGCGCCGGGTCGACCTCGGGGGGGATCAAGCTCGTCAGGATCCTCCTGACGATGAAGTACGGCCGCCGGGAGCTCTTCAAGGCCCTCCACCCCAAGGCGGTCATCGCCGTCAAGCTGAAGGGGGCGACGGTCAAGGACGACGTTCTCCACTCGATAATGATATTCATGGCCATCTACATCCTCATCTTCGCCGTGGCGACGGTCCTCTTCGCCTCGGTAGCCACCGTCGGGAGAGAGGAGATGGTCGCAGGGGAGATGGTCTGCTTCGTCTCAGACGGCCAAGGCGGCCGGAAGGTCGTATGTTTCGGGCCCGACGGCTGGGAAGAGGCTGATCGGATCTTGGGCTACCACCCCAGGGACGGCGCCATCGCCGTCTTCGTCACCCCCGAGAACGCATCCAGGAGTATAGAGATGGACCGAAGGCCCCTGAACATCACCCAGGGGTACTCCAGGACGGAGGAGGTGGCGGGCCTCTTCCCCGGCGGCTTTCGCGACGGCGAGATGATCAGCGCCGCCTCCGCCGTCGCCTCGGCCCTCGGGAACGTGGGCCCAGGCCTCAACCGATTCGGCCCGACGAACAACTACTCCGACCTCTCGATCCCCGGAAAGCTGATCCTCATCATCTGCATGTGGATCGGGAGGCTGGAGATACTGACGGTCCTGGTTCTATTGATCCCCGACTTCTGGAAGGATTGATGGTACGGCGGAAGGCGGCTTTGAACAGAGAGGCGAGATAATTGATCGGCAGGTGGGCTTAAAGTTGAAACGGAAGATGAGGCTTGTCACCCTCGTCGAGAACTCGGCGGGGCTCAGGGGCGGCGTCCTGGCGGAGCACGGCTTCTCAGCCTATCTGGAGGTCGGGGGCTTCAGGCTCCTATTTGATGCGGGCCAGACTTATGCCGCCTCCAGGAACGCAGACCTCCTGGGGATCGACCTGGCGGGGGTTCCCATCGCCCTCAGCCACGGCCACTATGACCACACCGGGGGGCTCTTGAACCTTCTCAAGAGCACCGGCCCTGTTCCCATATACGCCCATCCTGACGTCTTCAGCTCCCGATACACCCGACGGGATGGGGCTCTGAGGCAGATCGGTATCCCCTTCGATAGAGGGGATCTGGAGGAGATGGGGGCCGCCTTCGATCTGTCGAGGATGGCCAGGGAGATCTCCCCCGGGGTATGGCTGACGGGGGAGGTCCCAAAAACAACAGAATATGAGGTGGTGAGGGAAGATCTCTTAGTCGTCTCGGAGGATGGGAAGATCGAAGTCGACCCCATCGCCGACGACCAGGCCCTGGCACTGGTCTTTAAGAGGGGGCTCTTCGTCATCCTGGGATGCGCCCACTCGGGGATGATCAACACCCTCCTCCACGCCCAAAGGGTGACGGGCGTCGAGAGGATCCTGGGGGTCGCCGGGGGGACCCACCTCGGCTACGGCGGCGAAGAGAGGCGTGAACTACCCTACCCTAAAGGGTAGGGCTTCCCACTTCATCGCCAAGACTTGCATCACAGAAACGTGATGTAGAGGTTTTGACTCTATGGGCGCTACGGGCTGTTCCATCCCTGTGGAGAGAATGTTTACTGCTGCATTGTAGTCGCGGTTGGATGAGAAACCACAATATGGGCATTCGTGGACTCTATCTGACAGTTCCTTTCTCACAATGCTGCCGCAGAAGGAACACCTCTGCGAAGTGTTGCGTGGGTCTACCACTATCAGCTTTCGACCAGCACTTTGAGCCTTGTACGAAAGCATGGACATGAACCTTGACCAGGAGGCATCGTGGATGTTTCTATGAATGCCTTTATTGTTGCCCTTTTCCTTCAAGCCCATGACATCCAGATCCTCAGCACAGATGATATCATATCTGTTGACATACATCCTGGAGAGCTTATGGAGGAAATCGGACCTCTGGTTATTGATCCGTTCATGGGCCTTGTTCAGCTTATCCACGAGTTTTCGGCGGTTATTGGAGCCTTTTTGAGCTCTGGAAAGCTTTCTCTGGATATTCTTGACCTTTGTAGCAGCCTTCTCTGCGAACCTCGGATTCTCCACCGAATTTCCATCGCTATCCACGACAAAGGATGCCAAGCCAACATCCAGACCTACAACGTTACCTGTTTCAGATAATTGCTTTGGTTCTTGCTCTGCCTGAATCAAAGCAAACCAGCTATCGCCTTCACGCTTGATGATGACCGCCTTGATATTGCCTTCAACCTTCCGATGGAGCTTGATCTTTATCTCTCCAATCTTGGAGAGCTTCAGTATACTGTGGTCCTGATCGAGCTTGAACCCCGACTGATTATAGTTCAGGGTATTGTACCACCCTTTGCCCTTGAATCTAAGATGCCCCACCTTTCTGCCATTCTTCTTCAGAGCAGAGAGGCCCTTGATGTTGGACCAGAGGGTATAGTTGACCATCTGGAGGACCTTTGAATAGACCTTG